>JBIKVM010000106.1:0-9987 GCA_044356825.1 Limisphaerales bacterium
TCTGCGCCCCGATCACCCCCCCGATGATGAGCACGAGCGCGAGCAAGATATCGACCGACTGGCTCGTGTAGGCGTGCATGACCGTCGAGAAGCCGGTCACGAAGATGATCTGGAAGAGCGAGGTGCCAATCACGACCCGCGTCGGCATCCCGAGCAGATAGATCATTGCGGGAACCATGATGAACCCGCCCCCCACCCCCATCACGGCGGCAAGAAAGCCCACTGAGGCCCCGACCACGACAGGCGGGATGACGCTGATGTAAAGGCCTGAGGCGCGGAACTTCATCTTGAGCGGCAAGCGATGGACGATCAGGTGCTGATGCGCGCGGCGCGGTCCTTCGCCCTTGCTGCTGCGGCGGATCGCACGCAGGCTCTCCTGGAACATGAGCGCGCCGATGAGGCCGAGGAAGACGACATAGGAAAGCTGCACGAGCAGGTCCACCTGCCCTGCCCGGCGCAGCACGTCGAACACCCAGATCCCGGCGGACGCGCCCACGATCCCGCCCCCGAGCAGCACGCCCCCCATGCGGAAGTCGACGCCCTTGCGGCGCATCTGCGACAGCACGCCCGAGATCGAGGCCGCCACCACCTGATTGGCGCCCGTCGCCACCGCCACCGCCGGAGGAATGCCGATGAACATCAGGAGCGGCGTGATGAGGAACCCGCCCCCCACCCCGAAGATGCCCGACAGCAAGCCCACCATCCCGCCGAGCCCCAGCAGGATGAAGGCGTTGATCGAGACTTCGGCGATCGGAAGGTAAAGCTGCATCAGCCCGGATCCCGCCTGCGGATTGCGCGCGCACCCATGAAGAACCCGCGCGCCCTTGTCAAACCCGCCCTATCGGACCTTGAGCGTCGCAAGCCCGATCAGCGCGAGGATGAGCGAGATGATCCAGAAGCGGATCACGATCTGCGGCTCGGCCCAGCCCTTCTTCTCGAAGTGATGGTGGATCGGCGCCATCAGGAACACCCGCCGCCCGGTGCGCTTGAAGTAGAAGACCTGGATGATGACCGAGAGCGCCTCGACCACGAAGAGCCCGCCCACGATCGCGAGCACGATCTCGTGCTTGGTGCAGACCGCGATCGCGCCGAGCGCGCCCCCAAGCGCGAGGCTGCCCGTGTCGCCCATGAACACTGCCGCGGGCGGGGCATTGTACCACAGAAACCCGAGCCCCCCGCCGATGAGGGCGGCAACGAAGATCAACAGTTCGCCCGTCCCCGGCACGAAATGGACGCCGAGATAGTTGGCGAAATTGAAGTTCCCTACGGCATAGGCGATGATCCCGAGCGCCGCCGCCGCGATCATCACCGGCATGATCGCGAGCCCGTCGAGGCCGTCGGTCAGGTTCACCGCATTTGCTGAACCCACGATCACCAGCACCCCGAAGGGCAGGAAGAACAGGCCGAGGTTCAGCAGCACATCCTTGAAGAGCGGCACCGCGAGGTGAAAGCCGAGCGCGTCCGGCTGGCCCTGCGCCGCAGCCCATGAGGCAAGGAGCGCGACGAGGATCCCGAGGCCCATCCGCACCCGGCCCGAGACGCCGCGGGTGTTCATCTTGGTGACCTTGGCGAAATCGTCGGCGAACCCGATCAGCCCGAAGGCGAGCGTGACGCCCAGCACGATCCAGACATAGGGGCTCGAGAGCCGCGCCCAGAGCAGGGTCGAGACGACGAGCGCCGAGAGGATCAGAAGCCCGCCCATGGTCGGCGTGCCCGCCTTGGCGAAATGGCCCTGCGGCCCGTCCTCGCGGATGGGCTGGCCCTTCTTCTGGCGCTTGCGCAGCGCCTCGATCAGCGGCCGGCCGAAGACGAAGCCGAAGATCAGCGCGGTGAAGAACGCACCCCCAGCCCGGAAGGTGATGTAGCGAAAGAGGTTGAACAGATCGCCCCCCTGCGAGAATTCGGTCAGCCAATAGAGCATCATTCCCCCCCGGTCGGGCCGTCCGCGGCCCGCGCTTCGCCCAGCCGCGCCAGCGCCTCGGCCACCGCCGAGACGCGCGAGCCCTTCGACCCCTTCACGAGCACCACGTCGCCCGCATCGATCAGGTGGTGCGCCCGCGCGGCAAGCCCGGCCGCGTCCTCGGCCCATTCGCCGCGCCGCCCCTCGGGCAGCGCCTGCCAGAGCGCCGCCATCAGCGGCCCCGCGCAATGCACGGTGTCGATCACCCCAAGCGCCGGCAGATCGGCGATCGCGCGGTGGAGCGCCGCCGCCTCGGGCCCGAGTTCGAGCATGTCGCCCAGCACCGCGATCCGCCGGCCGCGCGCGATCCGCCCCAGCCCGTCGCGCGGCGCCGATTGCGCCAGCACCTCGAGTGCGGCGGCCATCGAGGCGGGATTGGCGTTGTAGGCGTCGTCGATGAGGTCGAAGGATTGCCGCTCGTCCACGGGATCGAGCAGCACGCGCAGCCGGTTGCCGCGCCCCCGCGGCGGTTGCCAGCGCGCTAGATCCGCAACCGCCAGCGCCGGATCGAGCCCGAGCCCCGCCACCAGCGCCAGCACCCCGAGCGCGTTCTGTGCGAAGTGCCGCGCGGGCGTCATCACCTTGAAGAGGATGCCGCCGCCCGGCGTGCGCGCCTCGGCCACCGTCGCGCCCGGGGCGGGACGGAGCGCCTCGATCCGCCAGTCGGCGCGGGGGGCATCGCCGAAGGTCACGATCCGCGCCCTTGCGATATGGGCGCGCGCGATCAGGATCGGCGTCTGCGCCAGCCCCTCGGGCAGCACGGCCAGCCCCCCCGGGGCGAGCCCTGCGCAGATCGAGGCCTTCTCGACGGCGATCTTCTCGAGGCTGCCGAAGGCCTCGAGATGGGCGGCCGCGATCGTCGTGATCATGATCGCGTGCGGCCGGGTCAGGATGGCGAGGGGCGCGATCTCGCCCGGGTGGTTCATGCCGATCTCGACGACCGCGAAATCGGCCTCACGCGGCAGACGCGCGAGCGTCAGCGGCACGCCCCAATGGTTGTTGAAGCTCGCCTCGGCGGCGTGCACCCGGCCCTGACCCGCCAGAACGGTGCGCAGCATCTCCTTGGTCGAGGTCTTGCCGACCGACCCCGTCACGGCGATGACGCGCGCCCCCGAGCGTGCCCGCCCCGCCGCGCCAAGTGCCGTGAGGGCCGCGAGCACCTCGGGCACGATGAGGAGCGGCGCATCGGCCGCCACCCCGGGCGGCACCCGCGCGACCATCGCCGCCGAGGCACCGCGGGCGAGCGCATCGGCCACGAAATCATGCCCGTCGCGCTGCGCGCTGAGCGCGACGAACAGATCGCCCGGCGCGATGCTGCGGCTGTCGATCGAGACGCCGCTGGCGGCGAAGGGGCGCGTCGCGCGCCCGCCCGTCGCGGCTTCGGCCTCGGCCGAGGTCCAGAGCACGCTCATACCCCCCGCCCCTCGAGCGCCGCGACCGCCATCGACGCCTGCTCGGCATCGTCGAAGGGATAGACCTGCCCCATGATCTCCTGCCCCGTCTCGTGGCCCTTGCCGGCGATCAGCAGCGCATCCCCCGCCCCGAGCATCGCCACCCCGCGCAGGATCGCCTCGGCCCGGTCGCCGACCTCGGCCGCCGCGGGGCAGCCCGCGCGCAGCTCGGCCCGGATCGCGGCCGCGTCCTCGGTCCGCGGATTGTCGTCCGTCACGATCACCGCATCCGCCCCCGCCGCCGCCGCCGCGCCCATGAGCGGCCGCTTGCCCCGGTCGCGGTCGCCGCCCGCGCCGAGGACGATCACGATCCGCCCCATCACATGCGGGCGCAGCGCGGCGAGGGCGGTCGCGATGGCGTCGGGCGTGTGGGCGTAATCGACGAAGACCGCCGCGCCGTTCGCCCGCGTCGCGGCCTTCTGCATCCGCCCGCGCACGGTCTGGAGCCGCGGCAGGGCATCGAACACCGCCTCGGGCGCATCGCCGCAGGCGATGGCAAGGCCCGCCGCCACCGCGACATTCGCGGCCTGAAATCCGCCCACGAGGTTCAGCCGGACCTGCCGCGCCTGCCCCTGCCAGAGGAGGCGCACCTCCTGCCCCGTCGCGTCGTGGCGCTGACCGGCGAGGCGCAGATCGGCCGCCGCGGCCTCACCCGTCCCGATCACGCGCTGGCCCCGGTCGCGGGCGCGGGCGGCAAGGATCCGCCCCCGCGGATCGTCGAGGTTCAGCACCGCCGTCGCCCCCTCGGGCAGGACGCGGCCGAAAAGGCCCGCCTTGGCCTCGAAATAGGCGTCCTCGTCCGCGTGATAGTCGAGGTGATCGCGCGTGAGGTTGGTAAATCCCGCGGCCATCAGGCGCACGCCCTCGAGCCTGCGCTGGTCGAGCCCGTGGGAGGACGCCTCCATGCAGCCATGGGTCACACCCGCCGCCGCGGCCTCGGCCAGCAGGCGGGCGAGCGTCAGCGCGTCGGGTGTGGTGTGGCGCGAGGGGGCCGACCACGCGCCCTCGACCCCGGTCGTGCCGAGGTTGATCGCCGCATGGCCGAGCACCGTCCAGATCTGGCGGGTGAAACTTGCGACCGACGTCTTGCCGTTCGTCCCCGTCACCGCCGCCATCACCCCGGGCTGGGCGCCGAACCAGATCGCGGCCGCATGGGCAAGCGCGGCGCGCGCATCCTCGACCACGATCAGCGCCACATCGGGGTGCCCGCCGAGCGCCGCGCGCGCCAGCGACGCCCCTGCCGCATCGGTCAGGATCGCCGTCGCGCCAGCCGCCGCGGCCTCGGCCGCGAAGCGCGCGCCATGCACGCGCGTGCCGGGCAGCGCGGCGAACAGCATCCCCGGCCGGACCGCGCGGCTTTCGGTGGCAATGCCCGAGACCGTGATGCCGCCGTGGCCCGTCCCGAGTCCGAGATCGGCCAGATGCGCGCGCGCCCGCTCAGCCACTCCAGCCTCCGTGATCGTGCCCCATCCGTGCCCGGCCCCTATTCGCTGAGGACGGGGTAATCGGCAAGGACGGTTTCCGCCGGCTCGGGCTCGGGCCTGACCCCGAGCAACGGGCCGATGCGGCGCAGGACCACCTGCACGACGGGCACCGTCGTCCAGCCCGCGGTGCGGCGGGCCTCGGTGCCGGTCGTATCCTCGGCCTCGTCGAGCGATACGACGAGGACATAGCGCGGGTCGGTCATCGGAAAGGCGCCGGCAAAGGTCGCGACCACCTTGTCATCGACATAGCCGCCGCCCCGGCTGGGCTTTTCGGCCGTCCCGGTCTTGCCGCCGAGGTAATAGCCCGCGACCTCGGCCTGCCGGGCGGTGCCTTGCGTGACGGTCGAGCGCAAGATCCCGCGCATCCGGGCCGACGTCTCGGGAGAAATCAGCCTCTCGCCCAGCGCGGGATCATCGCGGCGCAAGAGCGTGGGGGTGACGCGCTGACCCCCGTTCACGATTCCGCCATAGGCTGCTGCGAGGTGCACGAGATTGGCCGAGATCCCGTGGCCGTAGGCGACGGTCGCGGCGGTGGTGTCGGACCATTTCGCGGGCACGAGGGGGCGCGCGCCCGGCGCCTCGCTGAGTTCGAGGGGCACGGGCGCGAAGAAGCCGAGGCGGCGCAGGAATTCCTCTTGCGGGCCGTGGCCGATCTGGGTCGCGAGTTTCACCGTCCCGACGTTCGAGCTCTTGGCGATGATGCCCGCGACCGTCAGGACGCGCGGTGTCAGCGGATGGTCGCGCACCGTCGCGGCCCCGGCACGGATCGGGCCCTTGACGTCCATGACCGTCTCGGGCTCGACCAGGCCGAGTTCGAGCGCCTGCGCCACCGGAAAGACCTTCATCACCGAGCCGAGTTCATAGACCCCCTGCAGCGCGCGGTTGAAGAGCGGGCTGTCGCCCGGATCGCCCGTCACGCGCGGGTTTGGCCGGTCATTGGGGTCAAAGTCGGGCAGCGAGACCATGGCGAGGATCTCGCCCGTCCGCGCATCCATCACGAGGGCGGCGGCACCCTTGGCGTTCATGAGTTGCATGCCCGCCTCGAGCGTCTCGGTCAGCGCCGCCTGCACCGACAGGTCGATCGAGAGTTGCAGCGGCAGGCCGAGCAGCGCCGGATCGCGCAGCCGCTGGTCGAGCGCGCGCTCGATCCCGGCCGTGCCGATGACCTCGGCCGAATCGACCCCCTCCTGCCCGAAGGACGCCCCGCCCAGCACATGCGCCGCAATCCGCCCGTTGGGATAAAGCCGCATCTCGCGCGCGCCGAAGAGGAGGCCCGGCTCGCCGATCTCGTGCACCTGCTGGCGCTGCTCGGGCGAGAGGGTGCGGCGCACCCAGACGAAGCTGCGCCCCGAGGTGAACTGGCGGGCCAGCGTGTCGGCATCGAGGTCGGGAAAGATCGCGGCCAGCGCCCGGGCACTGCCGATCGGGTCGATCATGTCGCGCGGATGGGCATAGAGGGCGTGGGTCACGAGATTCGTCGCCAGAACCCGGCCCTGCCGGTCGACGATGTCAGCCCTCTGGGCCTGGATCTCGGCCCGTGTCGCGGTGGTGCCTGTCTCGACCGGAACGGTCGCCGCCAGCAGTCCCATGCGCACCCCGATGACCGAGAAGAACACGCAAAAGCCGACGGTCAGATACAACAGCCGCCGTGCCGCGACGGCGCGGTGGTGTTCGCGCGCGTCCTCGTGCCGGCGGCGGATGTTCTCGGCCTCGATCCGGTCGGGGTTCTCGCCCTCGGCGCGCGCCTTGAGGATGCGGGCAAGGGGCCGCAGCGGTGTGCGCATCAGGGCTCCTCCGCGGGGGTTTCTGCCCCGACCTCGGCCTCCGGCGCCAGCGAGGGTAGCGGCAGGTTCGAGAGGGCGGCGAACTGCTCGGGGGAGATCGCAAAGAGCGGCAGCGCCCCGACATTGGCGACGACCAATTCGGCGAGGCGGTCGGGACGGTTGAGATAGGCCCATTCGGCGCGGTTGACCGCGATCGCCTCGCGCAGGGCGGCGACCTCGCGCTGAAGCGCCTTGACCTCGCGCAGCGCCTGCTGGGTCGCATAATTCTCGCGATAGGCCCAGAAGGCCAGCGTCAGCACCCCGAACCCGGCCAGCAGGATGAGGAGCGTGCGCATCAGCGCCCCCTGCCGCGCGCGGCGGCGCGGCCGGCGGGATGGTCGGGCAGCGCCGGGACGCCGAGCGCGCGCGGATCGGGCGCCGAGGGCGGTGCCGAGGTGCGGCGCGCCACCCGCAGATGGGCCGAGCGCGCGCGCGGATTGGCCGCGACCTCGGCCGCGTCGGGGGCGATGGCGCGCCGCGTCACCGCCTCGAACCGCGCGGGGGCGGGGGCGGCGCCCGGCATGTGGCGGCTCTGCCCGCCCGAGGGGTCGGCGGCCTCGGCGATGAAGCGCTTGACGATGCGATCCTCGAGCGAATGGAACGTCACGACGGCCAGCAGCCCGCCCGGGCGCAGCGCGCGCTCGGCCGCCGCCAGCCCCGCGACCAGGGATTCGAACTCGGCGTTGACGGCGATGCGCAGCGCCTGGAAGCTGCGCGTCGCGGGGTGGCTCTGGCCGGGCTTGGGCCGGGGCAGGCAGCCCGCCACGATCTCGGCCAGCGCCCGCGTCGTCTCGATCGGCGCCACGGCGCGCGCGGCGACGATCGCGCGCGCGATGCGCCGCGCGGCGTGCTCTTCGCCGTAGTGATAGAGGATGTCGGCGATCGCGGCCTCGGGCGCGCGGTTCACGATGTCGGCCGCCGTCGGGCCCTCGGCGCCCATCCGCATGTCGAGCGGCCCGTCGCGCAGGAAGGAGAACCCGCGCGCGGCCTCGTCGATCTGCATCGACGACACCCCCAGATCGAGCACCACCCCATCGACCGGACCGCCCGCGAGCGTGTCGAGATCGGCGAAATTCCCTTGCACGAGCGTCAGCCGATCGCCGAGCGCGCCCGCCCAGCCCGCCGCGAGCGCGAGTGCGTGCGGATCGCGGTCGATGCCGATGACGCGCGCCGCGCCGGCCTCGATGAGTGCGCGCGCATATCCGCCCGCCCCGAAGGTGCCATCGACCCAGGTGCCGCGCACGGGCGCCACCGCCGCGATCAGCGGTCCGATCAGCACGGGGATATGGGGCGGGGGCGCCATCATGCCCATCTCACCCCCCCTCGGACGGCGGATCGAGGAGCGTCAGCACATCGGCATCGGCCGGCAACTCGGCAAAGGCCGCGGCGAAGCGCTGCGCCTTGTCGGCCTCATAGGCCTCGGGCAGCCAGATCTGAAAGGTATCGAGCGCCCCGGCAAAGAGCGCGTCCCCCGTCTCGGGCAGGCCGATACGCTCGCGCAGGCGCTGGTTGAGGACGATGCGCCCGTCGGGATCGACCTCGGCGCTGTCCGAGCCTGCGATCATCACCTGTTCGAGCAGCCGCCGGCGGGCCGAGCCGCGCGGCAGCGCGGCGATCTGCGCCTCGACGCCCCGGATCGCGGCCTCGGTGAAGCATTCGAGAAAACGCCGGCGCGGGTCGCCCCAGACGATGCGCACGCGCGGCCTGAGGCCCTCGTGCCAGTCGGGATCGCCCTGTTCGAGCACCCTGCGGAAGTCGGCCGGGATCGAGACGCGGCCCTTGGCGTCAACCCTCTGGGTGAATTCGCCGTGAAAGTACACGCCCGCCTTCCCTGCGCCTTCGCTTCGCCCTCGCGGGCCGATCACCCCCTGAACGGAAACGGCGGACCGCGCGCCTTCGCCCGATCCGCCGCCCTCGCCCCGTCATCGGGTCCCGGTCGCGCCGTCCTTGGGGGGTGCCAGAGGGCGCGCCGGAAGTCTGTTCGTGCAGCGGGAGCCTGTGAAACCTGCCTCAAGTCCGGGATCTCTGCCCCGTGTGGTCTGCCCGCCTTTGGTATGGGATGTTTCTCTCATGGGATTGCATGGGAGTCAACGGGAAAATGTGGAAAAATGCGGGAAATCTGGGTAGGCGGCCCTGACGCCACCCCTGACGCCCCCTGCACAGTCGGCATGGCGCCTTTCGCTGCGGCGCGGTAACGCGGAACCGGTTGATTTTTGTGCGATCAAGCCATTTGCTTGCTGCAAGGCAGCATTGCATCCGCCGACCCTTGTTCGGATGTGATGAGCGACCCATGTTGGTCACGACGGCAGGCAACATCCAGTTGCGTCCAAGGTCGCGGTGTCCCTCGCCGCAACTCAGACCCCGGGTGCGATGCGCGGAATGGCCTGCCCGACAGCGTTCGAAAGGTCCGTCTCCTCCCCGGACCGTTCGCGCTCGCGGCGGCTCCGTCCTCCCCGGAGCCGCCGCTTCTTTTTCCAGATTGCGATGTGCGTGCGGCCGAGGCCCTCAGCCGGCGCGCGCCAGCCTCTCGCGCAGGGCAAGAAGCCGGGCATAGAGAACGCCGATGTCGGGTTTCACCGGGTCGGTGTTCGCAGCCGTCCGCGCGGGCACTGATGGTTGGGCATCCTCGAACCCCGGCAGCAGGAGTTGCGCGGCATCGACCGGTGGCGGCGCCGGTCGGCGCCGCGGCAGGGTCACGACCTTTCCTTCGCCCGATGGCCGCAACGGCGCGGGCGGCGCGATCGGCACTGAGGCGACAGCCGGTGACGGGGCGGCCGGAACCGGATCCACCACCTCGGCAGCCTGCCGGACTTCGGAGGGAATCGTTGCCGCCATCGCTGCCACCTGCTTCACGCCCTGATCGCGCAGCATCTGCTGAACCGCGCGGATCGAGAGTCCTTCCTCATGCAGAAGATGCCGCAGCACGGTGATGAGCGCGACATCCGCCGGGCGGTAATAGCGCCGGCTGCCCGCCCCCTTGACCGGCCTGATCTGCGGGAAACGGCTTTCCCAGAAGCGCAGGACATGGGTCGGCAGGTCGAGCGACTCGGCCACTTCCCCGATGGTGCGAAAGGCATCGGGGCTCTTGCCTGAAGCGGGGCGTGCGGTCACGGCTTGCTGCCTGCAACGCGGGCCTTTAGGACATGGGAGGGTCGGAAGGTCAGCACGCGGCGGGGCGTGATCGGCACTTCCTCTCCGGTCTTCGGGTTGCGTCCCATGCGGGCATTCTTGCTGCGCACCGAGAATGTCCCGAAGGAAGAGATCTTAAC
>JBIKVM010000283.1:0-2742 GCA_044356825.1 Limisphaerales bacterium
GACATTCCGGGGGTGGGGGCGGCGCGCAAGCGCGCGCTGCTCGCGCATTTCGGCAGCGCCAAGGCGGTGTCGCGGGCGGGCCTGCAGGATCTGATGGCCGCCCCCGGCATCTCGGAGGCCATGGCGCGCACGATCCACGATTTCTTCCACCCCGCGGGGTGAAGGGGGGCGGCGCGCGCCCCCCGGTCTGCCTCAGTCCTCGGTCGCCTCGGACGCCTCGGCGCGGGCACGGTCCGCCGCGCCCTTGGCGTCGGCATTGCGATCCACGAGTTCGATGATGGCCATGGGCGCCATGTCGCCATAGCGGAAGCCCGCCTTCAGCACGCGGGAATAGCCGCCGGCGCGCGACTGATAGCGCGGCCCGATCTCATCGAAGAGCTTCTTCACATGGCTGTCTTGCTTGAGTTGCGCGGCCGCCATGCGGCGGGCGTGCAGATCGCCCCGCTTGGCGAGCGTGATCAGCTTTTCGATGATCGGGCGCAGTTCCTTGGCCTTGGGGAGCGTTGTGCGGATCTGCTCGTGCTCGATCAGGCTGCCGGCCATGTTGGCGAAAAGCGCCTTGCGGTGCTCGTGCGTGCGGTTGAGGCGGCGATAGCCGCTGGCGTGACGCATGGGTCTCTCCTATCCGTTTCGTGTTTTGGTGGCGGCGCCTGCGTGAACGCCGCCTTTGTTGGGGCGGGATTGCCCGGGGTCAGAACTGGTCCTCGAAGCGCTTGGCCAGATCCTCGATGTTCTCCGGCGGCCAGTCCTCGACCTCCATGCCGAGGTGCAGGCCCATGGCCGAGAGCACTTCCTTGATCTCGTTCAGCGACTTGCGCCCGAAGTTCGGGGTCCGCAGCATTTCGGCCTCGGTCTTCTGGATGAGGTCGCCGATATAGACGATGTTGTCGTTCTTGAGGCAGTTGGCCGAGCGGACCGACAGTTCGAGCTCGTCAACCTTCTTGAGCAGGAGCGGATTGAACTCCAGCCCCTCGTCGGCTTCGCCGCGCGCGGCGCTCTCGGGCTCTTCGAAGTTCACGAAGATCCTGAGCTGGTCCTGCAGGATGCGGGCTGCATAGGCCACAGCATCCTCCGGGCTGAGCGAGCCGTCCGTCTCGATCTTCATCGTCAGCTTGTCATAGTCAAGCACCTGCCCCTCGCGGGTCGGGGTAACCTCGTAGCTGACCTTGCGGACAGGCGAATAGATCGCGTCGATCGGGATAAGGCCGATCGGTGCATCCTCGGGGCGGTTCTTGTCGGCCGCCACATAGCCCTTGCCGGTGTTGACCATGAGTTCCATGTAAACTTCGGCGCCGTCATCGAGGTGGCAGATCACCTGATCCTTGTTCAGAACCTCAATCCCGCCCGTAGTTGCGATGTCGCCAGCCGTCACGACGCCAGGGCCCTTCGCGCTGATGGTGACGCGCTTCGGTCCGTCCACATCCATGCGGATCGCGACACCCTTGAGGTTGAGCACGATGTCGGTGACATCCTCGCGCACGCCTGTGATCGATGAGAACTCGTGCAGGACGTTGTCGATCTGCACGCTGGTGATCGCCGCCCCCTGGATCGACGAAAGCAGCACCCGCCGCAGCGCGTTGCCAAGCGTCAGGCCGAAGCCACGCTCAAGCGGCTCGGCTATCACCGTCCCCATGCGCGCGGGGTCAGCACCGGGCTTCACCTGAAGCTGCTGCGGCTTGATGATGTCCTGCCAGTTCTTGTGGATCATGCTCTTGCCTCCATACCTGTCCGCAACCCATGTCCCGTAGTCGCAGACGCCCGAGGAACAGAATCATCGCGCCGGCCTGCGCGATACGGCGCAGGCCGGCAGTGTGTCGCGATCGGTCAGACGCGCCGGCGCTTGGGCGGACGGCAGCCGTTGTGGGCAATCGGCGTCACGTCGCGGATGGCGGTGATCGTGAAGCCAACCGAGGCGAGCGCACGCAGTGCCGATTCGCGGCCCGAACCCGGGCCCTGAACCTCGACCTCGATCGTGCGCATGCCGTGCTCCTGCGCCTTGCGGCCAGCATCCTCGGCAGCCATCTGCGCCGCATAGGGCGTGGACTTGCGCGAGCCCTTGAAGCCCATCGTGCCGGCCGAGGACCACGCGATGGCGTTGCCCTGGACGTCGGAGATGAGAATTTTGGTGTTGTTGAAGGACGAATTCACATGCGCCACGCCGGTGGCGATGTTCTTACGTTCCTTGCGCTTGGTGCGGGTGTTATCGCGTGCCATCGGTGCGTCCCCTTATTTCTTCTTGCCGGCGATCGGCTTCGCAGGGCCCTTGCGGGTGCGCGCGTTGGTATGGGTGCGCTGGCCGCGGACCGGCAGGTTCCGGCGGTGGCGCAGACCGCGATAGCAACCAAGGTCCATCAGACGCTTGATGTTGGTCGAAACCTCGCGCCGCAGGTCGCCCTCGACGGTGTAGTTGGCATCGATGTGCTCGCGGATCGCGAGGATCTCTGCGTCGCTCAGATCATTGACCCGGCGCTGCACGGCGATCCCGAGCGCGTCGCAGATCTTCAGCGCCGAGGTCGGACCAATTCCGGTGATGTAGGTAAGGGCGATGGCCACCCGCTTGGCAGTCGGGATGTTTACGCCGGCAATACGTGCCACGTGATGTCTTCCTTTTCGTTGCGGTTCCGTAGCGCCAGAACCTTTTTTCACAACACTGCGGCCAAAGGCCGCTGCCCCAGCGGGACGCCGTGCCTTAGGGGGATTCCCGCCCCCCGTCAAGGGAGCAGGCCGGTCTCATCTGCGCGA
>JBIKVM010000107.1:0-9968 GCA_044356825.1 Limisphaerales bacterium
TTCCTGCTCGGCGCAACCGGCCAGAACGACCAGTGCCATTGCGGCGCAGGCAGCCAGACGCGCGGACATGCTCGCGGCCATCAGCCCCCCTCGCCGCCCGCGGGGGCGAGGGCCTCGATCAGGCGCGCCAGACGCCGGCGCTGGCCTTCGGGTGTCTCTGCATCGTCGGAAAGCGTCCTGAGGCGCGCGAGCGCACCGGCCTGGTCCCCGCGTTCGAGAGCGATAAGCGCCAGATGCTCTTCGGCGAGCGTGCGGTAGGGACGGCCGGGAACCGCGAGCGGTTCGAGTGCCGCCTCGCGCGCTGCCGCGTCGAGCGATCCGTCCACGCCTGCGATCAGCGCACGGCGCAGCGCAGCCAGATCGCTCCAGACCGGATCAAGCGTCGGGTCGGACGCTGCGGCTGCGAGGGCCGCAAGGATCGCATCGCGCCGCGCGGGATCTGCTGTCGCCGCGGCATCCGTGGTGGCGAGCAGGGCCGCAAGCGCCTGCTGCGCCGGAGTCGTGCCGAGCCCGATGAAGGCTGATCCATCCGCCGCTTCGGCCGCGGAATAGAGTGCGTCCCCGAACGCCTCTGCTGCGGCCGCGTCGCGCGCCCTGTCATATTCGCGCCAGGAGGCGCCCCCGACGATGAGCACGACGGCGAGCACGCCGATCCAGCCGAAGCGTCGAAGGATCCGCAGCGCACGATCGCGCCGCAGTTCCTCGGATACCTCGTCGATGAAACTGTCGGGATTCGACACTCGGACCTCCGCCAGCGGCCGCGCCGCCCTGCAATCCGGGTCATTCCTACACGCAAGCCGGCGGAGTTGCCAACCCCCGCCGCCATGCCGTGTTAACGGCCGGGGAGGACCGGCAGCAGCACCTCGAAGCGGCTGCCCTCGCCCGGGGTGCTGTCGATCCGCAACCGGCCGCGGTGGCGGTTCACGATGTGCTTGACGATCGCAAGCCCGAGGCCGGTTCCTCCCTTCTCGCGCGAGCGGTGGCTGTCCACCCGGTAGAAGCGTTCGGTCAGGCGCGGCAGGTGGATGGGGTCGATGCCTTCGCCGTGGTCGATGACGGCGACGCTGACGGCGGGGCCACGCAGCGGGATGGAATGTGCCTCGTGGCGCAACTCGACCCGGACCTCGCCGCCCGAACCGCCGTACTTCACCGCGTTCTCGATAAGGTTGTGCAGCACCTGCGTGATCTGGTCGTGATCTGCCGGGATAGACGGCAGGTCGGGCGGGCAGTCGAGCGTCACGCTCACCCGCGCCTCGGCGGCAAGCCCGCGCAGGGTGGTGACGACGCTGGCGACGAGGGGGCCGATCTCGACCGCCTCCGAGGGGCGCACGCGCTCCTCGGCCTCGACCCGGCTCAGAGAGAGCAGATCGCCGACCAGCCGGTTCATCCGCAGCGCCTCGCGCTCCATGATGTCGAGAAACCGCACCCGCGCGGCGGAATCATCGCGCGCGGGTCCCTTCAGCGTTTCGATGAATCCCAGAAGGGCGGTGAGGGGGGTGCGCAGTTCGTGGCTGACATTCGCCACGAAATCGCGCCGGATCGCCCCTGCATATTCGATGTCGCTGATGTCCTCGAAGGCAAGGCTCGCGCCCTGGCCCCCGAGCGCGGCGACGTGGACGCGGAAGATCGAATCGCGCGAGGGTCCTGTCAGCACGAGCCGCGCCTCGCCCCCCGAGCCACCGCCGATGACCCGGTCGATCAGTGCAGCGACCTCGGGCTGGCGCAGTGCCGCCATGTAGTGGCGGCCGAGCCCCGCCTGCCCGAAGAGGCCGATGGCGCCCGCGTTCATCCGCGCGATCCGCGCATCCGCGTCGATGACCACGACCGGCAGCGGCAGCCCGTTCAGCAGGGCGTCGGTGATCATCCCTCGCCCTGCCGCATCTCCCCTGCCGTCAGCGCGTCGCCGCGAGCTTGCGCGCCCCGTCCGCCGACAGCGCCTCGGCAACGAGGAAGGCCAGCTCGAGCGCCTGGCTCGCGTTCAGGCGGGGGTCGCAAGCTGTGTGGTAGCGGTCCGACAGGTCCTCGTCGCTGACGGCACGCAGCCCGCCCGTGCATTCGGTGACATCCTTGCCGGTCATCTCGAAGTGGACACCACCTGGGATCGAGCCCTCGGCGCGGTGGATCTCGAAAAACTCGCGTACCTCGCGCAGCACGCTCTCGAACGGGCGCGTCTTGTAGCCGCTCGCGGACTTGATGGTGTTGCCGTGCATCGGGTCGCACGACCAGACCACTTCGGCCCCCGCCTCGCGCACGACACGGATCAGGCGCGGCAGATGCTCGCCGACCTTGCCCGCACCGAAACGCGCGATGAGGGTGAGCCGCCCCGGCTCGTTGGCGGGGTTCAGTCGCTCCATCAGCCGCTTGAGGTCGTCGGACGAAAGCGAGGGGCCGCACTTGAGGCCGATGGGGTTCTGCACACCCTCGCAGAAGGCGACATGCGCGCCGTCGGGCTGGCGCGTGCGGTCGCCGATCCAGATCATGTGGCCCGATCCCGCCACCGGCAGGCCGGTCGTCGAGTCGATCCGGCAGAGGGCCTCTTCATACTCGAGAAGGAGTGCCTCGTGGCTCGTGTAGAACTCGACCTGCCCGAGGCTCGGCGCGGTCTGGGCGTTCACCCCGGCCGCCGCCATGAAGTCGAGCGCGTCCGAAATCTGGGTCGAAATCGCGCGATAGCGCTCGGCCTTGTCCTGATCGGCAAAGCCCAGTGTCCAGGCGTGGACGCGGTTGATGTCGGCAAACCCGCCCGTCGAGAAGGCGCGCAGGAGGTTGAGCGTCGCGGCTGCTTGCGTGTAGGCCTGCAGCATCCGGCCCGGATCGGGAATGCGCGCCTCGGGGGTGAAGTCGAAGCCGTTGATGATGTCCCCGCGGTACGAGGGCAATTCCACCCCGCCCGCGACTTCGGTCGCCGCCGAGCGCGGCTTGGCGAACTGGCCCGCCATGCGCCCGACTTTCACCACCGGCACCTTCGCGCCCCAGGTCAGCACCACGGCCATCTGGAGCATGACGCGGAAGGTGTCGCGGATGTTGTCGGCCGAGAATTCGGCGAAGCTCTCGGCGCAGTCGCCGCCCTGCAGCAGGAACGCCCGCCCGGACGCGACATCGGCCAGCGCGCGCTTGAGCCGTCGCGCCTCGCCGGCAAAGACCAGGGGGGGATACTTGGCAAGCTGCGCCTCGGTCGCCGCGAGCGCTGCGGCATCGGGATAGTCGGGCATCTGCACCCGCGGCCTGTTGCGCCAGTCCGATTTTGTCCATGCCGTCGTCATCGTGCCATCCGTCCGCCAAAGTTGCGCCTGGCGCTTCTATAGGGTGTTCCGTTACGCCTGCCAACCGCCTGCGCCCAAGCGTCACCCCTTGCGAACGCAATCAGAACCTGTATCGATGCACCGGAAACGACGCTTTCGGGTCGCAACATGACTTTCTCCCAACGGCGGGTCGCTTCGCCAGGCTCCGAGGCCGCGCCGAAACGCTTCGTCTTCCTGCTGCTCGACCGCTTCACGATGCTTTCTTTCGCAGGGGCAATCGAACCTCTCCGGATCGCCAACCGCATGTCGGGGCGCACGCTCTATCAATGGTTGCTCGCGGGCGAGGGCGGCGAGAGCGTGTCGTGCTCGAACGGCGCCTCGTTCCGGCTCGATCTGGGGCTCGAGGACATCGACCGCGAGGACACGATCCTTGTCTGCGGCGGAGTCGATGTGCAGAAGGCCACCACCCGCGCGATCCTGAACTGGCTGCGCCGCGAGGCACGCCGCGGCGTCGCCGTGGGGGGGCTGTGCACAGGCTCGTACGCGCTTGCCAAGGCCGGGCTGCTCGACGGGCGCAAGGCCACGATCCATTGGGAAAACCAGGACGGCTTCTCGGAGGAGTTCGCCGAGGTCACGCTGTCGAAATCGGTTTTCGTGATCGACGGCAATCGTCTTTCGACTGCGGGCGGAACCTCCTCGATCGACCTCATGCTCAAGCTCATCGCCAACGATCATGGCGAGGATCTGGCGAACGCCGTCGCCGACCAGCTCATCTATTCGGCGATCCGCACCGACCGCGACACGCAGCGGCTGTCGATTCCGACGCGCATCGGGGTGCGCCACCCCAAGCTCGCGCAGGTCATCCAGATGATGGAGGCCGCGATCGAAGAGCCCGTCAGCCCCTCGGATCTGGCCGAGGATGTCGGCATGTCGACCCGCCAGCTCGAGCGGCTCTTCCGCCGCTACCTCAACCGCAGCCCCAAGCGCTACTACATGGAACTGCGGCTGCAGAAGGCGCGCAACCTGCTCATGCAGACGGACATGAGCGTGATCAACGTGGCGCTTGCCTGTGGCTTCGCGAGCCCCTCGCATTTCTCCAAGTGCTATCGCGCGCAATACAACACCACCCCCTACCGCGAGCGCGGCACGCAAGGGATGCGCCTGTCGGTCTGATTCAGAACCCGAGCGCGCCGCGCAGGAGGTTGAGGCCCGTGAGGAGCAGAAGGATCAGCGTCCAGCGGCGGAAGCGCGCGGGATCGAGCCGGTCCTGCAGCCAGAAGCCCGCCCCCATGCCCGCCATCGCCGGCACGATCAGCGCGGCCGAGAGCGGTACGGTCGCTGCGTTCAGAATGCCCGATTGCATATGCGCCGCTGTCAGGATCACCGCCCCGATCAGAAACACGACGCCCTGCACGCGCACCGTCTCCTGCTTGTCCGCCCCGATCGAGAGCAGGTAGATCAGCACCGGCGGCCCCCAGACGCCCGAGATCCCGCCATAGAGCCCGCCCACGATGCCGAGCGCATATTCGGCGCGCCGCCGGTGCTCGAGCCTCAGCGCGAGGCTGCGGCCGGCAAGCTGGACGCCCGCGAACAGCACCACCGGCACGCCCAGAAGCCCGAGCATCAGAGCCTCGGGGATGACACGCACGAACTGGGCCGAGACGATGATGAAGATCACGATCATCCCGATCAGCCGCCGATAGGTCAGGACCGACCGCCACGCCGCCGCCGGTCCCTGCCGCAGCGCCTGCGAGACATTCGTCACCACCGTGGGCAGAATCAGCGCCGCGAGCGCTGTTTGGGGCGGCATGAACGACCCGAAGGCCGAGATCATGATGAGCGGCATCGCAAAGCCGATCGCGCCCTTCACGAAGCCCGCGGCAAAGGTGACCCCGAAGGCCATCGCCACCGCCCAGAGCGGCAAGCCCGCAGATATCGCCTCCATCTCCGTCCTCGTCGTCGCGATTGGGAGGGGTCGTAGCGCGTTTCGGCGCCTTCTGCACCGCCAAAACGCGATAGTCATTTTCGTGCTGGAAATGCGGTGCGAACGAATTATTATTGCGCTGCGGTTGCAAACATCCTAAGCCCGCACCGATCTTCAGGAGCCCGCGCCATGCCCCACGACGGACAGTCCCTCGCCGATCTCTCCCCCGCCCTCGACGGTCTGCGCGACCATGTCCGCGCGGCCTGCGCCCCGGTCGGCGCGTTGCTTGCGCGCGCGACCGAGCGGCTGCGCGCCGATGTCGCCCCCGCGGGCCGGATCGACCCCGCGCTGCTCGAGGCGCGCCAGTCGGCGGCGCACGGGCTTGCCTGGCTCGCGACCTATGCCGAGTCGGTCAACCAGATGTCGGCGTGGGCCGACCGTCTGGCCGAGGCCGGGCAGTTCGGCGAGATGGAGGCGCTGATCCTCCAGATCGGGGCGGGCGAATACCTCGCGCAGATCGCGGGCGGCATCCCGATGAACCAGGGCGAGGTCGTGCGCCTGCGCGACCTCGGCGCAAGTGCCGCCGAGATGGCGGCCTTCGCGGCCGAGGCGCCGGTCGCGGCGCTGCTCGAGGGCGGGAACACGGGTGCGGCGCGCGCGCGCCTTGTCGCGCTCATCCGCGCGGCGGCGGGGGCCGCGACCTATGGCGCGAGCGGGCTCGACGACGAGATGGAGATGATCCGCACCCAGTTCCGCCGCTTCGCCGACGAAGAGGTGGCCCCCCACGCCCATGGCTGGCACCTCGCGGACGAGCTGATCCCGATGGAGACGATCGGCGCGCTGGCCGAGCTTGGCGTCTTCGGCCTGACGATCCCCGAGGAATACGGCGGGCTCGGCATGCCCAAGACCGCGATGGTCGTCGTCTCCGAGGAGCTTTCGCGCGGCTACATCGGCGTCGGCAGCCTCGGCACCCGGACCGAGATCGCGGCCGAGCTTATCCTCTGCGGCGGGACCGAGGCGCAAAAGCGCGGCTGGCTGCCGCGGCTCGCCTCGGGCGAGATCCTGCCGACGGCGGTCTTTACCGAACCGAACACGGGCTCGGACTTGGGCGCGCTGCGCACCCGCGCGGTGCGCGAGGGCGACGTCTGGCGCGTCACCGGCAACAAGACATGGATCACCCACGCCGCGCGCACCCATGTGATGACGCTGCTCGCCCGCACCGATCCGGCCACGACCGATTATCGCGGCCTGTCGATGTTCCTTGCCGAAAAGATCCCCGGCACCGACGCGGCACCCTTCCCCACCCCCGGCATGACGGGGGGCGAGATCGAGGTGCTCGGCTATCGCGGGATGAAGGAGTATGAGCTTGCCTTCGACGGCTTCGAGGTCAGGGGCGAGAACCTCCTTGGCGGGGTCGAGGGGCAGGGCTTTCGCCAGCTGATGCAGACCTTCGAATCGGCGCGCATCCAGACGGCGGCGCGCGCGATCGGGGTCGCGCAGAACGCGCTCGACCTCGGGCTGCGCTATGGCGAGGACCGCAAGCAGTTCGGCAAGCCGCTGATCGCCTTCCCGCGCGTCTCCGACAAGATCGCGATGATGGCGGCCGAGATCATGATCGCGCGGCAGCTCACCTATTACTCGGCCCATCAGAAGGACAGCGGCAAGCGCTGCGACCTCGAGGCCGGGATGGCGAAACTCCTCGGCGCGCGGGTGGCCTGGGCGGCGGCGGACAATGCGCTCCAGATCCACGGCGGCAACGGCTTCGCGCTCGAATACCAGATCAGCCGCGTGCTCTGCGATGCGCGCATCCTCAACATCTTCGAGGGCGCGGCCGAGATCCAGGCGCAGGTCATCGCGCGCCGGATCCTCGACGGCGGGAACTGAGCCGCCTCAGCCCCGCTCCGGCGCGCCGACCATGAAGGGCCGGCGCGCCCGGGTCGACAGCGCGAGCGCGATGATCGGGATCGAGAACAGGCACCAGATCGCCGGCCCCTCGTTCGGGTCGGTCGTCAGCGCGAACGACAGCACCGGCCCCGCGACGAAGTTCAGCGCCGCGAAACGCCACGCGCCATAGAGCGCCGGCAGCAGGAACACCGCGATCATGTAGCTCGGGAACCCCATGCGGGTGCCGAGTGCGGCCTCGAGCGGGACGAGGAGCCCGTTGTAGGGCACATCCCACGCCTGATGCCAGGTGCCCGTCCGGGTGCAGAGCGCCTCGGCGCAGAGCGCGACGCCCTCGGCGCAGCGGCCGAACGCCCCGATGGGCAGCAGTTGCAGCACGATGACGGCGCTTGCCGCCGTCGCCGCCGCGATGATCCGCCTCCGGCTGCGCGCGGGCAGGGCGGGGTGCAGCAGCGCCATGGCAAAGAGGTTGATGACGATCGGCTGCAGCGCGATATGCGCCACGGCCGAGAGCGTCACCGCGCGGTTGGCGGGCGTGCCGCACTGGTCGATGACGCCGTAGCCCGCAAGCTGGATCGCCTCCATCGCCGCGAAGAAGCCGAGCGTCAGCGGCACGGGCCAGGGCGCGCCGCGCCGGTGCGTGATGGCCGCCGCCCCCACCCCGGCCGCGATCATCCCTGCGGTAATGCCGACGCCCCAGCACATGCGGGCCCCCTGAAATCGTCTGTCGAGCGTGCCAGAGGGCGTCGCACCCCGCAAGGGCGCCCCTCACGCCCGCCGCACGGATCAGCCGAAATCGCGCCAGCCCGCCCGCCAGCGGCCGAGCGTCGTCAGCGCGCAGAGCCCGGCAAACCCCCAGGCGAGGGTCGCGAAGGCCCCGGGCCAGAGGCAGATCGCGACGAAAAGCGCGATCGTCTCGGCCCCCTCGGTCAGCCCGCCCAGATAGGAAATCCCCTTGCCCGCCCGCCTCGGCGCCATTCCCCGACGCGCGCTCAGGGTCGCATGCGCCAGAAACGACGACCCCGTGCCGATGAAGCCTGCAAGCAGCGCCGCCGCCGCCAGCGCGTTCGCCCCCGGGTCGTGGAACGCGAAGCCGAGCGGGACGGCCGCGTAAAAGACGAAATCGAGCGCGATGTCGAGGAACGCGCCCCGGTCCGTCG
Organism: Limisphaerales bacterium; assembly: GCA_044356825.1. Lineage (GTDB taxonomy): Bacteria > Pseudomonadota > Alphaproteobacteria > Rhodobacterales > Rhodobacteraceae > JAUREX01. The sequence goes on from JBIKVM010000107.1 coordinate 8,229, forward strand.
GCCCCGCGAGGCGCGCCACCGCCCCGTCGAGCCCATCCGCCACCCGGTTGAGGAGGATGAGGGCCAGCGCCACCCCGAAGGCGCCCGCCGCCGCCGCCGCCGCCCCGCCGAGCCCGAGCGCGAAGCCCGCGAGCGTGATCGCATCCGCCCCGATCCCCCGCGCGGCGAGCGCCCGCGCCGCCGGGGCAAGGACGCGCGCCTGAAGCGGCGCGATCCGCGCGTCAATCATCCCCGCCGCCCCCATCCCCGCTTCCCCGCCGCCAGCGGTTGAAGGCCCCGGCGAGCGCGAGCGCGCGCGGGTTCGTGCGGCCCTTGCGCCAGGTGCCGGCGGCGAACTTGCCGGCCTCGGCATAGGTCGGATAGGGCAGCACCGTCGCGAGCATCCGCCCGAGCCCCAAGCCTGCCTGCATCGCGAGCAGGAAGGGCGCGAGCATCTCGCCCGCATGGGGCGCGACGATGGTGACGCCGAGGATGCGCCCCCCCCGCCCGGCGGTGACGACCTTGACGAAACCCGCCGTGACCCCGTCGGCGATGGCGCGATCAAGATGGCCCAGATCGTGGCGTGTCACCTCATGCGCGATGCCGCGCGCGCGCGCCTCTTCCTCCGAGAGGCCGGCGCGCGCGATCTCGGGGTCGGTGAAGGTGACGGCGGGCATGGTCGCGCCCGCCACGCGCAGCCCCCGCAGCCCCGGCACGATGCCGCCCACCAGCGCGTTGACGGCCGCCCCCCAGCCCTGCTGCGCCGCCGCATGGGTGAACTGCGCGGGCCCCGCCACATCGCCCGCGGCAAGGATGTTGGGGTGCAGCGTGCGCATGAAGGCGTCGGTCTCGATGGTCGGTCCATCCGCCCCGATCCCGAGCGCCTCGAGCCCGAGGCCCTGCAGCCGCGCCCGCCGCCCCGTCGCCGCCAGCACCGCCTCGGCCGCGATCTCGGCGCCGTCGGCAAGGATCAGCCGCAGATCGCCCGCCCGGCCGCCGACCGAGGCGACGCGCGCACCCGTGCGGATCTCGACCCCGTCGGCGGCAAGGGCCGCGGCGGCGAGGCCGGCCGCCTCGGCATCCTCGCGCGGCAGGATGCGGGGTGCGGCCTCGATCAGCACGACCCCGAGGCCGAGCCGCGCCAGCGCCTGCGCGAGCTCGCATCCGATCGGTCCGGCGCCGAGGATCGCGAGCCGCCGCGGCGGCCCGGCCGGATCGGCAAGCCGCGTCCAGATCGTCTCGGAGGTCAGGCAGCCGACATCGATGAGGCCCGGGATTGGCGGCACCACGGGCGCCGCCCCCGTCGCGATGACGATCGCCCGGGTCGAGAGGCGGCGCATCCCCGCCTCGGTCGTGACCTCGACATGCCAGGGGTCCGCGATGCGCGCCCGCCCCGCCAGCACCTCGACGCCGAGGCCGCGATACCGTTCGGCGCTGTCGTTCGGGGCGATCGCCGCGATGGCCGCGCGGATGCGGGCGGTGACGGCGGGCCAGTCGGTCTCGGGGGTGCCGGCGCGGATCCCGAAATCGGCGGCCCGGCGCACCTCGGCCGCCGCCCGGCCCGAGCGGATCAGCGTCTTTGACGGCACGCAGCCGGTATTGAGGCAATCGCCCCCCATCTCGGCCTCTTCGATGAGGGTGACGCGGGCGCGCAGCGTCGCGGCCATGTAGGCCGCGACCAGCCCCGCCGCGCCGGCCCCGATGACGACGAGGTTGCGGTCGAACCGGCGCGGCCGCGGCCAGGGCGCGCGCAGACGCCGC
>JBIKVM010000108.1:0-9888 GCA_044356825.1 Limisphaerales bacterium
CCTCGATCTCGGCCTCGCCGCGCACGAGGCGGTCCATCACGCGCGTCATCCAGCCGGTGCCCTCGCGGCAGGGCGTGCACTGGCCGCAGCTTTCGTGCTTGTAGAACTTCGAGAGCCGCCAGATCGCCTTGATGACATCGGTCGACTGGTCCATCACGATCACGGCGGCCGTGCCGAGGCCCGAGCGCTGCTCGCGCAGCCAGTCGAAATCCATGATCGCATCGTCGCACTGCTCGGCCCGGAGCATCGGCACCGACGAGCCGCCCGGGATCACGGCCTTGAGGTTCTTCCACCCCCCGCGCACCCCGCCGCAATGCCGCTCGATGAGCTCGCGCAGCGGGATCGACATCGCCTCCTCGACCACGCAGGGGTTGGCGACATGGCCCGAGATCGCGAAGATCTTGGTGCCGGTGTTGTTGGGCCGGCCGAAGCCCGCGAACCACTCGGGCCCGCGGCGCAGGATGGTGGGGACGACCGCGATGCTCTCGACGTTGTTGACCGTCGTCGGGCAGCCATAGAGGCCCGAGCCCGCCGGGAAGGGCGGCTTCATCCGCGGCATGCCCTTCTTGCCCTCGAGGCTCTCGAGCAGCGCCGTCTCCTCGCCACAGATATAGGCGCCCGCGCCGTGGTGGAGGTAGAGGTCGAAGTCCCAGCCCGATTTCGCGGCGTTCTTGCCCAGCAGACCCGCCTCATAGGCCTCGTCGATCGCGCGCTGGAGCGCCTCGCGCTCGCGGATGTATTCGCCGCGGATGTAGATGTAGCACGCATGCGCCCCCATCGCGAAGGAGGCGATCAGGCACCCCTCGACCAGCGTGTGCGGGTCGTGGCGCATGATCTCGCGGTCCTTGCAGGTGCCGGGCTCGGATTCGTCGGCATTGACGACAAGGTAGCAGGGCCGCCCGTCGGAGGTCTTGGGCATGAACGACCACTTGAGGCCCGTCGGGAACCCCGCACCCCCGCGGCCGCGCAGCCCCGAGGCCTTGACCTGCTCGATGATCTTGTCGCGCCCGCGGGCGATGATCTCGGCCGTGCCGTCCCAGTGGCCGCGGGCGCGCGCGCCCTTCAGGCTGCGGTCGTGCATCCCGTAGAGGTTCGTGAAGATGCGATCCTTGTCGGTCAGCATGGGGCCCTCAGTTCTGACGCCGGCGCCACAGGCGCCAGGCGATCGAGAGTGCGAAGACAAAGGCGGCGAGCGCCGCGAAATCGAAGAGGAACACGAAACGCGCGGGCCAGCCGTAAAAGCCCCCCGCCCATTGCGCGCCAAGCCACAGGAGCCCCGCCCCCGCGATCACGAGGGCCGCGAGCCGGCCCTGACGGGCGTCGGCGTGCGCGCGGGTATCCTTGGCGCCGCTCATGCCTCGGCCTTGGGCTTGCGCGGCGCGCGCGGCTTCTTCACCGGGCCGAGCCACGGGGTCACGAGCGGCACCTCGGTGCCGTCGATGCGCTTGATGGTATCGCCAAGATCGGCAGCCGCCTGCACGGAGTAGTTGGCCGCTAGCCCGCCCTGCGCGTGCGCCGTCAGCGCCGTCAGACCCGAGCGCGGCTCGGCGGCGAAGCGGCCGTTCTGGGGGCCGGGCGCCGGCACCCGGCCGGCGGCGAAATCGGCGAGGATCGCGCGCAGCCGCTCGGCCGTCAGATCCTCATAATAGTCCTTGCCGATCTGGACCATCGGGGCGTTGGCGCAGGCGCCCATGCACTCGACCTCTTCCCAGCTGAAGCGGCCGTCGGCCGAGAGGGTGTGCGCCTTGGGCGCGATCCGCTCGCGGCAGACGGCGACGAGGTCCTCGGCGCCGCAGATCATGCAGGTGGTGGTGCCGCAGACCTGCACATGGGCAACCGACCCCACGGGCGCGAGCTGGAACATGAAGTAGAAGGTCGCGACCTCGAGCGCCCGGATATAGGCCATGCCGAGCATCTCGGCGACATGCTCGATGGCGGGGCGGGTCAGCCAGCCCTCCTGCTCCTGCGCGCGCCACAGGAGCGGGATGATCGCCGATGCCTGCCGGCCCTCGGGGTATTTCGTCATCTGCGCCTCGGCCCAGGCCCGGTTGGCGGGCGTGAAGGCGAAGGAGGCGGGCTGTTCGGGGTGCAGGCGGCGCAGCATCAGCGGTCGATCTCCCCGAAGACGACGTCCATCGTGCCGATGATGGCCGAGACGTCGGCGAGCAGATGGCCCCGGCAGAGGTGGTCCATCGCCTGAAGGTGCAGGAAACCCGGCGCGCGGATCTTGGCGCGCCACGGGCGGTTGGTGCCGTCGGCCACGAGATAGACGCCGAACTCGCCCTTGGGCGCCTCGACCGCGGCATAGACCTCGCCCGCCGGAACGTGGAAGCCCTCGGTATAAAGCTTGAAGTGGTGGATCAGCGCCTCCATCGAGCGCTTCATCTCGCCGCGCCGGGGCGGCGTGATCTTGCCGCGCGCGAGCACGTCGCCCTGCCCCTCGGGGGCGCGCAGCTTGGCGATGGCCTGCAGGATGATCGCGGTCGATTCGCGCATCTCAGCCATGCGGCAGAGATAGCGGTCGTAGCAGTCGCCATTCTTGCCGACCGGGATCTTGAAGTCGAACTCGTCGTAGCACTCATAGGGCTGGGCGCGCCGCAGATCCCACGCGAGGCCCGAGCCGCGCACCATCACGCCCGAGAAGCCCCATTTCTGGATGTCCTCGGTGCTGACCACGCCGATGTCGGCGTTGCGCTGCTTGAAGATGCGGTTCTCGGTCAGGAGCCCGTCGATGTCGTCGAGCACGGCCGGAAAGGCCCTGGCCCAGGCCTCGATGTCGTCGATGAGCGCCGGCGCGAGATCCTGATGCACCCCGCCGGGGCGGAAATAGGCCGCATGCAGCCGCGCCCCGCAGGCGCGCTCGTAGAAGATCATGAGCTTCTCGCGCTCCTCGAAGCCCCAGAGCGGCGGGGTGAGGGCGCCGACGTCCATCGCCTGCGTCGTGACGTTGAGGAGGTGGTTCAGCACCCGCCCGATCTCGCAGAAGAGCACGCGAATGAGCGAGGCGCGCCGCGGCACCACGACCCCCGTCAGCCGCTCGATCGCGAGGCACCAGGCATGTTCCTGGTTCATCGGCGCGACATAGTCGAGCCGGTCGAAATAGGGCAGGTTCTGCAGATAGGTGCGGCTCTCCATCAGCTTTTCGGTGCCGCGGTGCAAAAGGCCGATATGGGGGTCGCAGCGTTCGACCACCTCGCCGTCAAGCTCGAGCACGAGGCGCAGCACCCCGTGCGCCGCAGGATGTTGCGGGCCGAAATTGATGTTGAAGTTGCGGATCTTCTGCTCGCCCGTCAGGACGTCGTCGAAACTGCCGTCCATCATTTCGCTCCCGCCTTGGCATCGCCCGGAAGGATGTATTCGGCCCCCTCCCACGGCGACATGAAATCGAACTGGCGGTATTCCTGCACGAGGCTCACGGGTTCGTAGACGACGCGCTTTTGCACCTCGTCATAGCGGACCTCGGTATAGCCCGTCGTCGGGAAGTCCTTGCGCAGCGGATGGCCGCGAAAGCCGTAGTCGGTCAGGATCCGCCGCAGGTCGGGGTGGCCGGAGAAGAGAATGCCGAACATGTCGAACACCTCGCGCTCAAACCAGTTGGCCGAGGGGTGCACGGCGCTGATCGAGGGCACCATCGCCCCCTCCTCGACCGCGGCCTTGAGGCGGATGCGCTGGTTGCGCCACATCGAGAGGAAGTGCCAGACCACATCGAAGCGCGCCGCGCGCTCGGGCCAGTCGACGGCGGTGATGTCAACGAGCGTCGTGAAGCCGCAGGACTTGTCGCGTGCAAGGAACTCGACCAGCGGCCCGATCCGCCCGGGTAGAACCTCGAGTGTCAGTTCGCCATGCGCGACCGCATGCGACACCACATCGTCGCCGCGGCGCATCGCGATATGCAGGCCCAATTCCCGAAGCGCCTCGGACATGACCGCCTCCTAGCGCGTGATGGTTCCGGTGCGGCGGATCTTGCGCTGCAACTGGAGGATTCCATAGAGCAGCGCCTCGGCCGTGGGCGGGCAGCCCGGCACATAGAGATCGACCGGCACGATCCGGTCGCAGCCGCGCACCACCGAATAGCTGTAGTGGTAATAGCCCCCGCCGTTGGCGCACGATCCCATCGAGATCACATAGCGCGGCTCGGGCATCTGGTCGTAGACCTTGCGGAGCGCGGGCGCCATCTTGTTCGTGAGCGTCCCGGCCACGATCATGAGGTCGGACTGGCGTGGGCTCGCGCGCGGCGCGGTGCCGAAGCGCTCGAGATCATAGCGCGGCATCGAGGTGTGCATCATTTCGACCGCGCAGCAGGCCAGCCCGAAGGTCATCCAGTGGAGCGATCCGGTCCGCGCCCAGTTGATGACATCCTCGGTCGAGGTCAGCAGGAAGCCCTTGTCCTGCAGGTCACGGTTCATCGCGTCCATGGTCGCCTCGCGGTCGGACCCCGCGGTGTTCGCGCCCGTCATCACTCCCATTCGAGTGCCCCCTTGCGCCATTCGTAGGCAAAACCCACCGTCAGCACGACGAGGAAGGCCATCATCGACCAGAAGGCCGTGGCCGAGATGTCGGCAAACGCGACCGCCCAGGGAAAGAGGAACGCGACCTCGAGATCGAAGATGATGAAGAGGATCGAGACGAGGTAGAAGCGTACGTCGAACTTCATCCGCGCATCGTCGAAGGCGTTGAAGCCGCATTCATAGGCCGACACCTTCTCGGGGTCGGGATTGCGCACCGCGATCACGAGCGCCGAGAGCATCAGGATCAGCCCGAGCCCGACGGCAAGCCCGAGCAGGATCAGGATCGGCAAGTATTCCCGCAAGAGCGCGTCCAACTCCGTCTCCTTTGCCGCGCGGTCCCGTGGACCGTCTTTCCCTCTAACGAAACAGGCCGCAGGGGTCAACAAAGCACGCCGGCAGGGAGATGCGGGCAAAAGGGTTAACCCTGCGTATTCACGCATTGTATTCCAATGTATGCAGAAATTCGGGACACAAGGCCGCATGCGCGGCAATCGGACGCACGCGCTTCCGCGCCGCTCAGGGTGCCCGACTCGCCCATGGCGGCGGGCGGCGGTCGAAGAAGGCCGCGATGCCCGCACGTGCCTCGGGCCCCTCCCAGACCTCGACCAGCGCGGCGATCGAGGCCTCGATTGTCGCGGCATCGACTGGGGCGCCGAGACGGCGGATCAGCCGCTTGGCAGCCGCGACCGCGCCCGGCCCGGCGGCCAGATGCGCCGCGACCTCGGCCTCGAGCGCCGCGTCGAGATCGGCAGGCGCCACGACGCGGGCCAGCAGGCCGAGCGCCGCGGCCTCTGCCGCATCGAACACCCGGCCCGAGAGCATCACCCGCCGCGCCGCCGCCGCCCCCATGCGGGCCACGACATAGGGGCCGATCGTCGCGGGGATGAGGCCGAGCCGCGTCTCGGTCAGCCCGAAGCGCGCGCCTTCCGCCCCGATCGCGAGGTCGCAGACCGACATGAGGCCCACCCCGCCGCCGAAGGCATTGCCCTGCACACGCGCGATGAGCGGCTTGGGGAGTTCATCGAGCGCGCGCAGCATCATCGCAAGCGCGCGCGCGCCGCCTGCGCGCGTCTCGGCGTCGGCCTCGATCTGCGCCTTCATCCAGGCCAGATCGCCCCCGGCGCAGAAACTCTCGCCCTCGGCCCCGAGCACCACGACCCGCACCGCCTCATCCGCGCCGAGGCGCGCGGCGGCCTCGGTCAACTCCGCGATCATCCCGGCCGAAAGGGCGTTGTGCTTGGCCCCGCGCGCGAGCGTCAGCTGCGCCACGCCGCGTGCGTCGCAGCTGATGCGCAGCGTCTCCACCTCAGGCGACCTCGGCAAAGACCTTGTGCAGCGCGGCCTCGAGTTTTTCGAACATCTCGTCGATCTGCGCGGGCGTCGTGATGAAGGGCGGGCAGAGCACGATCGACTGGCCGAGCGGCCGGCAGATGAGGCCGTGATCGGTGCAGGTGTTGGCGATGCGCTCCGACACCGACAGATGCCCCGGGAAGGGCGTCTTGGTGGCCTTGTCCTGCACCGCCTCGAGCGCGCCCATCAGCCCCTTGCCGCGCCACTCGCCGATGTTGGGGTGGCGCGCGAGATGGGCAAGCCCCGCCTCGAACCGCGGCGTCAGCGCGCGCACGTTGTCGATCAGCCCCTCGTTCAGCACGACGTCGATGGCCTTGAGCGCGATCGCGCAGCCGACCGGGTGGCCCGAGGCGGTGAAGCCGTGCGGGAACTCCTCGAACCGCTCGGCCGCCGCCTGGATGCGGTCCGACAACTCGGGCCCGAGGATGACCGCCCCCATCGGAAAGAACCCCGCCGTGATGCATTTCGAGGAGATGATCGCATCGGGCATGAAGCCATAGGCCTGGCAGCCCCAGACCTCGCCGGTGCGCCCGAAGCCGCAGATCACCTCGTCGGAGATGAGCGGGATGCCGTATTTGCGCAGGATCGGCGCGATCGTCTGGAAATAGCCGGCCGAGGGCGGGATCACGCCCCCCGCCCCCATCACCGGCTCGGCGAAGAAGCCCGCGATGGTGTCGGCGCCTTCCTTGATGATCGTGGCCTCAAGCTCGCGCCCGAGGCGGGCGGTGAACTCGGCCTCACTCTCGCCCGGATGGCCGAAGCGCCAGTAATGCGGGCAGCCGAGGTGCAGGAAACCCGGCAGCGGCAGGCCGAAGGCCGCGTTGTAGGGCTTGCCCGTCATCGAGGCCGCAACCGTGGTGACGCCGTGATAGGCGTTGATGCGCGTCAGGATCTTGCGCCGCTGCGGGTTGCCCTCGGCCGCGTGCAGGAACCACAGCGCCTTGACCATGGTGTCGTTCGCCTCGGAGCCCGAGTTGGTATAGAAGACGCGGCCGCGATCGAAGGGCGAGACCTCGATCAGCTTTTCCGAGAGCATCACCGTCTGGTCCGACATCCGCCCGAAAAAGGCGTGATAGCCCGGAAAGCGCGCATACTGCGCCTGCGCGGCCGCGATCAGCCCCGGATGGTCGAAGCCCGCGACCATGTTCCAGAGCCCGGAATTCGCATCGAAATAGCGCCGGCCGTGGACATCGACGACATAGGGCCCCTCGCCATGCGTCAGCACCACCGCGCCGCGATCGTGGATCGTGGGCAGGTCGGTGAAGCCATAGAGCGAATGGGCATCAGCCCGCGATTCCCAGGAATTCGGTGCATCGTCGCGCATCTTGCGTCTCCTCTTTCGGCGATCAGGCTAGCCGTTCGGCGCCCGGGGTTCAATGCAGGCGGTCAAAGCCCGAGGCGGTCGCGCAGCGCATACCACGTCATGGCAAGGACAAGGATCGGGTGGCGCAAGCCCTTGCCGCCCGGAAAGCGCCCGACCGGCAGCCCCGCCATCAGGTCGAACCGCCCCGCCTGCTCCGCGACCGCCTCGGCCAGGATCCGCCCCGCCATGGTCGCGAGCGCCAGCCCATGACCCGAATATCCCGATGCCGACAGCACGTTGCGCCCCACCCGCAGGAAGGCCGGCAGCCGCGAGGGCGTGATCGCGAGCGTCCCGCCCCAGGCGTGGCTGAAGCGGACATCCGCGAGCGCGGGATAGATCCGCGCCAGCGCCGGGCGCACCGTCCGGTCGATGTCGGGAAAGCGCCAGCCATAGCTTTCGCCCCCCCCGAAGATCAGCCGCCCGTCGCCGCTCTGGCGCCAGTAGTTCACGACGAAGCGCGAATCGGCGACCGAGACCGGCGCCGACAGCGGCGCCGCCGCGCCGAGCGGCTCGGTCGCGACGATGAAATTGTTGATGGGCATCACATGACGCGCCACGCGGGGCGCGATCTCCCCGAGATAGCCGTTGCAGGCGAGGATCGCGTGACCCGCCCGCACCCGGCCAGCGGCGGTCTCGATGACGACTTCGGCGCCCTCGGTCAGGCGGCGGACCTCGCTCCGTTCATGGATGCGCACCCCGGCCGCGGCGGCCGCGCGGGCAAGGCCGAGGACATAGCGCAGCGGGTGCAGATGCCCCGCGCCATGGTCGAGAAACCCGCCCGCATAGCGCGCGCTGCCGATCAGCCCCGCCATCCCCACCCGGTCGAGCGGGGTGATCCGGTCATAGCCATAGACGCGGGCGAGGTGGTCGGCATGGGCATGGGCGGCCGCGACCTGCGCGGGGCGTTCGCAGGCAAAGGCGACGCCCGGCAGATACGCCGCCCCGCCCGCATGGCGCGCGGCCAGATCGCGCGTCAGGGCCTTGGCCTCTTCGGCGATGTCCCAGAGCGCGCGCGCCGGACCCGGGCCGAGGCGGGCCTCGAGATGCTCCTGCTCGATCCGCTGGCCCGTCCCCACCTGCCCGCCGTTGCGCCCCGAGGCGCCGAACCCCACCCGCTGCGCCTCGAGCACCACGACATCGAGGCCCCGTTCCGCCAGATGCAGCGCGGCCGAGAGGCCGGTATATCCCGCTCCGATCACGCAGACATCGGCGCGCAGATCGCCCGCAACCGGCGCAAAGGGATCGAGCGCCTCCGCCGTCGCGGCATACCACGAGGGCGGATAGGCCCCGGGCGCGTCGTTGACATGGAGCAGGTTCATCGGCCCGCTCAGACGTTCAGCAGCAGATGCTCGCGCTCCCACGGGCTGATGACCTGCTGGAACTCCTTGTATTCGTTGCGCTTGACCGAATCGTAGACGGCGCAGAACTCTGGCCCCAGCACCTCGCGCAGGGCCGCGTCCTCGGCCAGCAGATCGAGCGCGTCCGCGAGGTTCATCGGCAGATCGTCATCGCTCATGTAGGCATCGCCCGTGCATTCGGGGCGCGGCATGCGCCCCTCGCGCAGGCCCAGAAGCCCGCAGGCAAGGCTCGCCGCGATGCCGAGATAGGGGTTGCAGTCCATCCCCGCGAGGCGGTTCTCGACCCGCCGGGCGGCGGGTTCCGAGATCGGCACGCGCAGCCCCGTCGTGCGGTTGTCGCGCCCCCATTCGAGGTTGATGGGCGCCGCGAAGTCGGGGACATAGCGGCGATAGCTGTTGACATAAGGCGCAAGCAGCGCGACCGCCGCCGGCAGATGCGTCTGCAGCCCCGCGATGAAGTGCAGGAAGGCCGGCGTCTCGCCCCCGTCCGCATCCGAAAAGATGTTCTGCCCGGTTGCCGCATCGATCACCGAATGGTGCAGGTGCATCGCGCTGCCGGGTTCGCCCTCGATGGGCTTGGCCATGAAGGTCGCGAAGCAGTCGTGGCGCAGCGCGGCCTCGCGGATCAGGCGCTTGAAATAGAAGATCTCGTCGGCGAGTCGCAGCGGGTCGCCGTGCTGGAGGTTGATCTCGACCTGACCCGCCCCGCCTTCCTGCAGGATGCCGTCGATCTCGAAACCCTGCGCCTCGGCGAAGTCGTAGATGTCGTCGATGACCTTGCCGTATTCGTCGACCGCGCTCATCGAATAGGCCTGCTTGGCGGCGGCGCGCCGCCCGGTGCGGCCCATCGGCGGCATCACCGGCATGTTGGGGTCGGTGTTGCGCGCGACGAAGAAGAATTCCATCTCGGGCGCGATGATGGGCTGCAACCCCTGCGCGGCATAGGCCGCGACCACCCGCCGCAGCACGTTGCGCGGCGAGATCGGCACCGGGTTGCCCGCCTGATCGACCGCGTCGTGGATCACCTGCAGCGTGATGTCGGCCGTCCAGGGGGCGGCCGTCGCGGTCGAAAAATCGGGAACGAGGATCATGTCGGGCTCTGTGAAGGCACCCGCCGGGTTGTCGGCCCAATCGCCCGTGATCGTCTGCAGAAAGATCGAGTTCGGCAGGTAAAAGCTTGCCTGACGGGCGAATTTCGTCGCGGGCATGGCCTTGCCGCGCGCGACGCCGGCGATGTCCGAGACGATGCACTCGACCTCATCGAGGCGCCGCCCGGCGATGTAGTCGCGCGCGGCCTGCGGGATCTCGT
>JBIKVM010000284.1:0-2716 GCA_044356825.1 Limisphaerales bacterium
GTCGCGATCAGGGCGGCGTAGGGGAGGGGGCGAATCCTGCGCATGGGTCTGCCTTTCGGACGTGCCGCGATGGCCCCCGAGGGGGTGCGGCAGATGGGTGATGTCCTTGGAAAGGCAACGTGCCCCTCCGCCGACGGTGAAGCGTCACCAAGGGCGGGGGTCCGCCTCCGGCCGCGCGCCCCGCACGGCGGAAAGGTGATCCCTTCGGCAGGTCTCCTGGCTCGCGGGTCGTCGCTCGGGCCGCCTTCCCGGGGGTGGCTTGCGCGCCCCCAGTGGCATCTTTGGCCTTCGCTCGCCGCTTACAGTTGCGGGGGCAGCCGCGGCATTGGCCCGGAGGCCGCACCGCGTTCCCTTTTCATCCGGACGGGGCGCGTTGCCGCCCCCCGCACGGAACCGAAGTGAGCCAACAGTGAACCGCGCCGCCGCGCCTGTCAAGCCGGCCTGACAGTTCATCGGCGGCCGTAATAGAGGCCCACGACATGCTCGGCCTCGGCGAAGAAGAGCCAGCGCGCCGCGAGGATCCCCGCGAGGTGGAAGATCACGGCCAGTGCCGCGAGCGCGTGCCCTGCCGGAAAGGCGATGAGCAGCACCGCCGGCATGATGGCCCCGGCGAAAAGGGAGATTGCGCGCAGCCGGCCCGCGTGCTTGCGCCCGACGACATGCACCATTTCGCGCAAGAGGTAATTGCGCCCCGTGTGCGGCGGGGCGAGCAGCCGCACACGGCCGATCCGGCCGAGGCCCGTCGCGGTTTCGGGCGTGTCGGGGCCTTCGGCGAATCGCCGGTCGCCCAGATGCCAGTGCGCCGCGAGCGCGAGCGCCAGCAGCCCAAAGAGCGGCCCCGCCGCCGCCTGCCCGGCCAGAAGCCCGCCGCCCGCCAGCGCCGCGGTCAGGAACACCGCGGGCGTCGTCCAGTGGTGCCAGCGCGGCACGCTGCGCAGCTGCGCATAGATCATCGCGGTCGAGAGCACGGTCAGCAGCGCGAGCGCGCCCCCGATGATGCCGAGCGCGGGCAGCGGCTGGCCGAGGAACACCGAGGCCGCCGCATGGGGCGCCATGACGGCGAAGGTCGCGACCGACAGCACGCCCTCGCGCGACAGCCAGCTCGAGCGCCACTGCGAGAACGCGCGCCACGCCCGCTCCGGATGGCCGAGGTGGAAGGTCGCGGCGATGAGCCCCGCGCCCGCGAGCCCGTAGGCCAGCGCCCAGAACACGAAGCCCACCCAGCCCACGGGCACGAGCGCGCCGAAGCCGAGCCAGACCATCAGGCCGAAGCCCAGCCCCGAGAGCACGGTGAAGAGGATGAGCGAGGGGGCGGGATGCATCAGAGTTTCCCCAGCGCCCGGTCAAGCCAGCCCAGAAACCCGCCCGCGCCCTCGGTCACCGGGTCGAGATAGGGGGCGAGCACGTCGATTTCGGGCATCGCGTCGCGCGGGCGCGGCGGCAGGTAGCGGTTCACGGGTTTCGTGCCCTGATCGGGCATCAGCGCGAAGCCCTCGCGCTCGGCCACGAGGCGCGACACGGCGCTGTCTTCATCGCCCAGATCGCCGAAGTGGCGCGCACCCGCCGGGCAGCTCTTCACGCAGGCGGGCACGCGGTCGGCTTCGGGCAGGGTGTCGTTGTAGATGCGATCGACGCAGAGGGTGCATTTCTTCATCACCCGCTCGGCCCCGTCCATCTCGCGCGCGCCATAGGGGCAGGCCCAGGCGCAAAGCCCGCAGCCGATGCAGCTGTCCTCGTTGACAAGCACGATCCCGTCCGCGGCGCGCTTGTAGCTCGCCCCGGTCGGGCAGACCGTGACGCAGGGCGCATCCTCGCAGTGCAGGCAGGATTTCGGGAAGTGGACGACGACGGGTGGCCCTGCGTCGCGCGTGACCTCGAAGCTGTGGACGCGGTTGAGGAACGTCCCCTCGGGTGCCGCGCCATAGGCGTCGAGGTCGGCGAGCGGCGCGCCCATCGGGCTTTGCGAGTTCCATTCCTTGCAGCTCACCACGCAGGCATGGCAGCCCACGCAGGTGTCGAGGTCGATGACGAGGCCGAGCTTCTTGGCCGAGGGCGGGGGCAGGGTGGTCATGTCGTGCGGCCCCCGTGGCGGACGGTAGCGGGCGCGGGCGGCACGGGCGAGGCGATGGGCGCGAAGGCCGGTTCGGCGTGGTCTGGCCCGCCGGGCGGGGCCTTGCGGATCCGCACGCGCAGATCGTACCAGGCGGCCTGCCCCGTCACCGGGTCCGAGTTCGCCCAGCGCAGCCCGTCGCCCCGCGGCGGCAGCAGTTCGTGGATGAGGTGGTTGAGCAGGAAGCCCCGGTTGGCCTCGGGCGCCTCGGGCGAGAGCGCCCACGCGCCCTTGCGCTTGCCGATGGCGTTCCATGTCCAGACCGTCTTGCCGTTCAGCGCATCCATCCGCGCGACGGGCACCCGGATCTCGCCATGGGCCGAGGTCAGGATCGCCCAGTCGCCCTCGGCAAAGCCGTGCTCGGCCCAGATCTCGCCCGAGACGAAGAGCGGGTTCACCCCGTGGATCTGGCGCAGCCAGGCGTTCTGCGACCCCCAGGAGTGATACATGGCCATCGGGCGCTGCGTCAGCGCGTGCAGCGGAAAATCGCCCTCGGGCAGGAGCGTCTCCTCGAAGGGGCGATACCAGACCGGCAGCGGGTCCATCGCGGCCCTGAGGCGCGCACGCAGATGCTCGGGCGGCTGGCGGGGGCCGAAGCCCTCGGCC
>JBIKVM010000109.1:0-9876 GCA_044356825.1 Limisphaerales bacterium
ATTCCCGACCGAACTCAGGGACGAGACGGGTGAGCGTCTGGGCGCCCGCGGGCGCGAGTTCGGCACCGTGACGGGTCGCAAGCGCCGCTGCGGCTGGTTCGATGCCGCGCTGGTGCGCCAGACCTGCGCCATCTCGGGCATCAACGGCATCGCGCTCACCAAGCTCGACGTGCTCGACGGGTTCGAGCGGCTGCGGATCTGCACGGGCTATGACCTCGACGGCCGGCGGCTCGATTACCTGCCGACGGCGGCCGATCAGCAGGCGCGCTGCGTGCCGGTCTATGAAGAGGTCGAGGGCTGGCGGGAATCGACCGAAGGCGCGCGGTCCTGGGCCGACCTGCCGGGGGCGGCGGTGAAATATGTCCGCCGGATCGAGGAGCTGATCGGCTGCCCGGTCGCGATGCTCTCGACGAGCCCCGAGCGCGACGACACGATCCTCGTGACCGACCCCTTCGCGGACTGATCCGATGCAGCGGCGCACGCGCAAGAGGCTCGCCTATCTGATCCTGCTCGTGGGCCTGCCCGCCTATGTGGTGGTCGCGGTCTCGATCCTGAACGCGCTCGATCGCCCGCCGATCTGGGTCGAGTTCGCGGTCTATGTCGTGCTCGGCATCCTCTGGGCACTGCCCTTCCGCGCCGTGTTCCGCGGCCTCGCCCAGCCCGAGGACAAGGACAACCCCGACCGCTAGGCTGACGACCGTCCGAGTTCGGGGGCCGCGAGCGTGTAGCGGTTCCCCTCGACCCGGCGCAGACGCCCCGATGCGACAAGCGCTGCAAATGCGTCGGCGCGCCCGAGCGCGTCGGACGGGCCATCGGCAGGGGGATGTCGCGCGACCAGACCAACCACGGCCGCTGCCTCGAAGCTACGCCGTCCCTCGATCACGGTCAGATAGGCGGCGGCGGCCTCGATCAGCTCCGACAAGGTGTCGGCACCGGCGCGGCTGGCGTAATCGGCAAATCCCACTCCGCCGACGGCGGCTGGCGCGGCGGACGGCGCGGTGCTGTCCGTGCCCGCCCCGTCGGCTCGAAGGTCCGGCACAAGTCGCAGTACAGGCAGTCGGGCACTTCGCATTTCGAGGGGATCAGGAGGGGCCGCCTCGCCCCGAGGCTCGCTCGGGGCGGCGATTGCGTCTTGCGGCGTCAGCTCGACTGGGCCTGTCGATGCGAATAGGGCGGCGTCCGTTCTGGCTGGTTCCGGAGAGCTGTCAGGCGCTTCGGCTTCGCCGGGCTCCGCGCCGGGCTCCGCATCGGGCCGGCTGCGTCCGGACTGGGCGGCGGCCGCGGCTGCTGCGACAGCCGCGCGCAGGTTGGCGATCGCCGCAGCGCGGCGGCGCGCGCTGCGCTCCGAGGGGCTTTCGTGTGGTTCAGCGCCGGACGGGGGGGGCTCATCGGTTGCGACCTCGGCATCTTCGGCGGGGCGAACCTCGCGCAGCGGCGATCCGGCAAGCTCGGCGACGGTTGCGAGGTCTAGCGTTCCTTCGTCCATCTGGCGGCGCATCTCCTGCGCTGCGATCTGCTGGAGAAGCGCCATGTCGACCTGCGGCGGGGGCAGGGCGAATTGGGGCGACTGCTCGGCGATCATGCGGAAATGGTCACTCAGGGCCTGAACGATCGCTTCGGGATGCTTGTAGCCCGTGAGGGTGCAACTGAACGCGCCATAGCTCACCGTCAGCGTGCGGGTGCGGCCATCCTCGACCTTGACCTCTGTTTCGGCGTCGGGCTGCTTTCTGCCCATTCTCGGCCCCGCTTGGCTTGCCGCGGCCGCCCCCTGCGGCCCCTCCGTACCTGTTTGCCAGCCCGCGGCGCGCAGGGCAATTGCCATTCCCGCGCCAGCGGGTGATCTGTACATCATGGACAGTCCGATCATCGCAAGCGAAGGGGGCATAACCCTCGCGGGAGGCGCGCCCTTCGGCGCGGCCTTGTTGCGCGAGGCGCTCGGCTACGCGCCGCGGCTTGTTGCCGCCGACGGGGGGGCGGATCGGCTCCTGCGTCTCGGCCACATGCCCGAAATCGCGATCGGCGATTTCGATTCTATTTCGGCTGCAGCGCGCGAAACCCTCGGGGCCGACCGGCTCCATCACATACCCGAGCAGGATACGACCGATTTCGACAAGGCGCTGCGATCAGTGACGGCGCCATTCGTCCTCGGCCTCGGCTTTACCGGGGCGCGGATCGACCACGGGCTGGCGGTCCTCAATGCGCTCGGCCGCCACTCGGGGCGGCGCGTCCTGCTGGTTGGACCGCGCGATGTCACCTTCCTCGCTCCGGCCGAACTCGCGCTCCGGCTGCCCGTCGGCACGCGGCTTTCACTTTTTCCGCTGGCCGAGGTCCGGGGCGAGAGCGTGGGTCTGCACTGGCCGATCGGCGGTGTGGACTTTCACCCGCGTGGCCTGATCGGCACATCCAACCGCGTGAGCATGCCCGAGGTGCGGCTTTCCTTTGACCGCCCGGGGATGCTTGTCATCCTGCCGCGGGCCCGACTCGGGGCGGCGGTGGCGGCACTTGCCCCCGCCCCAGCGCCGCGGTGACCCGTTCGCGGTGGATGATGTAGAGCCCGGCCGAGACGATGATCGCGATCCCGGCCCAGGTCATGGCATCGGGGAAATCGTCAAAGATGAAATAGCCGAAGACGGCGGCCGTCGCGATCTCCAGATAGTGCAGCGGCGCGAGGGTTGCCGCAGGGGCAAGGCGCAGCGCATAGGTGATGAACATGTGGCTCACGCTTGCCGACAGCCCGACCCCGATCAACCACAGCCTCGCGACCCCCTCGGGCCTGGTGATCGCGACGCCCGGGATCTTGCTGTCGGCGAGTAGCCACAAGACTCCGGCCGCCATCAGCGCGGCGATCCAGGCGGTGTGGAACTGCATTGCGACCGGGTGCATCCGCTGCGACAGCCTGCGGGTGAAGAGCATGTAGAGCGCAAACGTCACCGCTGTCGCGACCGGCAGCAGCGCCGCGAGCCCAAAGGTGGCGAAGGCCGGCTGGATCACGAGGAGCGAGCCCGCAAAGCCCACGACCGAGGCCGCGATCCTGCGCGGTCCGACAGCTTCGCCGAACCAGAAGCGGCCCAGAAGCAGCAGGATGAAGGAATCGATGAACGCGATCGCCAGCGCATCCGCGATGGGCATGACCGACAGCGCGCCGACGAAGGTGACGGTCGCGAGCACGGATACCCCTGCTCGCGCCAGCAGCAATCCGATCGCGTCACGCCCGATGCCGAGACCCGAACGCATGACGATCAGGATGGGCGCCATGCAGACGGCCTGAACCACGAAGCGCGCGAGCGTCACGATACCGGCCGAGACGCTCGCCGCGGCGAGTTTCGCCGTCACGTCGATGAGGGGGGCGGTGATGCAGAACGCGAGCATGAGGAGCGCGCCCAGAAGCGCGCGGTCACCGACGGGGGCAGGGGATCTGGCCATGGTCGTGCGCTGCTTTCAGGGGATTTGCGGTGGGGTGCCGGCGATGGCGCGCGTCACCTCATCGGCGGCTGCGCGCACCCGAAGCCCGATCGCCGCTGCCGTATCGAGCCCCATGCGGAACGCCGGGCCCGAGACCGACAGGCCCGCGACCGGCTCGCCGTGGCCGTTGAAGATCGGGGCCGCGACGCAGCGCATCCCCTCGGCGCGTTCCTGATCGTCGATGGCGAAACCGCGCGCGCGTGCCCGCGCCAGATCGGCCGCCAGCACCTCGGGCGAGGTGATCGAGAGCTGCGTGAACCCTGCCAGACCGACACGCGCGACAATCGCGGCAACCCGTTCGGGCGGATAGAAGGCCAGCAGCGCCTTGCCGATGCCCGAGACATGCATCGGCGCCTTGGTGCCCGGGGCGAAAAAGGCGCGGATCGCCTCATGCGTCTCGACCTGGCTCAGGAACAGCACCTCGTCGCGCGATTCGACCCCGAGGTTCGCTGTCTCGCCCGTCGCGCGCATCAGCGCGTCCATGGGCGCGCGCGACCGCTCGACCACCTTGGTGCGGCGCAGGAAGGCCGAGCCCACGCGGAACGCGCCCGGCCCGACATGCCACATCTGCCCGCCCTCGTCCGTCTCGGCCATGCCGTGCGCGGCAAGGGTCTGGAGCGTGCGATAGACCGTCGCCGGCGCCTCGGCCGTCAGCGCGGCCAGCTCGCTCAGCGACCGCCCGGGATGCGCGGCGAGGATGCCGAGCATCTCGAGCCCGCGGTCGAGGGCGCGGATCACCGTCTGGTCGGTCGTGTCGTTGAAGGCGCGCGGCCGGCCGCGCGGTCGGGGCGATTCGGGCAGGGCGAACCCTCCATTTCGGTGGCGCCTTATCGCGCTCTGCCCAATGAAAAAGCACTTCATGTTGAGATGCAACGAAAAAACAGCATGTGCTGCAAGAGCGAAAAATGTTTTCGAAAAAATTGCCCGGCCTGCGACAAAGGGTTACACCCCGGCCATCCAACGGAGGAATCCCCATGTCGCTGCAAAATCCCGTCTTCATTCCCGGCCCGACCAACATGCCCGAGGCCCTTCGCAAGGCCTGCGACATTCCGACGGTCGATCACCGCTCGGCGGCATTCGCCCGCATGATCGGTCCCGCCCTTGCCGGCGTGCGCAAGGTGCTCGGGATGGGGGCGACGGGCGATGTGGCCCTCATCCCCGGCACCGGAACCGGCGGGTGGGAGACGGCGCTGACCAACACCCTCTCGCCCGGCGACACGGTTCTCGCGGCGCGTTTCGGCATGTTCTCGCAGCGCTGGATCGAGATGTGCCGCCGCTTTGGCCTCGATGTGCAGGTGATCGAGACGCCCTGGGGCGAGGGGATGCCCAATGCCGCGGTCGAGGCCGCGCTGCGCGCCGATACCGGCCACAAGATCCGCGCCGTCCTCGCCACCCACAACGAGACCGCGACGGGCGTCTATTCGGACATCGCCGCCGTGCGCCGCGCGATGGATGCGGCCGGCCACCCGGCGCTGCTCTTTGTCGATGGAGTCTCCTCCATCGCCTCGATGCCCTTCGAGATGGACGCCTGGGGCGTCGATGTCGCGGTGGCCGGGTCGCAAAAGGGCTTCATGCTGCCCACGGGCCTTGCCATCGTGGGGATCAGCGACAAGGCGCGCCGCGCAATGGATCGGGCGACGCTGCCGCGCAGCTATTTCGACCTGCGCGACATGTTCGCCTCGAACGCCAACGGCAGCTTCCCCTACACCCCGCCCGTCGGTCTGATCGCGGGCCTCGCGGCATCGGTCGCGATGCTCGAGGATGAGGGGCTCGCGGCTGTCTATGCCCGCCACGCGCGCATCGCCGAGGGCGTGCGCCGCGCGATTGCCGCCTGGGGGCTGAAGCCCTGTGCGGCTCGGCCCGAGCTCTATTCGAACACCGTCACGGCCGTCGTCGTGCCCGCGGGCTGCAACGGCACCGACCTCGTGCGGCTCGCGGCCGAGAAATACGGCGTCGCCTTCGGCGTCGGCCTCGGCGAGGTCGCGGGCAAGGTCTTCCGCATCGGGCATCTGGGGATGCTCAGCGATGTGGTGATGCTCTCGGGGCTCGCCACGGCCGAGATGTGCATGGCCGATCTGGGCTGGCCGGTGCGTCTGGGATCGGGCGTCGCCGCCGCGCAGGAGTTCTATCGCGGCAGCACCGCCGCGGCCGTGCGCGCCGCCGCCTGACGGCGCGCGGGCGGGCGAGGACGATGAAGGACATGACCGAGATGCACATCCCGACCTTCGATGACGTGATCGCGGCCCACGACCGGATCCGTCCGCACATCCACGAAACCCCGGTCCTGACGTCGAGTTTCCTCAACCGGCTGACCGGGGCGGAGCTTTTCTTCAAGTGCGAGAACTTCCAGAAGGCCGGCGCCTTCAAGGTGCGGGGGGCGTCGAACGCGGTGTTCGGCCTGTCGGACGACAAGCTCGACCGCGGCGTCGCGACCCATTCGAGCGGCAACCACGCCCTCTCGCTCTCCTACGCGGCGGGGCGGCGGGGGATCCCCTGCACGGTGGTGATGCCGCGCACCGCGCCGCAGGCCAAGAAGGATGCGGTGCGCGGCTATGGTGGCGTCATCGTCGAATGCGAGCCCTCGACCTCCTCGCGCGAGGCGGTGTTCGCCGAGGTGGTCGCGCAATCGGGGGCCGATTTCGTCCATCCCTACAACGACCCGCGCGTGATCGCGGGGCAGGCCACCTGCTCGCGCGAACTCCTCGGCCAGGTGCCGGCGCTCGACGCGGTGATCGCGCCCATCGGCGGGGGCGGGATGGTGTCGGGCACCTGCCTGACGCTCTCGACCCTCGCGCCCGACGTCAGGATCTATGCCGCCGAGCCCGAACAGGCCGATGACGCCGCGCGCAGCTTCCGCGCCGGCCACATCATCGCCGACGACGCGCCCGTGACGGTGGCCGACGGCCTCAAGGTGCCGCTCAAGGAACTGACGTGGCATTTCGTCAGGAACCACGTCACCGACATCCTGACGGCGACCGAGCAGGAAATCATCGACGCGATGAAACTGACCTGGGCGCGCATGAAGATCGTGATCGAACCCTCTTGCGCCGTGCCCCTCGCCACCATCCTCGGGAACCCCGAGGTGTTCCGCGGCAAGCGGGTCGGCGTCATCATCACCGGCGGCAACGTCGACCTCGACAAGCTGCCCTGGCTCTGAAGCTTTCACATCCCTGCGGAGGACCATCCATGAACGTCGCGACGCATTTCAACGGCCTCGAAGTCGGCTATGACATTCCCGCCGCCCCCGGCATGGCCGAGGCGGACATCCAGACCCCCTGCCTCGTCGTCGATCTTGCCGCGCTCGAGCGCAACATCGCCAAGATGCAGCGCTTTGCCGACCAGATGGGCGTGCGGCTGCGCGTGCACGGCAAGATGCACAAATCCGCCGATGTCGCGCTGATGCAGATCGCGGCCGGCGCCGTCGGCATCTGCTGCCAGAAGGTGTCCGAGGCCGAGGCGTTTGCCCGCGCCGGCGTCAAGGACATCCTCGTGTCGAACGAGGTGCGCGATCCGGCCAAGATCGACCGCCTCGCCCGCCTGCCGCGGCTGGCGCGCACCATCGTGTGCGTCGATGACATCGCGAGCGTGCCGGAACTGTCCGCCGCCGCGACGCGCCACGGCACCACGATCGAGTGTCTGGTCGAGATCGACTGCGGCGCCGGGCGCTGCGGCGTCACGAACACCCCCGCGGTGCTCCAGATCGCGCGCGCGATCGCGGCCGCGCCCGGCCTCGAATTCTCGGGCATCCAGGCCTATCAGGGCGCCATGCAGCACCTCGACAGCTTCGATGAGCGCAAGGCCAAGATCGACATCGCGGTGGCGATGGTGCGCGATGCGGTCGAGGCGCTGAAGGCCGAGGGGCTCGTGTGCAGGATCGTCGGCGGCGGCGGCACCGGCTCCTATTATTTCGAGGGCAATTCGGGCGTCTACAACGAGCTTCAGTGCGGCTCCTACGCCTTCATGGATGCCGACTATGGCCGCATCCTCGACCGCGAGGGCAAGCGGATCGACGCGGGCGAGTGGGAAAATGCGCTTTTCCTCTTCACCTCGGTCATGAGCCACGCCAAGGCCGACAAGGCGATCTGCGATGCCGGCCTCAAGGCGCAGTCGGTCGACAGCGGCCTGCCGGTCGTCTATGGCCGCACGGATGTGAAATACGTCAAGTGCAGCGATGAGCACGGCGTGATCGCCGACCCCGACGGCAAGCTCAAGGTCGGCGAGAAGCTGCGCCTCGTGCCCGGCCACTGCGATCCGACCTGCAACGTGCACGACTGGTTTGTGGGCGTGCGCGACGGCGTGGTCGAGCGGCTGATCCCCGTCACCGCCCGCGGCAAGGCCTACTAGGCCAGCCCGCCGCGGCGCCTGCGCGCGCCGCGGCCCTTCCCCGATCCTGCAGAAGGGTGCGCGCGATGTATCTCGTGCCGGAAAACCTCATTGCCGATCTGCTCGGCCCCGACGATGCCTTCGCCGCGGTGCGCGATGCCTTCGCCGCCATGTCGAACGGCGCGGCGCGCAACTTTCCGGTGGTGCGCGAGGCGCTGGGGCATGCGGATGCGCTCTACGGCTTCAAGTCGGGGTTCGATCGCGAGAACCTCGTGCTTGGCGTGAAGTCCGGCGGCTACTGGCCCGGAAACATGGCCAAAGGCCTGACGAACCATCAGTCCGTCGTGGTCCTTTTCGACCCCGACACGGGCCGGGCCTCGGCGCTGGTCGGGGGCAATCTGCTGACGGCGCTGCGCACGGCCGCGGCCTCGGCGCTCGCGATCGACCTGCTCGCGCGCAAGGATGCGCGCGTGCTCGGCATGGTGGGGGCGGGGCATCAGGCGGCGTTCCAGCTGCGCGCCGCCGCGCGCGTGCGCCGGTTCGAGCGGGTGGTGGCCTGGAACTATCACCCCGAGATGCTGCCGCGCCTCGGCGCCGTCGCGGCCGAGCTCGGCCTGCCGTTCGAGGCCGTCGATCTGCCCACGCTTGGCGCCGAGGCGGATGCGATCATCACCATCACCTCTTCCTTCGCGCCGAGCCTGATGGATGCCCATCTCCGCCCGGGCACGCATCTGTCCTGCATGGGCACCGACACCAAGGGCAAGCAGGAGGTCGAGGCGGCGCTGCTGGCCCGCGCCCGCGTCTTTGCCGACGAGGTCGCGCAATCGGTCACCATCGGCGAGGCGCAACACGCCGTCGCGCAGGGGATGATCGCGGCCGACGCGATCGTGCCCATCGGCGATGTCGTCACGGGCTGCCACCCGGGCCGGCGCGACGCGGCCGAGATCACGCTCTTCGATGGCACGGGGGTGGGCCTGCAGGATCTCGCGGTGGCTGCGCGCGCCGTGGCGAACGCGCGCGCGCGCGGCCTCGGGCTCGAGGCCGAGCTCTGAGCCCGCGCCTCGGCCGGTTCGTGGCGGGCGATGCCGCGGCCCTCGCGGCGGTATTGGGCTCGGCCGCGGTGATGCGCCATTCCGAGACGGGGCCGCTCGGCCCCGAGGCGATCGCGCTCTGGCTCGCGCGCGCGATGGAACCGGCCCCGGTCCCGGCCCCGGCGGGGCGCGGCTTCTGGGCGGTACGCGACGATGCGGGCGGCTGCGTGGGCTATGCCCATCTGACCGAGACGCCGGGCCTCGGCGCGCCGGGCGAGCTCGAGATCGGCCTGCGCCTTTCGCGCGCGGCACAGGGTCGCGGGATCGGGCGCGCGGTCGTCGAGGCGCTCTGCACGCGCGCGGCCGAAGATGGCGGCTGCACCCGCGTCCTCGCCGTCGTCGACCCGGACAACCTGCCCTCGCGCCGGCTTTTCGCGCGCGCCGGGTTCGAAGAGGCCGGCCGGGTGATGCTGCCCGGCTACGACCACCCCGACCTCGTGCTCGCGCGCGCGATCGTCAGCAGTTCGGGACGTTGACGGCCAGACCCCCGAGCGCCGTTTCCTTGTACTTGTGGCTCATGTCGGCGCCGGTCTGGCGCATCGTCTCGATGCAGGCGTCGAGCGGCACGAGATGCGTCCCGTCGCCCCGAAGCGCCAGGCTCGCGGCCGAGACCGCCTTGATGGCGCCGAGCCCGTTCCTTTCGATGCAGGGCACCTGCACGAGGCCGCGGATCGGGTCGCAGGTCATGCCGAGGTGGTGCTCGAGCGCGATCTCGGCCGCGTTCTCGACCTGCATCGGCGTCCCGCCCATCACCGCCGCGAGCCCCGCCGCCGCCATCGCCGCGGCCGAGCCGACCTCGGCCTGACAGCCGCATTCCGCGCCCGAGATCGAGGCGTTGTGCTTGACGATCCCGCCGATCGCGGCCGCGGTCAACAGGAACTCCCCCACCCGCGACGCGCTCGCGCCCGGCACATGGTCGAGCCAGTAGCGGATCACCGCCGGCACCACCCCCGCCGCCCCGTTGGTCGGGGCCGTCACCACCTGCCCGCCGGCGGCGTTC
>JBIKVM010000011.1:0-29292 GCA_044356825.1 Limisphaerales bacterium
GCTGCCTCGACATCGACGCAAGCCGCAAGGCGGCGCGCTTCGTGCGGTTTTGCGACGCATTCGACATCCCCCTCCTGACCTTCGTCGACGTGCCGGGCTTCCTGCCCGGGACGGCGCAGGAATACGTCGGAATCATCAAGCACGGCGCGAAACTCCTCTATGCCTACGGCGAAGCGACGGTGCCCAAAGTGACGGTCATCACCCGCAAGGCCTATGGCGGGGCCTATGTCGTCATGGCCTCGAAGCATCTGCGCGGAGATTTCAGCTATGCCTGGCCCACGGCCGAGATCGCCGTCATGGGCGCCAAGGGGGCGGTCGAGATCCTCTATCGCTCCGAGCAGGGCGACAACGGCAAGATCGCGCAGCGCACCAAGGACTACGAGGACCGCTTCGCCAACCCCTTCGTCGCGGCCGAGAAGGGTGTCATCGACGAGGTCATCATGCCGCGCGCCACGCGCCGCCGCGTCTGCCGGGCCTTCGCGTCGCTCCGCGGCAAGCAGACCGCCGCGCCGTGGAAGAAGCACGACAACATTCCGCTCTGACAGGTCGGGCATGGGCGCGATGGTGCACAGATGGGCGGGGATCTGGGTTCTGGCGGCGGTGCCCGCCGGCGCAGATCCCATCGCCGTGCCTTCGGGCCAGGGCGTCACGCTGCACGAGGTCATCACCGATGCCCGGGGGGTCGACGGGCTGACCATGCGCTTTCACTTTATCGCGCCGGCGCTTGGCTCCGAGGACGGGTTCGACCCCGACGCGACCCTTCTCGACATGGAGCATCTGTGCCGCAGCTACGCCCTGCCGCGCCTGCGTTCGGGCACCGGGCCTGCGCCCGCGCATGTCGTGGTGGGCCTCGCCGACCGGCCGGTTCCGCTGGGCGAGATCGACCCCGAAGCGGTGCAACTCTTCGAGGCATTCCGGATCGAGGGCGAGGATTGCGTGGCGGACATCTTCTGATGGGGGGCGGGGCATGCTGAAGCATCGCGGATTTCCGGGGCGGCTTCCCGGCACGGATTTCCAGTTCGTCATCCGCCACGCCAACAAGGAAGGCGCTACCCGCATCGTGCGGCGCGAGCGGCACGCCGACCGCAAGCGGGTGGACCGGATGGCCGATCTGGGCTTCATGCAGGCGCTTTGGGATAATTTCGGGGCCGAGCCCTTCGTGCGCGGCAACCTCGATGCGGGGCGGCTGTCGTGGCTCTTCGGCCGCGAGGTGGTGCCCGCCGAGGATCCCTTCGACCCCGAGAGCTACGACGCGATGCTGAAGATCGACGTGCGGCGGGCGCGCGTCTCGTTCCCCGAGGTGTTCGAGCTTGGCGACGAGGTGCCGCACGACCCCGAGGAACCCTTCGACGACTGGCCGGTCTGACCGGCGCCCCATGGACGACAGAGGACGCGAGATGTTCAAGAAGATCCTGATTGCCAACCGGGGCGAGATCGCCTGCCGCGTCATCAAGACCGCGCGTCGCATGGGCATCGCGACCGTTGCGGTCCATTCCGACGCCGACCGCAACGCGCTGCATGTGCGCATGGCCGACGAGGCGGTGCGCATCGGCCCCGCCCCCTCGGCGCAATCCTACATCGCGATCGACCGCGTGCTCGACGCCATCCGCGCGACCGGGGCCGAGGCCGTCCATCCGGGCTACGGGTTCCTGTCGGAGAACATGAAGTTCGCGGCTGCGCTCGAGGAAATGGGCGTCACCTTCATCGGCCCGCCCTCGGGCGCGATCGAGGCGATGGGCGACAAGATCACCTCGAAGAAGATCGCCTCGGGCGCGGGCGTCAGCACCGTGCCGGGCTACATGGGCCTCATCGCCGACGAGGAGGAGGCCGTGCGGATCAGCCGCGAGATCGGCTATCCGGTGATGATCAAGGCCTCGGCCGGGGGCGGCGGCAAGGGCATGCGCATCGCCTGGGACGAGGTGCAGGCGGCCGAGGGCTTCATCAGTTCGCGCAACGAGGCGGCGGCGAGCTTTGGCGACGATCGCATCTTCATCGAGAAGTTCGTGACCCAGCCCCGCCACATCGAGATCCAGGTCCTCGCCGACAAGCACGGCAATTGCGTCTATCTGCACGAGCGCGAATGCTCGATCCAGCGGCGCAACCAGAAGGTCATCGAAGAGGCGCCCTCGCCCTTCCTCGATCCCGCGACGCGCAAGGCGATGGGCGAGCAGGCCTGTGCGCTCGCCCGCGCCGTCGGTTACACCAGTGCGGGCACCGTCGAGTTCATCGTGGACGGGGCGCGCAACTTCTATTTCCTCGAGATGAACACCCGCCTGCAGGTCGAGCATCCGGTGACCGAACTCATCACCGGGGTCGATCTGGTCGAGCAGATGATCCGCGTCGCGAACGGTGAGCCGCTGCCCTTCGCGCAGGAGGATCTGCGCATCAACGGCTGGGCGATGGAAAGCCGCCTCTATGCCGAGGATCCCTATCGGGGCTTCCTGCCCTCGACCGGGCGGCTCACGCGCTATCGCCCGCCGGCCGAGACGCGGAGCGACACCCACGCGGTCCGCAACGATACCGGCGTCTACGAGGGCGGCGAGATCAGCGTCCACTACGACCCGATGATCGCCAAGCTCTGCACCTGGGCGCCCGACCGGGCAGGCGCGATCGAGACGATGCGGGGTGCCCTCGATGCCTTCGAGGTCGAGGGGATCGGCCACAACCTGCCGTTCCTCTCGGCGGTGATGGACCATCCGCGCTTCGTGTCGGGCGCGATCACCACCGCCTTCATCGCCGAGGAATACCCCGAGGGCTTCACGGGCGCGGTGCTGCCCGAGGCGGTCCTGCGCCGGGTGGCGGCGGCGGCCGTCGCGATGCACCGCGTGGCCGAGATCCGCCGCGCGCGCATCTCGGGCCGGATGGACAACCACGAACGCAAGGTGGGCGCCGACTGGGTGGTGAGCCTTCAGGGCACGCACCTGCGCGCCCGCGTCGAGGCCGACCGACGCGGCGCCACCGTCAGCTTCGAGGATGGCGCGAGCCACCGGGTCGAATCCGACTGGCAGCCGGGCACGCCGCTTGCGCGGCTTCAGGTCGATGGCGCGGCGCTGGTGATCAAGACGGGCAAGATCCCCTCGGGCTTCCGGATGCGGCTGAGGGGGGCCGATCTCAGGGTGCATGTGCGCACGCCCCGCGCGGCCGAACTGGCCGCGCTGATGCCCGAACGCGCGCCCCCCGACACCTCGCGGCTGCTTTTGTGCCCCATGCCGGGGCAGGTCGTGCGCATCTCGGTCGAGGAAGGCCAGGAGGTGCAGGAGGGGCAGGCGCTCGCCACCGTCGAGGCGATGAAGATGGAGAACATCCTGCGCGCCGAGCGCAAGGGCACCGTCCTCAAGATCAACGCCCGCCCCGGCGACACGCTGCGCGTGGACGAGGTCATCCTCGAGTTCGAATGACGCACGCGACCCTCGGTCGGCCCCGCCCCGCTGACGGCGGTCGCTGGCGCCTGCGCCGGGGTGCGGCCCGGCTATGCAGGTTCTTCAACTTAGGATAGAAATTCAGTCGAATCGATTCGATCGCCAATGCTGCTTTTCCTTTTCTGGGCATCCCATGTCCGCGGATTTGAGAGACGTCGCGATCCTCAGTGTCGGCAAGGCCGGACCGCAGGCTGCGGCCCGTCTCGCCGAGGCGATCGCGGTGCCGATCGAGGCGATTGTCGAGGCGCTCTATCGGGCGCCGACGCGAATCGCGGCCGGGCTGTCGCCGGCGGCAGCGCAGCATCTGGCGCGCAGCCTGTCGGAGATCGGGATCGAAACGTCGGTTCTGCCCCCGGATGCCCCGCTGCCACGCCCGCCCCTGATCGACATCGCGGCCGAGATCGTGGATCCGGCCCGGGCCGATGCCGCGGCCGAGGCGCTCGGCGCCTTTCTCGGGGTGGCGCCCCCCGCGGCACTTGAATTGATGCTGACGCCGCCGGGGCTGATCCTCGGCGGCGTCACGCCGGCCACGCTCGGCGCGCTCTCCGCAAGCCTCCCCGAGGGCGCGGTGCGCCTGACCTCGGCCCAGCCCGACGCCTCGCGCTTCGCGCTCTTCGCGGGCCCCCTCGTGCCCGCGCAGCGCGCCGCGATCGCCGCAGCCCTGCCGGCCGAGGCTGGCTTCGCGCCGGACGGGTCGGTCACGGCCTTCGGCCTCAGCCGCGCGGAGGCCGAGGTCATCTGGCGCAGGCTGGGCGCGCACCAGACGATCCGCCTCGTGAACGAGGCCTTCCTGCGCTGCGACATCGTCCTCGATGCCGCCCCGCCCGATGCCGCGGCGGCGCTCGAGTCGCTCGCGGGCGTGCCCGGCGATGTCTTCGACGATCTGCGCGCGGCCCTGCCCCTGACGGTCGAGGAGGGGATCGCCCTTGCCGAGGCGCCCGCGCGGCTTGCGGCCTATGCGCAGGCGGGGCTGACGGCGCGCGCCGAACTGGCAAGCTTCGCGATGGAGGCGCTCGACATCCTCGCGGCGCCCGAGGGGGCGCTGGCGCTGGCGGGTCTGCCCGATGCGCGCGCGCCGCTCCGCACCGCGCCCATGCCGCGCCCACGGGCGCGGCTGCTTCGGGCACGGCTCGAGGCGGCGGGCGCCGAGGTCATCGCGGCATGACCGCGCCCCGGCACCCGTCCGAGGGGACCGGTGCCGGGGCGCTGCATTTCGGCATCGCCGAACAGGGCAAGGTGCTGGCCCTTGCCGGACGCCACCGCGAGGCGCTCGGGCACTATCGCGCGGCGCTGCACCTCGCCGCGCGCGCCGGCGCGCCGCAGGTGGTGGCGCGCCACTATTTCCACTGCGCAATCGAAAGCCTCGAGCATCTGGGCGCATGGGCCGAGGTTGCCGATCTCTGCACCCGCGCGATCGAGGCGGCGCCGCCCGCGGAGCGATCCGAGTTCCACAGGCGAGACCGCGCCTGGCTGCTGGAGCGGCGCGGGCTTGCCCGGCTCTCGGCGGCACAGACCGGGGCCGCAGAGACCGGGGCGGCAGAGACCGGGGCGGCCGAGGCGGACCTGCGCGCGGCGCTCGAACTTGCGGGCCCCTCGGGCGCGCCCCTCTCGGCCGAGGTCGTCGGCTGGCTGCGCAGCCGCTACACGATCGCGCCCGCGCGCCTTGCAGAAGCCCGCCGCCGGCATGGCGCCCAGATCGTGCGGCGCGACAGCGTCGATCCGTCCCGCGCCATCCCCCTCCCGACATCCCCGCCCGGAGACCCGACATGAGCGATCTGCGAGAGAAGACCCCCGGAGAAATCCTGACCGACGCGAGCGTTGCGGAATTCATCAGCGCGATGGGCCTCTCGATCGCGCAGGCGCAGACCGAGCTTGACCGAAACTCGATCGCGCAGGTCGGCGAATACCTGAAGCCACAGAAGGGGCTCGAGGGCAAGTCGCTGCTCCAGCTCGGCCTGTCGCCGCCCTTCTATCACTATCAGCACGCCGATCTGAACGTCTCGCTGCAACTGACCATGAAGGTCGGCGAGACGCAGGCCTTCGGGATCGGGGGCAGCGTGAAGTTCGGGCTCGACAGCGGGGGGAAGGGCGCCGCATCGGGCGCGGCGCGGATGGCCGAGGTGACGCTCGCGTCCCTGCCTGCCAGCGTGACGGTCGACGGCAAGCAGACCGAGGCCTCCGCGGGCGCGAACGCGGGCCTCGATTCCGCGGCCGAAACCCTTGCCGATGCGTTGCGCAAGCCCGCCGGGCCGTTCGACCGCGTCTTCATCGGCGGGGCACGGCGCACGGTGAAGGCGGCGCTCGACCCCGCGACGGCAACAAATCCGATCATCACCGGCGGGGACGCGGCGGGCACCGCGGCCGCGATCGCCTTTCTGCCCACGACCGAGTCGAGCGTCGCCCTCCTCCGCATCAGTGAGACCCCCACGGCCGGGCAGTCCGAGACCTTCACCCTTGCCCCGAACAAGTCGGCGACCGTCCAGTCCGCCGCCGATGCCGATGCCTATGCCGCCGCTGTCGTCAGCGCCATCAGCGGCATCACGGGCTTCAGGGCGCGCCTCGTGCGCAACGCGGGCGGGTCGGACCCGAACGCCCCGGCGGCGCCGGGTGTCATCGGCATCGCGCTCTTCGATACGGACGACGATCGGCTGAAACCCGCCGCGATCGCGGAACTTCAGGGCGTCGCGAACACCTTGCGCGGCAAGCAGAGCAAGGTCAGGATCGACGGCTATGCCGACACGCGCGGCACGGTCGCCTACAATCAGGATCTGGGCGAGCGTCGCGCAACGCGGGTGCAGGAGTTTCTGGTCAGGGCCGGGATCGAGGCAAGCCGGCTGACCGTCCGGGCTCCGGCACCCGGCGAGACCCGCTGGGGCGCCACGACCGGCAATCCCGACAATCCGCAGTTCCGGCGCGTCGAGGTCGTCCTCGAAGGCGAGACCGCCCGCTTCATCGTGGTCGAGAGCACCGGCGCCACCCAGCTTGACGACAAGCCCACACCGGACCTGACGGGCGGGGGGGCCGGAAACGGCTTCGTCTCGGTCTCGAAACGCGCGGCCAACCCGGTCGCGTCGGGAACCAAGATCAAGCTCGGCGACCCTGCCACCGATGTTGCGCTGAGCGGCGCGGCCGTGACAACAGGCGGCGCAACGCTCGCGGCCGACAGCCCCGAGGCCTTCGCCCAGAACCTGACCGCCGCGATCAACGCCCAGAGCACGGCCCACAAGGTGCGCGCCGTCCGCCGCGGCGCGATCGTCTATCTGGCGCATGCCGAGGACGCGGTCGTGCTCGACCTGCTCACGACGAAGTCGGGCGCGATCGCCCTTGCGGCGGCCGGCGGGGCGCGCATCACCAAGCCGCTTGACGCCGTCGCGTCGGGCGGATCGGGGGCGGACCAACCCGACGCCGCGGCGGGCGGGGGCACCAAGGTCTCGGTCGCCGTCGGGATGTCGGTCGACTACCGCACGAGCCGGATGTTCGAGACCTCGGTCAACGGCAACAGCGCGATCAGCGCGCGGCTCGTGGCGGTGCCCGCCCCGGTCGAGTTCCTCGAGGAAATCCGCTCCTACCTGCCAAAGCCCGGCCCCCTGCCATCCCCCGGCCCGGCTGACTAGCCATGACAACGATCCCCGCCGTCACGCGCGAGCTTCTCTCGGCACCGCTGCCCGAAATCATCGAGCGGCTCGGCACCTCGATCGCCGATGCGCAGCGGGCGCTCGATCAGAATTCGATCCGCGAGGCCGCCGTGATGGCGACCGAGAAGGTCGAGGTCGGCGGCACGCAATACAGCCTCATGGCGCTCGGCTTCACCCCGACCTTCTACAGCTTCACCGAGGCCACCGTTGAGGCAAAGCTCAGCTTCTCGATGAGCGAGTCGACCGAGTTCGGGGTCAGCGCCGGCCTGAACGTGGGGGTGATGGCCAAGGTCGTGATGGTCGCGGCCTCGGTCAGCGTCTCCTACGCCCGCAAGTTTTCGGTCAGCGCCGAGGGGATGAGCTCTATCGCCGCCCGCCTCGTCTCGCTGCCGCCGCCCCAACCGCTTGAAACCGTGCTGCGCCGCCTCGCTGCGGCCGCAGACTGAACCCTGCACAGGAGGAACCCCATGTCGATCGGTCAGGAACTTCTCAATGTCCCGATGGGGGACATGATCCGGCAGATGGCCTTTGCCATCGCCGAAGGCCAGATGAAGCTCGATGCGACCTCGATCGAGATCGCCGAGATGATGGGCGGCCTGCGCGTCCTGCGCGACGACGACGGCAACGTGACGTTCGATGACAGCCGGGTCTTCTTCGGCGCCGAGTGGATGACGGTGCGCGAGGCGCAGGCCTTCATCGCGGCCGACAAGGCCCTGAGCGGGGGCGATGCGAACGCGCTGAACGATCTGCTCGAACTCAACGGCATCGAGCCGCCCGCAGGAGGCGCAAGCCTAACTGCGGCGATTCTCGACTCTAGAATCCGCGTCCCGATGCGGCTGTCGATGCTCGAACTCGGCTTTTCGCCGACCTTCTACCAGTTCGTCGATACGATCATCGAGGTCAAGATCGCGATCAAGATCAGCCGGGAGCAAGGCTTTTCGAGGACATCGCGCAACGCCAACAGGACGAATCAGAACCAGTCGAGCGGCGGGGGATTCTTCGTCGCAATCTTTGGTGGGGACAAGTCTTCGAACGAGACCGTCACCACCAGCCAGGTCGATGCGTCCTATTCGTCGAAATACAGCTATTCGGCCGAGGGCGCGAGCCTCTTGCGGACCAAGCTGGTCCCCATCCCCCCGCCCGCGGTCCTCGAGGAGCGGGTGCGCCGGCAGATGGACGAGGACACCGAACGCCGCCGCCGGCAAATCGAGGCGGAATTGAACAAGCCCTGAGCCTGACCCGCCCGCCAATCCCGACCAAGGAGACCCGAGATGACAGTTGGCCGCGAACTTCTGGGCGTGCCCTTTCCCGAGATGATCCAGCGCCTTGGCATGGGCGTGGCCGAGGCGCAGCTCCGGCTCGACATGGTCAGCGTGAAGATCGCGCAGCTGATGGCGGGCTATGACGAGGAGGCCGCCAAGGAGGCCGGCGCAGCCGCCGATGCCGGCTGGAAGTCGGATCGCTACCGAGTCCGCCTCGGGCCGGGGACGGGGCAGGTGTTCAGCCTGCTCGAGCTCGGCTTCAGCCCGACCTTCTATCAGTTCGTCGACACGGTCATCGAACTCAAGATGTCGATCTCGGTCCAGTCGGAAGCGGGCGCCTCGACATCGGCGACATCGGTCACCGCCGTGGCGGGCGGCTTCGCGCTGCCCTTCGCGGCGGGGGGCGCGCTGTCGGTCAGCTCGGTGAGCGCCAGTTTCCAGAGCAAGTACCAATACAGCGCCGAGGGCAGCTCCCTCATGCGGACAAAGCTCGTGCCCATTCCCCCGCCGGCCGTCTTCGAAGAGCGGGTGCGCGCCCTGATCGCGACCCGGCCGCAGACATGACGGGCCCCGCCCCCTGGCGGGACGCGCTGCGCCGGCAGCCCTCGCAGGTCACGGCCCCGGCCGCTCGCCCCACGGAGCTGCCCCCGCCGAGGGCGATTTCGCCCGCCCTCGCCGCCCTCGAGGCCGAGCGGGCCGAACTGACGGCGCGCATGGCGGCGCTGACGGGCGGGGCAGACGCGACGGCCGATCCGCGCTATCTTGCGGCCTCGATCGCCGAGCGGCGCGCCGAGTTCGAGCGCTGGGCCGCCGCGCGCGACCGGCAGACGGCGGCGCGGCTGGAACGGTTGCGCTCGCTGCGCGACGTGCCCGCCGAGGCTGTGCCCGGCGCGCCGCCGCGCCCCGCCGCGCGCCCTGCCGCGCCCGAGGGCTGGCCCGAGCCGCGCGCCACCGCCGAGGCGGCACTCTGGCTTGCGCGGCGCCTGCAGCCGGCCCCCGAACCCGCACCGCCAGCCTTGCGGCCCACCGCCGCCGACCGCGAGGGGCGCCACGCCGAACCGCGCGAGCGGCCCGCGCCCACGCCCGACGAGCGGCTGGAACGCCTGCTGGACAAGGCGTCGAACCGGGCGCGCCGGGCGCTTGACCGCGCGAGCGCGGGCATCACCGCCACGAAGGACGCCTTGCACCACGCGCGCCGCGCAATTCCCGAAGACTGGCGACGCCGCGCCGAGGCCAGGATCCCCGTCCTCGCGGAGGTCGACCGCCATGTCGGGCGGGCGCAAGAGATGCTCGATGTCGCGACCGGCGGCCTCGAGGCGCTCGAGCAGCGGGCCGAACGGCTGCGGGAGGTTGCGCGCATCCGGCGCGAGGTCACGGCCCGCGATGCCGCGCGCGACGAGGCGCGCCGCCACCGTGCTGCAGACAACCGACGCAGCCGCCGCGCCGAGGAGGATCGCTGAGATGCCCGATCAGAGCCGCTTTGCCGGCAACTCGATCGAGGAACTGCTCGTGTCGCTCGCCGATGGGCTGCGCGAGGCGCAATCGGCGCTGAACGAAGCCCCGCTTCAGGATGCGACGGGCCGCCCCGCGACGAGCTATCACCTGCCCTATCTCGATTTCACCATCCAGGTCGATGTCGTGACGCAGAGTTCGACCTCGGGCGGGCGGCCGCTCGCGCTCGTCTTCACCAGATCCCCCGCCGCGACATCCTCCTCCGACAGCCGCTCGGTGCGCAGCACCGTCTCGGGCCGGCTGGTCGCATCACCACCGGGCGAGGGGTTGCCGGTGCCGCGCATCGCCCTTGAGGCGCGCGAAGCCGGGGCGCGGACCGCGACGCTGGCGCTGCGGCTGACGAATTCGGCCGGTGAGCGGCTGGGGTTCCAGACGGTCGAACTCAACATCGACACGGCCGCCGGCGCGGCGCTCAGCCGGGCGCGCGACATCGCGCCCCCTGCCGCACCGCTTCGGGGCACCCGACTGGATGCCGCCGTCCTCACGACCGATCGGGACGGGCTCGCCACCACGACCCTTCGGATTGATCCGCAAGAGCCTGCGGGCGGGGTGATCGTCGTCGCCGCGACCTATGGCCGGACCAGCGCGCGCGTTGCCGTGCCTGTCCCCGTCGGGGGGCCCCCGTGATGCGGCTGAGCTGGATCGTGCGCCTGCGCAACCCCGACGGCAGCCCGGCAGGGGCGGTGAACCTCGATCTGCAGGTCTTCGACCTCGGGGGGCGGCAATGGTCCTCGATCGGGGCGGCCACGACCGATGCCGAGGGACAGGCAAAGGGCGAGGCGACGCTGCCGGGGGGCGCCGCGCTTGCGCCGGCGCTGCGCCTGCTCGAGACCGGCGACGCGCCCGCCGCGCTGGCGGGGCTGCCGACGGTATCGCTCGATGCCCGCGGCACGCGGCTCAGCGTCGATTTCGGCGAGATCGCGCGCCTCGCCGCGGCCGAGCGCGTGCTGCCGGTGCGCCTGATCCGACGACCTGCTGCTGCCGAGGCCGTGCCGATCGGCGGCCTCGCGGGGGTCGCGGCAGGCGCGCAGCCCGCAGCGATTGCATCGCGGGTGGCGGAACTCGGCGCGGAAACGACCACCCTGCGCGCCGATCTTTCGCGCATCGGAGAGGAGCGCGACGCCCTCCGGCTTGAGCGTGACAGCCTGTTGGGTGAGGTCGCGCTGGCGGCCGGCCTCAACCGCAAGATCGCGGACCTCGGTTCCGAACTGGCCGAGGTGCGCGCGGAAAACCAGCGCCTGCGGACCGATGCGCAGATCGCGCACGAAGCCGCGGGCGGGGGGGCGGCGCCGGTGGCAAAGGCCGTCGGCCTTGGCGAATTCGCCATGACGATCGGCGCAGAAGTGAACGACGCGCAAACCGAGCTCCGCCGGCGGGGCCTCGCGCTCGGTGGCGTGACGATCACGGCGCACGCCGAGTTGCAGGAGGGCGGACAGAAGGTGAAGCTGCCCACCTCCGCCGAGTTGCGGGCGATCCCGCGCGGCATGCTGGCAGACCTCGTCCTCGATTTCCGCGAGGCCGGACCGGCACCGTCCGACGCCTCGGGCATCGTCGCCCCGGATGTCTGGGGCCTGACCGAAGGCGCGGCACGCCGGGTGCTTGCCTCGGTCGGGCTGACGCTCGAGGTGTCCTTCGGACCAAGCACGATCGCACCCGGCACCGCTCCCGGGCAGGCGATGCTGCAATCCCCGCGCCCCGGCGCGCCCGTGCCGCGCGGCAGCGCCGTCCTTGTCACCTTCGCCCAGTTCCCGCCGGAGCCCGACGCATGAAGCCCCCGATCAAGGATGTGATGACCGAAGCAATGGCCGTGCCGCTCGGGGGCATCATCGCCGCCGTCGGGCGCGGCGTCGCCGAGGCGCAGGCCGCGCTCGATGCGGCCTCGCTCGCGCAGACGCTGGCGATCCATGACGCGGGCGATGACGCCGCGCAACGGCTGCTGCGCGAGATCGGATATCGGCCGACCTTCTACGTCCTGCCCGAGACGCTGTGCGAGGTGCAGGTGTCGCTGACCGTCTCGGGCGGGGAGGGCACCGACCGCCCGGCGCGACCCGACCGCCTCGGCATCGCGCCCGAGCTGTCGCGGCCCCGCAGTTACGCCACGCCGGTCGATGCCGGATTTGCCAATCGTTTCGCCTATCAGGTCCAGGCGGCCGCGAAACTCAGCTTCAAGATCGTGCCGGTTCCGCCGCCATCGGGCGCGGATGAGGCGCGCCTCGTCCCTGCGGTTGCGAGCGGCAGCTTCGAGGATGCAAGAAAGCTGCTCGCGGCGCGCGATCTTGGCGCCGAGGCGGTGGACAAGGACGGCGCCAGCGTGCCCGAAGAGGCGCGGGCGACGATGGCGGTGAAGGGCCAGCTGCCCGAGGCTGGCGAAATCGTGCGGGCAGGCGAAACGGTGCGCCTGACTCTGGGTTGAGGCGCGCCGCCGCACAGATCCTGTGCGGCAAC
This sequence comes from Limisphaerales bacterium, assembly GCA_044356825.1. Classification (GTDB taxonomy): domain Bacteria; phylum Pseudomonadota; class Alphaproteobacteria; order Rhodobacterales; family Rhodobacteraceae; genus JAUREX01. Next base: position 12,274 of record JBIKVM010000011.1, read on the forward strand.
ACCGCTTCACGCACATCGGCATGGCTGCTACCTCTGATTGTACCATCCACACCGGAGACATGCCTCAGATGACCACCCTCAACACCTACGGGCCGCTTGTCGGCCGGATCCTGATCGGCCTGATGTTCCTGCTCGCCGGCCTGGGCAAGCTCGGCGACGTGGCGGGCTTCTCGCTCTATCTCGCGTCGGGAGGGCTGCCGGCCATTCTGGCCTGGCCTGCCATCCTGTTCGAGGTCGCCGTCGGTGCGGCATTGATCGCGGGTTTCCAGACCCGGATCGCGGCACTCGCCGCGGCGGCGTTCTGCATCGTGGCGGGGTTGCTCTATCATGCCAACTTTGCCGACCAGATGCAGGTCGCGATGTTGTTCAAGAACCTCGCGATCGCTGGCGGCCTTCTCATGTTCGCCGTCCACGGCCCCGGCAGGCCGTCCATCGACAAGGCCTGATCTCGGGGATTGCCCGGATCGCGAAATGCGTCAAGATCGCCGCGCGCCAACCACTTCGGGTCGGGCGCGCGGCAACCGGTGTCGCGTTCCGAGGACTTCTGCCCTAAGCTGCCCGCCGGAGGCAGAGATGTGCGGACGCATCACGCTGATCGACCTGAGCTGGCGCGAGTTCCGCGACTGGCTCAATCTTGCGGCAACACCCGAAACCCCGATCGCCTCCCGTTTCAACCTTGCCCCGACCGAGAGCGTGCCGATCGTGCGCGCGGGACCAAAGGGACCAGAGGGGGCGATCGCGCGCTGGTGGTTCGTTCCCGAGTGGTTCCGCGGCGAGGTGCGCGGCTGGAAGGCTGCAACCCTCAATGCCCGCTCCGAAGAGGTCGCGACCAAGCCTGCCTTTCGCGATTCTTTCCGCCGCAAGCGCTGCGTGGTGTTGGCAAGCGGATACTACGAATGGCAAGTCCGCCCCGACGGCAAGCACCCCCACTACATCCACCCCGCGGGCAATGCCCCGGCCCTCATCATGGCGGGGATCTGGTCGGAGGTGCATCTGCCCGATTTCAGCGGCCTGACCTGCGCGGTCCTCACCGAAGCCGTACGCCCACCGCTTGATGCGGTGCATGATCGGATGCCCCTCCTGCTTGAACCCGGCGCCGTCGCGGCATGGCTCGGTGGGTGTGCGCTGGCGGATTTGCCGCGACTGCCCGTCGCTGCCCTCGGCTGGCACGAGGTCGGGCGCGCGGTCAGCTTCGTGCGCAACGAAGGCCCGACCCTAATCGATCCCGTCAGCGCCTAGCATCGCGGCCCTTCAGCGGCACAAATCCATGGATTGGAAGAACTTATTTCAGCACGCCCGGTCGCGGCGATAGCGTCGCGCCCGGATTGCGACCATTTCGAAGGGGGACACCACGATGACGGACGACATGCTCCACGTCATGGAATGGCACAACGGCGAGAAGGATTATTCTCCCTTCTCGGACGCAGAGATGAAACGCCGTCAGGACGATGCGCGACGCTGGATGGCCGCCAACGATGTCGATGCTGCGCTGTTCACATCCTACCATTGCATCAACTACTATTCGGGCTGGCTCTATTGCTACTTCGGCCGGAAGTACGGGATGGTGATCACCCAGGACGCGGCGACGACCATCTCGGCCGGGATCGACGGCGGCCAGCCCTGGCGGCGCAGCTTTGGCGGCAATGTCACCTACACCGACTGGCGGCGCGACAATTTCTATCGCGCGGTGCGGCAACTGACTCCGGGCGTGAGGCGGCTGGGGATCGAGTTCGACCATGTCAACCTCGACTATCGCAAGGCGCTTGAGGCAGCCCTTCCGGGCGTGGAATTCGTCGACATCGCCCAGCCCTCGATGTGGATGCGCGCGATCAAGTCGGCCGAGGAGCACAAGCTGATCCGCCAAGGCGCGCGCATCTGCGACGTGGGCGGCTGGGCGGTCGCGGGCGCTGTCAAGGCGGGCGTGCCCGAGCATGAGGTGGCGATCGCCGGCACCAACGCCATGATCCGCGAGATCGCGAAATCCTTCCCCTTTGTCGAACTGATGGACACCTGGACATGGTTCCAGTCGGGCATCAACACCGACGGCGCCCACAACCCGGTGACGAACAAGAAGGTCAAATCGGGCGAGATCCTCTCGCTCAACACCTTCCCGATGATCTTCGGCTATTACACCGCGCTCGAGCGGACGCTCTTTTGCGACAGCGTCGATGATGCGAGCCTCGACATCTGGGAAAAGAACGTCGCGGTACACCGCCGCGGCCTCGAACTCATCAAGCCCGGCGCGAAGTGCAACGAGATCGCGCTCGAACTCAACGACATGTATCGCGGGTGGGGGCTGCTGAAATACCGCTCCTTCGGCTATGGCCACTCCTTCGGGGTGCTGTCGCACTACTATGGCCGCGAGGCGGGGGTGGAGTTGCGCGAGGACATCGAGACCGAGCTGAAGCCCGGCATGGTCGTGTCGATGGAGCCGATGGTGATGCTGCCCGAGGGCATCCCGGGTGCCGGCGGCTATCGCGAGCACGACATCCTGATCGTGACCGAGACGGGCGCCGAGAACATCACGGGCTTCCCCTTCGGTCCCGAGCACAACATCATCCGCAACTGACGCGACCAGAGCGGAAGGAACAAGGGGCCGGGCGACCGGCCCTAATTTGCTGCCGCGGCACCGACCCGCACCGGTAAAAAGGAAAGGGGGCCGCGAAGGCCCCCTGCTGCATGCCCTGCCCGAACGCGCCTTGGTTCAGCCGAATTCGGCCCGAAGCGCACCGACGATGCCCGCCGTGCAGACCTCGAGCAGGATGTGCCCCTTCTCGACCGAGGCGGCGCGGGGCGAGGAGAGCGTGCCCGAAGGGGGCGTCCATTCGCGCTTTACCGGATAGACATCATAGGGCGGGAAGGTCGCCGGCGGATGGTCGACCGCGCGGTCGAGGTGGACATGCTCGGGGTGGAGCGCGAGCATGAGCGAGGTTTCGAGCACACCGCCATGCTCGACATCCCAGCCCGGGAAGCCGTCGGGATAGAGCTTGGCGATCGCCTCCTTGTGGACAAAATCCCAATAGGACAGCACGACCACCTTGAGGTCGGTGATCCCGTCCCAGCGGAGTTCCCGCAGCGCGAGGTCGATGCCCTCGACGATGAACCAGGAATTCTCGAAATGCCCGTTCACAAGGCAGATCTTGCGCACGCCGTGGCGGGCGAATTCCTTGACCACGTCCTTGAGTGCGGCGACCAGCGTCGCGCCATCGAGGCTCGTGGTGCCGGGCAGGTGGTTGCCGCCGCCGGACTTCTGATGCGACTTGTAGCCATAGGTGAAGGGCGGCGCGACCAGCCCGCCGATCTCGAGCGCGACCCGGCGCGCGAACTCCGTGGGCAGCAGCACATCCACATGCAGCGGCATGTGGTGGCCGTGCTGCTCCATCGACCCGATCGGGATCAGGATGGGCGTCTCGCCCCCGCGGACGGCGGCATCATAATCGGGCCAGGTCAGCTCGGAGGCGAAGGGGGTTGCAATATTCACGGTGGCGGCACCCTCTGGGAAGTCGCCGAAGATCTACGTTGCCTCATCGCCCCAAGGAAAATAGATTGTCGCAATCCGTTCATTGACGGGGCAAATCCATGGCGCGGATCACCAATCTGCCGACGGACCTGCTGCGCACCTTCCTCGCGGTGGTGGAGCTTGGCGGACACTCCAAGGCAGGGGCGGTGCTCGGGCGAAGCCAGCCCGCGATATCGCTCCAGATCCAGCGGCTCGAGGAACTCGTTCGCGCGCCGCTGCTCGCGCAGGAGGGGCGGGTGATCCACACCACCCCGGCGGGTGCGGCACTCCTGTCCTATGCGCGCGAGATGGTGCGCATCAACGACGAGGCGGTGCACTACTTCCACCGCTCCGAGATGACGGGCGTTCTGCGCATCGGCCTGCCGACGGATTACGCTGTCGCCTTCCTGCAAAATACCCTCACGACCTTCCTGCAGCAGCATCCCGATGTCGAACTCGAGATCCACTGCGACCTCAGCCGCGAGTTGCACCAGCGGCTGCGCTCGGATGAGCTCGACATCATCATCGCGACGATGCCGAAGTCGCGGATGCCCTACCTCTCGCGGGCCTGGGCCGAGCAGCCGATCTGGGCCGCCTCCGCTGCTTTCCTCCCCGATTCCACCAAGCCCGTGCCGCTCGGCGCCCATCTCGAGGGATGCGACTATCGCTCGCGGATGATCGAGGCGCTCGACGCGGCGGGGCGGCGATGGCGGATCGTCTATACCGGCCCTGGCATCTCGGGCCTGCAGAACGCGGTTCAGAACGGGCTCTGCGTGACGGCGCTGACGCGGGCCACTATGCTCGAGGGGATGCGTGAACTCTCTGAAACCGAAGGATTTCCGCGGCTCGAACCCCTGCGCGTCGGCATGTTCTACAAGCACCCCCGGCTGTCGGCCGCCGGCCTTCAGATGGTGAGCGATCTGGTCGCGAGCCTCGAGAGCGTCGGATCGGGAATCCGCACCGTTCAAAGCTGATCCCAGCGCCCTCGCGCATAACGGACGTTAATCAATGGATTTCAAGAACCGATTTTGTGTGATCGGTTCGATCCCATAACGTTCCCGATCGGAATAAAACCTCAAAACCGATCCGGGGAGACAGAAGATGTTCAACGACAAGGCCGCGGCTGGCCTCACGCGCCGCTCGCTGCTTGCAACGGGGGCTGCCGTTCTGGCCACCCCGATGCTCTCGCGCCGTGCTTTCGCGCAGGCGACCGAACTCACCATGCTGGCTTGGTATGGCCATGCTGAACCCGACATGGTCGCCGAGTTCGAGGCCGAGAACAACGTCAAGTTCGTGCCGAAGTACTACACCGGCGGCGACAACATGCTGGGCCTGATCTCGCAATCGCCCCCCGGCACTTTCGACCTCATCCTCTCGGACGCCGAATATGTGCAGGCGCTGAACCAGGCGGGCTATGTCGAAGAACTCGATCCGAACGACTACGCCCTCTCCGACTATTTCCCCGAGTTCCAGAACTTCCCGGGCAACTGGGCCGACGGCAAGCTGTTCTCGATCATCACGCGCTTCGGCTTCCTCGGCGTCTCCTACAACACCGACGCGCTGACCGAGGCTGAAGCCTCGAGCTACAACGTATTTTGGGATCCCAAGCTCACGGGCAAGGTCGGCCACTTCGACTGGCACTTGCCGAACCTCGGCCAGATGAGCCTGCTCAACGGCAACCAGGCCCCGTATGACATCGACGAGGCCTCCTGGACCGCGGTGAAGGAAAAGACCATGACGCTGCGTTCGCAGGTCGGTGGCTTCTTCGACTACGGCGGCACCTTCTCGTCGCTCAACAACGGCCAGATGCTCGCCTTCTGCGGGATCGGCGACTGGATCACGGGCACGCTCGAAAAGAGCGGCGCCAAGGTCCGCTCGGTCATCCCCGAGGAAGGTGGCCTTCAGTGGTCTGAGTGCTTCTCGATCGGCAAGGGCTCGACGAAAGCCGACCTCGCCAGGAAGTGGATCCAGCACACGACCTCGGCCAAGGGTCAGGCCCGCACGGCGCAGATGGCAGCCTATCCGGCCCTCATCCCCAACCAGAAGGGCTGGGAAGTGCTGCAGGCAGAGAACCCGGCCGAGGCCAAGCGCCAGGGCATGACCAAGGACGCCGGCAACGCCATCGATATGATCCGCGCCGGCCGCATCCAGTATCGCCAGTGGCCGATCCAGCAGGATCTCGAAACCTGGAACGACTTCTGGTCCGAGTACAAGGGCGCCTGATTCCGCGCCAGACGCATCAGGCCACGGTAGGCCGGCAGCGTCGCTGCCGGCCTGCACCCCCAGACAGGAGTGGACCTGCCGATGAAACGCCCGATCACGCTCTATAGTCTGACATTCTCGCTGCCGCTTCTGGTCTGGCAGTTGCTCTTCTTCGTCTTTCCGCTCCTGTTTCTGGTCGCGCTCAGCTTCTGGACCGTCAAGAATTTCTCGCTGCGGCCGGACTTCAACACCGCGAACTGGGCCAAGATGTATGGCCAGTCGATCTTCTGGCAGGCTTACGGCACGACCTTCGTGCTGGCCTCGGCGGCGTCGGTCCTCACGAGCGTGCTTGCCTTTCCCGCAGCCTACGCGATCGCCTTCAAGCTGTCCAAGACCGCGCAGCGCTGGGCGATCTTCCTCATGGTGATCCCGTTCTTCACGAGCTACCTCGTGCGGGTCTATTCCTGGCAGATCTTCCTCTCGGACAACGGGATCGTGAACGTGCTGCTGGGCATCGTGGGGCTTGGGCCCTATCCGATGCTCAACACGGTCGGCGCGACGATGGTGGGCTATCTCACGCTCAGCTTTCCGCTCGTCGTGCTGCTCCAGCTCTTCAGCCTCGCCTTCATCGACCGCACCCTGATCGAGGCCGCCCACAACCTGCGCTGCGGACGCATCCGCACGATCTTCGCCGTCGTGATCCCCTCGGCGCGCGTGGGCCTGGTGATCGCGGCGCTCTTCTGCTTCATCCTGAGCTTCGGCGATTTCGTCAGCCCGATCTATCTGGGCGGCGGCGAACCGACGACATTCTCGATCCTCATCACCGACACCACCAAGGCCGGCCAGCAGTGGCCCCGCGCCGCGGTCATCGCGCTCACCATGATCGGGACGCTGATGGTCGTGGCCTTCGCCGCGGTGAAGTTCGCCTACAAGGGGCGCAGCAAATGAGCGGAGCATCCGAACTCAACCGCAGCCGCGCCGTCGACTGGGCCCTGATCGCCTATGTGATCCTCGCCTATGTCTTCATCTTCGCCCCCATCGCGGCAAGCTTCGTCTTCTCGTTCAACTCCGACCGCTTCCCCTCGATCCCGCTCGGGGAATTCTCGCTCGAATGGTACAAGGCGGTGGCCTCTGATCCGCTCGTCTGGGAAGGCGCGCGCAACACGCTGTTCGTCGGCGTGATCGTGGGCGTGATCTCGACGGCGCTCGGCTTCGGGGCGGCCTACACCGATTATCGCTACAACTTCGCGGGCAAGCAGATCTATCTCGCGCTCGCGCTCTTGCCGCCGACGATCCCGGTCGTGATCCTCGGGCTCGCGATGCTTGCCTATCTGAGCCGGGTGAGCCTGTCGGGCAACGCGCTGTCGGTCATCATCAGCCATGTCGTCGTCTGCGCCCCCTTCGCGATGGCGATCATCCGCCTGCGCCTGTCGCAAATGGATCCGGCGCTCGAGGCCGCGGCCTGGAACCTCGGCGCATCCGAGTGGAAGGCGATGCGCCATGTCATCGTGCCCTTCGCGACGCCCGCCATCCTTGGCGCACTCTTCATCACAATGGCCGTCTCTTTCGACGAATTCGCCGTGGCGTGGTTCGTCTCGGGCCTGAACGAGACGCTGCCCGTCAAAGTGCTCGGCTTCCTTCAGGGGCAGGTCAGCCCGCGGATCAACGCCATCGGCAGCTTCGTCTTCATCCTCTCGATGACGCTCGTGATCCTCGCGCAGCTTCTGCTCGCGAACCGCGACGCCAGGCCCCAGCCCTCTTCCGCCGACAAGGAGTAACCCATGCAACGCGATACGCTCGTTTCATTCGAAGGCGTCGTGAAGCGGTTCGGCGATTTCGTCGCCGTCCAGAAGCTCGATTTCGAGATCGGCAAGGGCGAGTTCCTCGCGATCATGGGCTCGTCGGGCTGCGGCAAGACCACAACGCTGCGCATGCTCGCCGGTCTCGAGGCCCCGACCGAAGGCACCATCCGCCTCTCGGGCAAGCCGATCAACGATCTGCCGACCTGGAGCCGCGACACCCCGATGGTCTGGCAGAGCCTCGCGCTCTTCCCCTTCCTCAACGTGCGCGAGAACGTCGAATTCGCGCTGAAGATGCGGGGCGTCGGCAAGGCCGAGCGCCGCGCGCGCGCCGAACAGTGGCTCGAGCGGATGCAGATCACCGAATTCGCCGAGCGCAACATCGCCCAGCTTTCGGGCGGGCAGCGCCAGCGCGTGGCGCTCGCGCGTTCGCTCGTGGTCGAGCCCGAGATCCTGCTGCTCGACGAACCACTCTCGGCGCTCGATGCCGCCCTCAAGGTGCGGATGCAGTCGGTGCTGAAGAACCTCCAGCGCGAGACCGGCATCACCTTCGTCTATGTCACGCACAGCCAGTCCGAGGCCTTCTCGATGGCCGACCGGGTCGTGATCATGAGCCGCGGCAAGATCGAGCAGATCGGCAGCCCGCAGGAAATCTACCGCGCGCCGCGCACCCGCTTCGTGGCCGATTTCCTCGGCTCGTCGAACCTCTTCACCGGCACGCTGCGCAAGGGCGCGGACGGCATGGAGCTCGAGACGCCGACGGGGCGGCTGAAACTCGCGGGGACCGCGGCGACGGCCGAGACCGCGACGCTCTCGGTCCTCGACACCAAGACGCATCTGAGCGTCGACGCGCCAGCAAGCGCGGTGAACTCGGTGCCGGTGCGGGTGATCGGCGAGGAATTCGTGGGCGCCACCGCGACCGTCTACCTCGAGACCACGCAGGGCCAGGAGATCCGCGTGCAGAAGGGCCATGACGAACTCGCGCGGCTGCCGCTCGGGATCGGGCAGAACCTGCACGCCTGGTGGAACCCCGAAGATGCGCACCTCATCACCGAGCAGTGAGCGCCTGAACGCACATCCGACCAGCTGGATCGCCTGCGGCCCGGCCGGGCGCCTGCTGCCGCTTGCCCTTGATCAGGCCCGGCGTGCCGCGGGCGCGCCCGCCCTGTCGTCCCCGGCGCCCGTCACGGCAGCATCAACCGCCGTGCGGCTCTCCGCGCTCGTCCGCCGCACGCTCGGCGCACTCGGCTGACTGCACAGCACCGGCTGCAGGAGGTGCGCCGCGGCGCACGGATCTCATCTCGTCGCGCCAGGCCGAAGGCGTCTGCCCCGTCTCGGCGCGGAAGGCGCGCACGAGGTGCGAGGCGTCCGAAAATCCGGTCTCGGCCGCGATCGCGCTGATCGTGCGATCCGTCCGTTGCAACAGATGGCGCACCTGACCGAGCCTGACCCTGAGGCCCGCATCATGCGGCCCCATCCCTATCGCGGCGATGAAGTGCCGCTCCAGCTGGCGGCGGCTGATGCCGAGCCGCTCGGCCAGCCGCGCGACGGTGATCGGGGCGTCCATCGTCTGCTGCATGATCAGAAGTGCCCGCTTCACCACCGGGTCACGGGTGGTGAGTTCGAGCGGCAGTCCAGGCTGGGGCCTCTCGGCGCCCATCGCCTCGTCGATGATCATGATCGCGAGCGCCTTGCGCGCGGCCGCCGATCCGATGTGCCGATCGACGAGAAAGGCGGCAAGATGCGCCGAGGACGCCCCGCCCGAGCACGTCAGCCGGTCGCGGTCGACCACGAAGATCTGGTCCGAGACGGGCAGCAGCCCCTCGAACTCGGTCAGGAAATCCTCGTGGTGAAACCAGCTCACGCAGGCCCGGTAGCCCCCCATCAGCCCGGCGCGGTGCAGCACAAAGGTGCCGGTGCAGATGCCCACAAGCGGCACGCCCTCGGCCGCCGCCCGGCGCAGATAGGCGACCGTCTCGGGCGGGAGCTTCTCGATCTCGTCGATGAGGCCGCCGACGACGACGATGTAGTCGAACAGCCGCGGATCGCCGAGTGGATCCTCGGGGTTGATGCGGATCCCGCAGGAAGATTCGACCGGGTCGGAGGTGTGCGAGAGCACCCGCCAGCGGCACAGGATCGGGCGCGAGCGGTCGCCCTCGTCGGCAGCCAGCCGCAGCACATCGACAAAGTTCGCGAAGGCGCAAAGCGTGAAGCGCCGCGCCAGGATGAAGCCGATCCGGAGGCGCGGGGCAGCGGTCTGCGAAAGCGTTCGGGACAAGGAACTCATGTCGCAATACTACCGCGGATCTGGCGCAAGGATACAGGGATTTTGTGGGCATCAGCGCATATGACACCCAATCATCTTCCGCACGAGCCTGCGAGGCCGCCATGTCCCACTTCTCTGCCTTCTCGCTTCTCAAGAACGCCCTGACGAGCCACAAGAACTGGCGCGAACAGTGGCCCGACAGCCAGCCCAAGGCCGAATACGATGTCATTATCGTCGGCGCCGGCGGGCACGGGCTCGGCGCTGCCTATTATCTCGCGAAAGAGCACGGCATCACCAATGTCGCGGTCATCGACAAGGGCTGGCTCGGCGGCGGCAACACGGGCCGCAACACCACGATCGTGCGCTCGAACTATCTCTATGACGAAAGCGCGCGGCTTTACGACCACGCGCTCGATCTGTGGGACAACCTCAGCCAGGATCTGAACTACAACGTCATGTATTCCAAGCGCGGCGTGATGATGCTCGCGCACAACGTCCATGACGTGCAGAGCTTTCAGCGCCACATCCACTCGAACCGCCTGAACGGCGTCGACAACCGCTGGCTCAGCCCCGAAGAGGCCAAGGCGTTCTGCCCGCCGCTCGATATCACGGCGCGTCGGCGCTATCCGGTGATGGGGGCGGCGCTGCAGATGCGCGCGGGCACCGCGCGCCACGATGCGGTCGCCTGGGGCTATGCCCGTGCAGCCGCGGCGCGTGGCGTCGACATCATCCAGAACTGCGCGGTCAAGGAGATCCGCCGCGGCCCGAACGGCGCGGTGATCGGGGTCGAGACGACGAAGGGCTTCATCCGCGCCAAGAAGGTGGCCGTGTCGGCGGCGGGCAACACCTCGGTCGTGCTCCAGTCCGCGGGGCTGCGCATGCCGCTCGAGAGCTACCCGCTCCAGGCGCTGGTGAGCGAGCCGGTCAAGCCGATCTTCCCCTGCGTCGTGATGTCGAACTCGGTCCATGCCTACATCAGCCAGTCCGACAAGGGCGAACTCGTGATCGGCTCGGGTACCGACCAGTATGTGAGCTACAGCCAGCGCGGCGGCCTGCCGCTGATCGAGCACACGGTGGCCGCGATCTGCGAGGTCTTCCCGATCTTCCGCCGGATGCGGATGCTGCGCAAATGGGGCGGGATCGTCGATGTGACGCCCGACCGCTCGCCGATCCTCGGCAAGCTTCCGGTGCCGGGGCTCTATGTCAACTGCGGCTGGGGCACGGGCGGCTTCAAGGCCACCCCCGGGGCGGGGCATCTGCTCGCCTGGACGGTGGCCAAGGACGAACCCCACCCGATCAATGCCCCCTTCACGCTCGAACGCTTCACCACCGGCCGGCTGATCGACGAAGCCGCAGCCGCCGCCGTCGCGCACTGAGGTCATCACCATGCTCCTGATCCACTGCCCCTACTGCGACGAAACGCTCCCCGAGGCCGAGTTCGCCTATGCGGGCGAGGCCCATATCGCGCGCCCCGCCGATCCGATGGCACTCTCGGACGAGGCCTGGCGCGACTATCTCTTCATCCGCTCGAACCCGCGCGGCACCCATTTCGAGCGCTGGCGCCACATCCACGGCTGCGGGCGCTTCTTCAACGCCGTCCGCGACACGGTGAGCGACAAGTTCCAGATGACCTACAAGGCGGGCCTTCCGCGCCCCGACCTCAATGCCGCAAAGGAGGCCGCCGAATGAGCCGTTTCCGCATCCCCGGCAAGGGCCGGATCGACCACGCCCGCCCCGTCCGCTTCACCTTCGACGGCCGCACGATCGAGGGACGCCAGGGCGACACCGTCGCATCGGCGCTGCTCGCGAACGGCATCCACCTGATGGGCCGCAGCTTCAAGTATCACCGCCCGCGCGGCGTCGTCTCGGCCGGCTCCGAAGAGCCGAACGCCCTGATCGGCACGACGCGCGGCGGCCCCGACCGGTTCGAGCCGAACACCCGCGCCACGATGCAGGAGGTGTGGGAAGGTCTCAAGACCGAGAGCCAGAACAAGTGGCCGGCGCTCGCCTTCGACCTCGGCGCGATCAACGACCGGCTCTACATGCTCTTCTCGGCCGGGTTCTACTACAAGACCTTCATGTGGCCGAAGTCCTTCTGGGACAAGGTCTATGAGCCGTTCATCCGCCGCGCCGCAGGGCTTGGCCGCTCGCCGAACCTGCCCGACCCCGACCATTACGCCAGCCGCTATCTGCACTGCGACGTGCTCGTGGTCGGTGCGGGACCGGCGGGGATCGCGGCGGCGCTCGCGGCCGGCCGCGCCGGGGCGAGCGTCGTGCTCGTCGATGAGCACGCCGTGATGGGCGGGACGCTCCTGTCCGAGCCGCAGCTGCGGATTGACGGCCTGGCGGCGTGGGACTGGCTGTCGGCCGCGCTCGCCGAGCTTGGTGCGATGGGCAATGTCCGGCTGATGAGCCGCACCACCGCGATCGGCTATTACCACGAGAACATGGTCGGCCTCTGCCAGCGCCTGACTGACCATCTCGCGACGCCGCCCAAGGACGCCCCGCGCGAGCGTCTGTGGCGCGTGCGCGCCGGGCAGGTCGTGCTGGCGCAGGGCGCGATCGAGAAGCCGCTCGTGTTCGACGGCAACGACCGTCCGGGCGTCGTGCTCTCGGGTGCGGCGCAGACCTTCCTGCAGCGCTTCGGTGTCAAGGTGGGCGAGCGCGCCGTGGTCGCGACGGTACACGACAGCGCCTGGCACACGGCCTTCGATCTGGCCGAGGCCGGGATCAAGGTGGCCGCGATCGTCGATCTGCGCGCCGAAGTGTCGGGCGCGCTCGTCAAGCGCGCCGGGGCGCTCGGGATCGAGGCGCTGACGGGCCACACCGTCACCTCGACCTCGGGGCGGCTGCGGATCTCGTCGGTGCGGGTCGCGAAGACGGCCGGCAGCCGGGTGAGCGGGGCGCGCACGATCGCCTGCGACGCGCTGCTGATGTGCGGGGGGTGGACGCCCTCGCTGCACCTCTTCAGCCACACCAAGGGCTCGCTGCGCTGGGACAACGAGGCGGGCGCCTTCCTGCCCGACCGCAAGACCGAGGAATGCCAGATCGCGGGGGCCGGTCGCGGCCTCTGGGGCGTCGCGGTCGCGCTCGAGGATGGCGCGAAGGCGGGTGCGCTCGCGGCGAGCGCCATTGGGCGCAAGGCGGGTGCGGGCACCTTCGCCGTCGAGGGCGACCGTCCCGGCCGCGGGATCGTGGTCAAGGAACTGCCGACCGACCTCAACCCGTCGCGGGCCAAGGCCTTCACCGATTTCCAGAACGACGTGACCGCCAAGGACATCCGCCTTGCGGTGCGCGAGGGCATGCGCTCGATCGAGCATGTCAAGCGCTACACCACGAACGGGATGGCGACCGATCAGGGCAAGCTCAGCAACATCAACGGCCTCATGATCGCCGCCGACGCGCTGCAAAAGCCCGCGCCCGAGGTCGGCCTCACGACCTTCCGCCCGCCCTACACGCCGACGAGCTTCGGCGCGCTCTCGGGCTATCACAAGGACGAGCATTTCGAGGTGACGCGCAAGACGCCGATCGACGCCTGGGCCGAGGCCCGCGGCGCGGTGTTCGAGCCGGTCGCGCTCTGGCGTCGGGCCCGCTATTTCCCGACGGCAGGCGAGGACATGCACAAGGCGGTCGCCCGCGAATGCCGCGCCGTGCGCGGCGCGGTCGGCATGTTCGATGCCTCGACCCTGGGCAAGATCGAGGTGGTGGGGCCCGACGCGGCGCTCTTCCTCGAGCGGATGTACACCAACCCCTGGGCCAAGCTTCAGCCCGGCCGTTGCCGCTATGGCCTGCTGTTGGGCGAGGACGGCTTCATCCGTGACGATGGCGTGATCGGCCGCCTCGCCGATGACCGCTTCCACGTCACGACCACGACGGGTGGTGCGGCGCGCGTGCTCAACATGATGGAGGACTACCTCCAGACCGAGTGGCCCGATCTCGATGTCTGGCTGACCTCGACGACCGAGCAGTGGGCCGTCGTGGCCGTCCAGGGCCCGAACGCCCGCAAGCTGATCGAGCCGCTGGTCGAGGGGCTCGACCTCTCGGATGACGCTTTCCCCCACATGGCGGTGGCGGAATGCACCGTGGCGGGCTTCCCCGCGCGGCTCTTCCGGGTGTCGTTCACGGGCGAGCTCGGGTTCGAGGTCAACGTCCCCGCCCGGCACGGCCGCGCACTGTGGGAACGGCTCTGGCAGGCGGGGCAGGCGCTCGGCGTCACCGCCTACGGAACCGAGACGATGCACGTCCTGCGCGCCGAGAAGGGCTTCATCATCGTCGGGCAGGACACGGACGGCACCGTCACCCCGCAGGACGCGGGCCTCGGCTGGGCGATCGGCAAGCAAAAGCCCGACTTCGTCGGCAAGCGCTCGCTCCTGCGGCCGGACATCGTCGCCAAGGGGCGCAAGCAGCTTGTCGGCCTGCTGACCGACGATCCGGCGACCGTGCTCGAGGAAGGCGCGCAGATCGTGGCCGATGCGGCGCAAGCGGTGCCGATGCGCATGATCGGTCATGTGACCTCGTCCTACTGGTCCGAGGCGCTCGGCCGTTCGGTCGCGATGGCCCTCGTCGAAGGCGGCCACGACCGGCAGGGCGAGACGCTGCATGTGCCGATGGCAGGCCGCACGATCTCGGCCAAGGTGACCGGCGCGAACTTCTACGACCCCGAAGGTCGGCGGTTGAAAGTCTGAGGAGGTGACGATGACAGCCCAGATCCATGCACTCCCGTCCGCCGGCGTGACGATCGCCGAGCGTGCCCCGGTCGCGCGCTTCTCGCTTCGCCTGCGGGCCGCGAACCTTCCTGCCGCGCGCAAGGCGCTGGACCTCGCGCTCCCCGACCGCGTCGGGGCCATCGCGACGGCGGGGGCGCGGCGCGCGCTCTGCCTCGGGCCCGACGAGTGGCTGCTCGAATGCCCCGAGGGCGAGCGGCCCGAACTGCCCGCGGACCTGCCGCATGCGCTCGTCGACATCTCGGACCGCGAGATCGGCTTTCGCATCGAAGGCCCGCGCGCGGCCGAGCTGCTCTCGATCGGCGTTGCCCGCGATCTGTCGAAGGTCGCGGTCGGCTCGGGGCGGCGCACCGCCTTCGACAGCGCGCAGGCCGTCCTGATCCGCGAGGACGATGACGCCTATACCCTGTCGGTGTGGCGCAGCTTTGCTCCGCATGTCGCGGACCTGCTGGCGATCGGCAAGGCGGAACTGAACACCGGCCTCTGACCCTCGGGCGCGCCTCTCACACACCCTCCCGGCTGCTTCGCGGCCGGGCACACCCCCCATGTCTCGAAAGGAACGGCCATGAAGGATGTCCTCTCGCACGATCTCGCCGACGCCGCCATCGCCGAGGCGATCGCCGCGGAACTCGACCGGCAGCAAAACCAGATCGAACTGATCGCCTCCGAGAATATCGTGAGCCGCGACGTCCTGCGCGCGCAGGGGTCGGTGCTGACGAACAAATATGCCGAGGGCTATCCGGGCAAGCGCTACTACGGCGGCTGCGAGCATGTCGATGTTGCCGAGACGCTGGCGATCGAGCGGGCGAAGAAGCTCTTCGGTGCGGGCTTTGCCAATGTGCAGCCCCATTCCGGGGCGCAGGCCAACCAGGCGGTATTTCTCGCGCTCCTGCAGCCCGGTGACCGGATCATGGGGCTTGATCTCGCGCATGGCGGGCATCTGACGCACGGCTCGCCGGTGACGATGTCGGGCAAGTGGTTCGATGTCGTCTCCTATGCCGTCGAACCCGATACGCTGCTCATCGATATGGCGAAGGTCCGCGCGAAGGCGCTCGAGACGCGCCCCAAGCTCATCATCGCGGGCGCCTCGGCCTATCCGCGCCAGATGGATTTCGCGGCCTTCCGCGCGATCGCGGACGAGGTCGGCGCGCTGCTCATGGTCGACATGGCGCATTATGCGGGCCTGATTGCGGCGGGGCTCTATCCCGATCCGGTGCCGCATGCCCACATCGTCACGACGACGACGCACAAGACGCTGCGCGGCCCGCGCGGCGGCATGATCCTGACGAATGACGAGACGCTCGCCAAGAAGATCAACTCGGCCGTCTTCCCCGGCAACCAGGGCGGTCCGCTCATGCATGTGATCGCGGCCAAGGCCGTGGCCTTCGGCGAGGCGCTCCAGCCCGCCTTCCGCGATTACGCCGCGCAGGTCATCGCCAATGCGCGCGCGCTCGCCGATACGCTGATCGCGGGGGGTCTCGGTGTCGTCTCGGGTGGCACGGATTGCCACATGGTGCTGGTTGACCTGCGCCCCTTCGGTCTGAAGGGCAAGGACGCCGAGGTGGCGCTCGAGCGGGCGGGGCTGACCTGCAACAAGAACGCAATCCCCTTCGACCCCGAAAAGCCCTTCGTCACCAGCGGCATCCGCCTCGGCACCAGCGCGGGCACGACGCGCGGCTTCGGCGCGGAGGATTTCGCGACGGTCGGCGCGCTGATCCTGCGGGTGCTGCGTGCGATGCAGCAGAGCGGCAGCGCGGGCGATGCCGCGGTCGAGGCCGAGGTCCGCGCCGCGGTGCGCGCGCTTTGCGCGGCCCATCCGATCTACGCGGACTGAGGCGATGTTCCTCTCGACCTTCGACATCTTCAAGATCGGCATCGGGCCCTCGTCGTCGCACACGATGGGGCCTATGACGGCCGGGGCGCGCTTTCTGGCCGAGTTGCGCGGCATCGCCGGCACGCCCGCGCGGCTCGCGGTCTCGCTCCACGGCTCGCTCGCCTTCACGGGCCGGGGCCATGCGACCGATCGCGCCGTGACACTCGGCCTTCTGGGCCTCGTGCCCGCCACGCTCGACCCCGACCGGGCCGAGGTGCTCGAGGCCGAGGTCCGCCGCGAGGGCTTCGTTCAGCCGCCTGGCCTTCCGCGGATGGCCTTCGCGCCCGACCGTGACCTCGTGTTCGATTACGGCCCCCCGCTGCCGGGGCACGCGAACGGGATGATCCTGCGCGCCTTTGACGCCGAGGGGCGCGAGCTGCTCGCGCGGACCTATTATTCGATCGGCGGCGGCTTCGTCGTCGATGATCGCGAACTTGGCGCGCCGCGCGCGGCCGACCAGCCGGCCGACTGCCCCTATCCGTTCCGCAACGCCGCCGAGATGCTCGCCTTCGGGCGCACGCATGGGATGACGATCGCGCGGATGAAGCGCGCCAACGAGATCGCGGTCGGCGGCGAGGGCCTCGATGACCGGCTCGACACCATCAGGGCGGCGATGTTCGCCTGCATTGACCGCGGCCTCGCCAAGGATGGGATCC
>JBIKVM010000285.1:0-2710 GCA_044356825.1 Limisphaerales bacterium
ATCGCCCCCCGCGGCCAGCAGATGCGTCGCGAAGGAATGGCGCAGCGCATGGGGCGTCGCGGTCGCGGGCAGGCCGAGACGCGCGCGCACCATTGCCATCGCCCCCCGCACCAGCCGCCCGTCGAGCGGCCCGCCCCGCGCCCCGAGGAAAAGCGGGCCCTCGGGCAGGACCGGATGGGGGCAGAGGCGGACATAGGCCGCCACCGCCTCGCGCGCGACGGGCAGGACGGGGACGGGCCGCTCGCGCCCGCCCTTGCCGCGGATGCGCAGCACCTCGGGCAGCGGATGGTCGCGGCCGCGCAGCCCGAGCGCCTCCGAAATCCGCAGCCCCGCCGCATAGAGGAGCGTCAGCACCGCCGTGTCGCGCGCCGCGATCCAGGGTTCGGCAGGGCGCAGGCCGGCCTCGATCACGACATCGCGCGCGGCCTCCTCGGAGAGCGGCCGGGGCAGGCGCCGGCGGTGGCGCGGCGCGCGCATGGCAAGCGTCGCGGTCGCATCGCCCCCCGTCCGGTCGGCCAGCCAGCGGGTGAACGTCTTGATGGCCGACAGCCTGCGCGCGATCGACCGCGACGCGACCCCGCGCCCCTGTTCATGCGCGAGGAAGGCGCGCAGGTCGGCCTGCGTCAGCGCCGCGACCGCGGCCGGGGCGGGCGGCGCCCCGAGGTGGACGGCCAGAAACCCGAGATAGAGGCGCAGGTCCGTGCCATAGGCCGCGACCGTCGCCGGCCGCGCGCCCCCGAGCGCCGACATCTGCCCGAGCCAGTCCGCCAGCGCGGCGCGCGTGGCCGGGGCGATGTCGGGCGCGATGTCGGGCTCTATCCGGGGCGCGCCCTCCACTAGCGCAGGAGCCGCCCGAGCAGCCGCCCCGACACGGCCGCGAGGAAGGCCACCAGATCGACGCCCTGCTGGGGCGTGAACTGGTCGGGGTCCGCCGCCCCGAGCGCGAGCATCGCCGGCCCCTGCCCCTCGCCCAGATCGAGCGCGAGCAGCGCCTCGGAGGCGACGGGTGCGCCGTCATAGAGGATGGCCGATCCGGGCGGCGCGAGGCGCAGCGTCACGCCCCGGCGCGGTGCGCCCATGTAATCGGCGACGAAGCCGGGCTCGACCACGACGAAGCCCGGACAGTCGCGCAGATCGCCAGCCTCGTGCTCGATCACGATCCGGGCGGCATCGACCCGCAAGACACCCGCGACCGGGCCCGCGACGGCCGCGCCGAAGGCCGGGGCGTCATCGGCCTCGGAGAGGTGGACGACGGCGCGGTGGATCATGTTCGTGCCCGCGACATTGTCGTAGGCCGTCGCGATCACGCTGCGGTGCATGTCGCGCAATTCGGCGATGTGCGTCTCGAGCCGCTGCATCGCGGCCGCGCGCAGATCGACGATGTTGCCCCCCCGCGCCGCATCCTGCGCCGAGACGAGCACGCGCATCAGCTCGGCATCGTCGAGCACCAGCGCGGGGTCGGCCATGATGCTGTCGCGCAGATCCTCGGGCAGCCCGCCGATCGGTTCCATCGTCCCCCCCGTTTCAGAGGATCTTCTGCCCGGTCCGCGCCCAGTCCGCCATGAACTGCTCGAGCCCCCGGTCGGTCAGCGGGTGCTGGGCAAGGGCGCGGATCACCGCGGGCGGGGCCGTCATGACATCCGCCCCGATCTTCGCGGCGGCGGTGACGTGGTTCACGGTGCGGATCGAGGCCGCGAGGATCTGCGTCTTGAAGCCGTAGTTGTCGTAGATCGTGCGGATGTCGGCGATGAGGTCCATGCCGTCGAGGTTGATGTCATCGAGCCGCCCGATGAAGGGAGAGATGAAGGTGGCCCCCGCCTTCGCCGCGACCAGCGCCTGATTGGCCGAGAAGCACAGCGTGACGTTGACCATCCGCCCCTCGGACGAGAGCACCCGGCACGCCTTGAGGCCGTCCCACGTCAGCGGCACCTTGACGGCGATGTTGGGCGCGATCCCGGCCAGCCGGCGGCCCTCGGCGATCATCTCGTCGGCCTTGAGCGCGACGACCTCGGCCGAGACCGGGCCCGGGACGATGGCGCAGATCTCGCGCGTGACCTCGATGATGTCGCGCCCCGACTTGAGGATCAGCGAGGGGTTCGTCGTCACCCCGTCCACCATGCCCAGATCGGCAAGCTCGGCAATCGCGGCGACGTCTGCGGTATCGACGAAGAACTTCATGGCTGCTCCGGATCCTGCGGGCCGCTTGCGGCGCGGCGTCCGGAATGGTTTAGCCTAATGCGGCGCGCGCCGGAAGCCCCGCGCGCACCCGACAGGCAGCGGAGAGCCGATGGACGATCCCGCCCCCCACACGCCCCCGCCCTTCGCCCAAGGCGCGGCCGTCAGCGTGCTCAGCCCCGACATGCCCGCGCGCGCGCTCGACTATCGCGCGCCCGAGGGCGGTTGCGCGGCGGGGGATGTCGTGCTCGTGCCGCTCGGGGCGCGGCGGCGGGTGGTGGGCGTCGTCTG
Source organism: Limisphaerales bacterium (assembly GCA_044356825.1). Taxonomy (GTDB): domain Bacteria; phylum Pseudomonadota; class Alphaproteobacteria; order Rhodobacterales; family Rhodobacteraceae; genus JAUREX01. The sequence goes on from JBIKVM010000285.1 coordinate 2,467, forward strand.
GGGCGCGGGGTCGGGCGAGGTCGCGCCCGAGCGGCTGCGCGACATCGACCGGGTGCTCGATGTCGTGCCGCTCGCGCCCGAACTGCGCGGCTTTCTCGACCGCGCGGCCGCCTACACCCTCTCGCCCCCGGGTGCGATGCTGCGGCTCGCAACCCGCGTGCCGGGCCTGGGCGAGCCGCCGCCCGACCGGCGCATCCTGCGCGCGGCCGCCATCATGCCGCCCGAGGGCACGACGGCGGCGCGC
>JBIKVM010000110.1:0-9853 GCA_044356825.1 Limisphaerales bacterium
GGTCAGGAGCGCGCAGGGCCTGCTCGAGACCATCGCCGAGGCGCTGAAGGCCCCCTTCCGGCTTGCGTTCTTTTACCCCAGCGCGGGCGGGGCGGGCCTGCGCGAGCGGCTCGTCGACCCCCACGGTCTCCTGCTCGGGACGCGGCGCTATCTTGTCGCGCGCGAGGTCGGGGGCGACGGGCGCTGGCGCCACTTCCGGCTCGACCGCATCTCGGAGGCGCGCGCGACGGGTGCCTCCTTCGCGCGCGATCCCGACTTCGACCTCGAGGCGCACGCCGCGCGCGCCTTCGGCTCCTATCACGATGATGGCGAATACGGCGAGGTGATCTGGCGCTTCTCGCCCGCCGCCGCCCCCGTCGCGCGCGAGTTCGTCTTTCACCCCCGGCAGGAACTGACCGAGAACCCCGACGGCACGCTCACGGTCCGCTTCCACGCGGCGGGCCAGCTCGAGATGGCCTGGCACCTCTACCAATGGGGCGTCGAGGTCGAGGTCCTCGCCCCTGAGCGCCTCCGGCGCATGATCGACGCCCACCGCAGGGCGGACTTCCCGGCACTGCCGTAACCGCGCAGGATGCGTCTGGGTGGCCCCTGCCTTGAAATCGCGACCCTGACCTGCCGTGTCCGTGCCCGGACCGCCGACTGCGCGCGCCTAGCAGTCACAATCCCCCGTTCGTCACGGCGTCCTTCGGCTCCATGCTCTCGGTCGTTCGGGGACTACCTGCGCACCAGCGCAGATGGCAAGATCGGTCGGGGCAGGGCGACCGCCCGCGCGACTTGCGGCACGAAGACCTCCGGGGCGGCGGCTGGCAACCGGCTGACCCACGGGGGGGCAGCACTGGATGGACGCGATCCGAGGATGCCCCACGCGGCCAGACCAAATCGCGATCACGTCCCAGACCCGGGTGGTGGACGCTAAGCTTTCGATCCGGCCGTTCCCCCGAGGTTGCGCGACATGAAGGAGGCTCTTTCGGGCACCGACCGCGGCCATCGTGTTTTGCGTGGTGCTCGCGGCCACCTGAGGGTCGGGATCGGCGCACATGTGCGTCGGCACGCAGCGGAGCGGGATAGGATCTGATGGAACGTCGACGACATCGCCGGGGGCGCGCGGCCGGTCAATCCTGGTTGTCGGTTATCTCGGTGTAACTTTGCTGCATCACGACGCGCCCATCAGCGATCACGGCGCTGATATGCTCTGCGGGGGTGCCCAGCACCGCCACATCCCTGAGCGGATCGCGATCAAGGATGATCAGGTCGGCCCGCTTTCCTTCGGCGATCGTGCCGACCTCGTCGGCCAGCCCCATGATGGTGGCGTTGCCGAGCGTCGCGGCGCGCACGATCTCGGCGTTCGACATCACCGCCCGCCGCAGCAGGAGCTCCTCGGGCTGGCGATGGTGCGCGCCGTGGTGCAGGTCGGTGCCGTGCCCGATCACGACGCCGGCCGAGCGGGCGATGTCGATGCTCTCGAGCCCGCGCCGCAGCAGATCCGCCATGCGCGCGGCAGTCGCCGGATCGCGGGCCTCTTCGCGCAGCACGGCAAAGACCGTGAGCGTCGGCACGATGCCCGCGCCCGCCGCGGCGATGCGTGCGGCGGTTGCAGGCGAGAGCAGCGTGGCATGTTCGATCGAGCGCACCCCGGCCGCGACGCAGATGTCGATGGCGCGGCTCTCATAGGCATGGGCCATGACATAGGTTCCACCAGCTGCCGCCTCGGCGACTGCGGCGGCGATCTCGGCGGGGCTGAACTGCGGCGTCTCCATCGGGATGCCCGACAGGATGCCGCCCGAGGCCATCAGCTTGATCTGGGTCGCCCCCCCGCGCAACTCCTCGCGCACCGCGGCGCGGAGCGCGGCCTCGCCTTCGACGACGCGGGTGATGGTGCGGTGGCCGTGGCAGACCGGACAGCCGGGCGGCGCGTCGCGTCCGCGACCGAAATCGCCCTGCCCGCCACGCTCGGCAAGGGCGAGGCCGGAGGGATAGAGCCGCGGCCCCGCGACCGGCCCCTCGGCAACGGCCTGCGCCAGCCCGCCGTCTGCGCCGCCCGCATCGCGCACCGTGGTGTAGCCGCGCGCGAGCATCCCCTGCAGCACGCCGAGCGCCCGCGCCCCGACCAGATAGGGCGAAAGCGCGGCGATCCCGGCATAGTCCGGCGCGACGGCGATCGCGTGGACATGGGCGTCGATCAGGCCGGGCATCACCCAGCGCCCGCCCGCGTCGATGACCTGCGCGCCCGGCGCCGCGACGGCGCCCTCGGCGACGCGGGTGATGCGGCCATCCTCGATCAGGATCGACATCGCCGGCCACACCGCGCCCGCGACGACATCGACGATCCGCGCCCCCGTGATCAGGATGCCCGTCATGGCCCGGGCGCGATCACGACACGGCGGGCACGAGGAAGAGATCGCCGGGCCCGAAATCGACCCCGACCGCGGTGCCGACCCGCGCGGGCGGCGCACCGAGGTTCGGCACTCGCGCAACAAGCGCCGTGCCTCCGGCGTCAAGATCGACCCGATAATCCGGCCCGGTGAAGGCGACATCGGTGACACGGGCCGGGATGCCCGCGCCGGCACTGACGATGCGCAGCCGCTCGGGCCGGATGCCTGCGACCATCCGCGGCGCCCCGGGCTGCCAGCCGGGCGGGAAGGGCACCACCACCGCGCCGCCCAGCACCGGCCGGAAGCCGCCCGCCTGCGTGTCGGGTTCGAGCGCGAGCAGCGTGCAATCTCCCAGGAATCGCGCGACGAAGGCATTCGCCGGCCGGTCGTAAAGCGCGGCCGGCGGCCCCGATTGTTCGACACGGCCGTGGTTCATCACCACCACCCGGTCGGACATGTTCATCGCCTCTTCCTGATCGTGGGTCACATAGACGACCGTCACGCCGATCCGGCGGTGGAGGGCACGAATCTCGGCCTGCATCGTGCTGCGCAGGTTCTTGTCGAGCGCGCCGAGCGGTTCGTCCATCAGCAGGATGTCGGGGTCGAAGACAAGCGCGCGCGCGACGGCGACGCGCTGCTGCTGGCCTCCCGAAAGCTGGCGCGGTAGCCGCCCCCCGAGGCCCGGCAGGCCGATGAGGTCGAGCACCGTTTCGACCTTGCGCGCGCGTTCGGCGGCCGGGATTCCGCGCATCTCGAGCGGGAAGGCGACGTTCTCGGCCACGGTCATGTGCGGAAACAGCGCGTAGTTCTGGAACACCATCCCGATGTTGCGCCGCGCCACTGGAATGTCGGCGACGTTCCGTCCACCGATGCGGATCGCGCCCGAGCTTGCCTCCTCATAGCCCGCGATGATCTTGAGCAGCGTCGTCTTGCCCGAGCCCGACGGTCCGAGCAGCGTGCAGAACTCCCCCGCCGCGATCGCGATGTCGACCCCGTCGACGGCCGCGACGGCGCCGAAGCGCTTGTTCAGCGCGACGAGTTCGACGGTCTTGCCGACATGGGCAGCAGCTTCGGTCATGGGCGCTTCCGGATGAGGAGGCTCGCCACGAGGGCGGCGAGCGAGAAGAGGATGAGGATCACGGCGACCGCGATGATGGCGGGGTCGATGTCATCGAGCGCGCCCTCGTAGATCACGCGCGGCAGCGTGCGCGATTTCGCGTTGGTGAGGAAAAGCGCAAGCACGACATCGTCGAAGGAGGTGATGAAGGCGAACACCGCCCCCGCCCCGATCCCCGGCAGGATCGAGGGCAGCATCACCCGGCGGAACATCACCGGCCACGAGGCGCCGAGCCCGAGCGCGGCAAGCTCGAGGTTGGGATCGAAGCTGCGCAGACCCGCCCGGACCGTCACATAGACGAAGGGCAGCGCGAGCAGCGCATGTCCGAAGGCCAGAAGCTCGTGCGAGCCCATGAAGGGGCCGCGGGCGTGGGTGTAGTAGAGCGCGATCGCCACGATGATCGGCGGCACCACGAGCGGGGCGAGCAGCACGACCTCGAGCGTCCGCGCCAGCGGTCCGCGCAGGCGCGACACCACGATCGCGGCCAGGGTGCCGAAGGCGACCGCGACCGCAACGCCCAGCACCGCGACGCGCAGGCTCGACACGAAGGCCGCGAGCCACTTCGGATCAGCCGCGAGCTTGGCATACCAGCGCGTCGTCCATTCGGCGGGCGGGAACTGGATGAAGGGCGAACTCGCGAAGCTCAGCGGAAAGACGACGAGGATCGGCACGACGAGGAAGATCGCGACGACAAGGCCGAGCACCAGCGCCACGCGCCACGCCGCCCCCCCGCCCCTGCGCGCAAGGCGCGGGTCGATGACCGTGCCCGTCTCCGAGGCAAAGAGCCGGTCGAAGCCGTAGAAGCGCTGGAAGACGAAGAACACCGCGAGCGTCGAGCCGAGCAGCACGATGCTGAGCGCCGAGGCCATCGCCCAGTCGAGCTGTTCCTGCATGTGATAGCTGACCATCTGCGCGAGCATCATCTGCCGCGGCCCGCCCATCAGCGAGGGCGTTATGTAGTAGCCGATCGCGCTCATGAACACGATGAGCGCCCCGGCCGCCGCCCCCGGCGCGGTCAGCGGCACGATGATGCGCCCCACGAGCGTCGCGGGCCCCGCCCCGAGCCCCTCGGCCGCCTGCAGGAGTTGTCCATCGAGCGCGCGGAACGCGGCATAGAGCGGCAGCACCATGAAGGGCAGCAGCACATGCACCATCCCGATGATGACGGCCGGCAGGTTGTAGAGGAAGGCCACCGGCTCATCGACGATGCCGGTGCCCGTCAGCACCGTGTTGACCGCGCCGTTGCGCTGCAAGAGCACCATCCACGCCGCCGTCCGCACGAGCGCGCTTGTCCAGAAGGGCAGCAGGACGACGAAGGTCAGGATCTGCGCCGCCCGCGGCGGCACGCTCGCCATGAGGTAGGCCAGCGGATAGGCCGCGACCAGCGCGGTGCCGGTGACAAGCCCCGCGATGACGAAGGTATTGACGAAGGCGCGCTGATAGTTCGGCGAGGTCGCGAGCTTGGCATAGGCCGCGAGGCTCTCTCCCCCCTGCAGGCTTGCCCCCATCAGCGACAGGATGGGCCAGACGAAGGCCGCGAACACCACCGCGAATATCGCGACCCCGAGGATGCGGGCAATCCCGCCCCCCCCGCCCGTGCGCCGCGCGGGCGCGGCTGGCTCGGCCCCCGCCGTCATGGCCGGCCCGTCACGGTCGCGCCGTCATGCGGGGTCCGTCCCGCCGACGAGCAGCGCGCGCGGAAAGCTTGTCAGCCGTTCGACACCCGTCGGCGTCACGAGGATCGTCTCGGACATGCCGAACCCGTTGACGAGCAGATAGCTGTGGAAGGTCATGCCCGGCTCGAAGCGCCATTCGGCCTCGGGCGTGGCCTCGAGCGGCTCTGCGTCGGTCGGATGCATGAGCAGCCCGACCGAATAGAAGGTCTTGTTGGTGTAGGCCGGCACGAGGCCCGTGGCCACGATGCCCTCGCGATAGATCCGGTCGGGGACGGTGGCGGGCACGCCCGGTGCAACCGCCGCTATGGCGCGATCCTGCACCTCGATCAGCGCCTCGGCCATCGCGCGCTCGGCGTCGCTCGCCGCGCCGATCTTGATCGTGCGCATGAAGCGGGCGTTGTAATGGCGCGTGTGCGGGGTCGGTTCGTACTGGAGCGTATCGCCATGCTCGAGCCGCCGACGCATGTATCCGCCGTGCAGATGCCGCGCACGCTCGCCCGATGACAGTACCCCCGGCCCCGGCGTGTCGCTGCCCGCACGGATCAGCGCAGCGGCCGCGGCGGCCGCGACATCGACCTCGTCGGCGCCGGGAAGGGCAGCCGCGACGGCGGCGCGCATCGCGGCTTCGGCGGCGCGTGCGGCGGTGCGCTGATAGGCGATCTCGGCGGGCGACTTGACGAGCCGCAGCCGCGCCGGCATCGCGCCCACATCGACGAGCTCGGCCGGGGCGAGGCCCGCGCCGAGCGCGGCGAGGCGCGAATGATTGAGCACCCAGCTGTCCATCTCGACCCCGAGCCGTCGCGCGCCCGGCAGACGATCGCGCAGGGTGCGCAGCGTGAGCGCGAGGCGGTCCTCGCCGTCGCGCCAGCAGACGACATCGGCGAAGGCGCAGGTCTTGTCGGCGTAATATTTCGAGACATTGCGGCAGATCAGCGTGGGCTCGCCCACCCGCGGGATGATCGCCACCTGAAAGCCGCTGTAGGCGCGGGTATAATGCCCCGTCGTCCAGGTGATCGTCTCGGGCTGGAAGGCGATCAGCGCGTCGAGTCCGAGCGCGCCGATCGCCGTCTGCACCCGGTCGAGGCGGGAGAGGAATTCGGCCCTGTCAAACCACATGAGGTCCAGCATCTTCCCCTCCCGCCTCCAATCCGGTCCGGCTTACTGCTGCATCAGCGTGTTGTAACGCTCGATCATCGCCGGTTCGTTCGCAAGCCACCAATCCACGTTGAGGAACAGCGACTGCGCGAGGTTCTCGGGCGAGGACGGCAGGCGCGCCCACTCTTCCTGCGGGATGAAGTCCCAGGCGCCGGGCGTGACCGGGCCGTAGGCGACATACTTGTGGAACTCGGCCTGCGCCTCGGGCGAGACGGCGTGGTTGAGGAAGGCGATCGCGGTGTCGCGGTTCTTGGCGCCCTTCACGATCATGAAATAGCCCACCTCGGCGACGGCCCCGTTCCAGACGGCCTTGATCGGCAACCCTTCCTTGATGCCCGCCTCGATGCGGCCGTTCCAGCCGTTCGACATCACGACCTCGCCGCTGCCCAGAAGCTGCGCGGGCTGCGCGCCCTTCGTCCACCAGACGGCGATATGGGGCTTCAGCGCCTCGATCTTGGCGAAGGCGCGGTCCTGCCCCTCGGGGGTGGCGAGCACGCTGTAGACATCGGCTGCCGCGACGCCGTCAGCCATGAGCGCGGCCTCGAGCACGGTGTTCGGCCCGCCATAGAGCGCGCGCTTGCCCGGGAACTTCTCGACATCCCAGAAATCGGCCCAGGACGCAGGCTGAGGCCCACCGTCGGGGAAGGCCGCCGTCGAGAAGGCGAAGTTCGTCGAGAAGATCTCTGAGGGCACGCCGTACTTGTTGACGATCTCAGGATAGACGTGGCTCTGGTCGACCATCTCGGGGGTGATCTCTTCAAAGAGCCCCTCGGCCGCGCCGCGCGCCACGCCGAGGCCGCCGTCCGTCACGACATCCCATGTCACGGTGCCGGTATCGACCATCGCCTTGATCTTGGCGGTCTCGGGGCCCGTCTCCTCGAGCACGTTGACGCCGGTCTCGGCCTTGAAGGGGTCGAGCCACGCGGCGCGGATCGCGTCCTGATAGGCGCCACCCCAGCTGACGAACACCATCTCCGCCGCGAGCGCGGGCGACGACGCCGCGCCGACGGCTGCCATCCCGGCGAATAGTGCTGCCTTCACAGTCCTGTTCATGTCGGTTTCCTTCCCAGTTGGTTGAGGGTGCTAGCTTGGCCGGCAGCGGCGCACGAACGCTGCCAGCATCTCGAGTCCGCCGGTGCTGTCACGCGCGCCGGCGATCAGTGCGTCCACGTCGGCGCCATCCTTGACGAGGGCCGCGCGGCTCTTTCCGAACCACACCCCGCCGTTGGCGGCGGTGACCTCGGGGTGGCCCTGGATGCCCCAGACAGGCAGATCGCGGAACCGCCAGACGTGATTGGGGCACTCCGCGCTCTGCGCGAGGATGACCATGTCGGGATGATCCGCGCGCACCTCGTCGTTGTGCCACACGAACATCTCGACCTCGGGGCCGCAGCCGCGCACAAGATCGTCCGTCGCTGCCGCACTGCCAAGCGCGAGCCGGGTATAGCCTACCTCGCAGCGGCTGCGCCGGAACACCTGATCGCGCCCGCAGAGCGCCGAGCCGAGGATCTGGCTGCCGAAGCACAGGCCGAGCATCGGCTTGCCGATCGCGGCCATGTCGCGGATGAAGGTGTGCTCGCGCGCGATGAAGTCGTGCGCGTCATAGGCGCTGAGCGGGCTGCCCGAGAGAATGAAGCCGTCGAATTCGTCCGGGTCGGGCGGAAAGCGGTCGCGGAAGGCCCAGAAGCGCACGACCTCGGCCCCGAGAGCTGAAAGGCGTTCGGGCAGGCCGCTCGCATCATCGCGGGTCGGGCCGTTCTCGAGATAGGCGATTCGTGTCATGTCCGGCCCTCAGCACGCCCGGCACCGAGGTCGATACCTGCCGACAGACGGTGCAGGATGCTCTGCCGGACATTGTCGATGTGCAGCGCGATCGCGCGCGCCGCCGCGGCGCCATCGCCCGCCCGCATCGCGCCGAGGATCGCGAGGTGCTCCTCGCAGGAGGGGCGGAAGCGTTCGGGCACGCGGCGCATGTCGAACATCGCGGTCTTGCGGCGCAGATCGAGCACGATCGCAAGCAGCGTCCGGTTGCCGGCAGCGCGCGCGATCCCCTCGTGGATGTGGTCGTCGAGCAGGTGATAGGCCTCGGCCGTCACCGTCCGGGCGGCGAGCAGCGCCTCGACCCGCGCGCAGAGGTCGTCGATCTCCTCATGCGGCATCTTGCCCGTGGCAAGCCCGACCGCCTCGACCTCGAGCAGGCGGCGGACAGAGAGGATCTCGAGCACCTCGGCGACCGTCACGCGGTTGACCATGAGCACCCGGGGCGAGACGCGCTGCAACAGCCCCTCGCCCTCAAGCCGGCTGATCGCCTCGCGCACCGGCGTGCGCGATAAGTTGAGCAGCCGCGCGAGGAGCCGCTCCTGAATGATCGAGCCGCCCGGCAGCTTGCCCGCCACCAGCGCGTCGAGGATCTGCTCATAGGCGACCGAGGCAAGGCGCGGCGCGGCGCCGTCGCCATCCAGCGTGTCGAGCGTCTCGCCGAGTGTCTGCGGCTGCGAAGCCATCGCCCACCATCACGATGCCGTTGTAATGCAATTGGTATACCGTTAATATCCCTCTGGCAACAGGCTTCGGAAGGGAACAGCGGATGGCGAGCGCGATCACCGAGGCGTCCGACGGGCTCTGCGTCATCGCGCCCACCCCCTTTGCCGAGGACGGCGGGATCGATGCCGCGAGCGCCGATTCGATGGTGGATTTCTTCCTCGAGAGCGGCGCGCGCGGGATCACGATCCTCGGCGTGATGGGCGAGGCGCCGAAGCTCGCGCCGGACGAGGCGCGCGCCTTCGTGCGTCAGGTGGTCGCGCGCACGGCCGGGCGCGTGCCGGTCGTCGTCGGCGTCTCTGCCCCCGGCATCGCGATTCTGGGCGATCTGGCGCGCTTCTCGATGGATGCCGGCGCCGGCGGGGTGATGATCGCACCCACCCCCGGGCTTCAGGGCGACGAGGCGGTCGAGCGCTATCTGGATGCCGCCATCCGCGCGGTGGGCGCGGATACGCCCGTCTGCCTGCAGGACTTCCCCCCGATCAACGGCGTGCACATCTCGGTGCGCAATGTCGTCGCGCTGACCGCCGCGCACCCCAACCTCGTGATGTTCAAGCACGAGGATTTCCCCGGGCTGAACAAGCTCTCGCGCCTGCGCGCCGAGGCCGCCGCCACGGGCGGGCGGCGGCTGAGCGTGCTGGTCGGCAACAGCGGCGTGTTCCTGCCGCACGAGCTTGAACGGGGCGCGGACGGGGCGATGACGGGCTTTGCATTTCCCGAGATGCTGGCCGAGGTCTGCCGCCGCCACGCCGCGGGCGACAGGGCGGGGGCCTATGACCTCTTCGATGCCTATCTGCCCCTCATCCGGTATGAACAGCAGCCCGGCATCGGTCTTGCCCTGCGCAAGGAGGTGCTGCGCCGGCGCGGTGTCATCCGCAGCGCGGCCGTGCGCGCGCCGGGCCCCGCGCTCGGCCCGCAGGATCTTGCCGAACTCGACCACCTGATCGCGCGGCTCGGCCCCGAGGCGCGCGCGGTGCTCGTCTCGATCCGGG
>JBIKVM010000286.1:0-2705 GCA_044356825.1 Limisphaerales bacterium
CATCACATTCATCTCCTCGACCTCGGGCCTTTATGGCACACCCTTCCGCGCGCCCTACGTCGCGGCCAAATGGGGGGTGATCGGCCTCATGAAGACCGTGGCGATGGAGCTTGGCCCCCATGGCATCCGCGCCAACGCGATCTGCCCCGGCAGCGTCAACGGCCCCCGCATCGACCGCGTGATCGAGGCCGAGGCCGCCGCCAAGGGCGTCACGGCCGAGGCGATCCGCACGGGTTACGCCGCCGGCACCGCACTCAAGCGGCTCTCGGACCCTGAGGACGTGGCCGACATGGCCGTCTTCCTCGCCTCGGCGGGCGCGCGGATGATCTCTGGCCAGGCGCTCGCCGTCGATGGCATGACCTACAACGTCGATCCATGAGGACATGATGGACTTCGCTCTGAGCGACGAACAGCGCATGGTCGTGGAGACGACCAGAGCCTTCGTGGAAACGGAACTCTATCCGCACGAGTCCGAGGTCGAACGCACCGGCAGCCTGCGCCCCGACCTCATCCGCGAGATCCAGGCCAAGGCGATGGCCGCGGGCCTCTATGCCGCCAACATGCCCGCGGAGGTGGGGGGCGCGGGCCTCGATACGCTGAGCTGGCTTCTCTACGAACGCGAACTTGGCCGGGCGAACTACGCCCTGCACTGGACCTGCGTCGCGCGCCCCTCGAACATCCTGCTCGCCGGCACGCCCGACCAGCGCGCGCGCTACCTCGCGCCCTGCATCCGGGGCGAGACGTGGGACTGCCTCGCCATGACCGAACCCGGCGCGGGATCCGACCTGCGCGGCATGAAGGCCAACGCGCGCCCCGAGGGCGGGGACTGGGTGCTGAACGGCACCAAGCACTTCATCAGCCACGCCGACATCGCGGGCTTCACCATCGCCTTCATGGCGACCGGCGAGGAGGACACGCCGCGCGGCCGCAAGAAGCGCATCACCGCCTTCTTCGTCGACAAGGGCACCAAGGGCTTCACCGTCCGCGACGGCTATCGCAACGTGAGCCACCGCGGCTACTCGAACGCCGTCCTCGAATTCGACGATTGCCGCGTGCCGGCGGAGAACATCCTCGGCGAGGTGCACAAGGGCTTCGAGGTCGCCAACACCTGGCTTGGCGCGACCCGGCTGCAGGTGGCCGCGACCTGCCTCGGCCGCGCCGACCGCGCGCTCGGCCACGCGCTTGCCTACGCCGCCGACCGCCAGCAGTTCGGCCAGCAGATCGGCAAGTTCCAGGGCGTGTCCTTCAAGCTCGCCGACATGGCGATGGAGTTGCGCGCGGCCGAGCTGCTCACCTGGTCGGCCGGCTGGAAATTCGATCAGGGCAGCGTCACCGAGGCCGACATGGCGATGGCGAAGCTCAAGGCGACCGAGGCGCTCGCCATGATCGCCGACGAGGCCATCCAGATCCACGGCGGCATGGGCCTCATGGAGGAACTGCCGCTCGAGCGCATCTGGCGCGATGCGCGCGTCGAGCGCATCTGGGAAGGCACGAGCGAGATCCAGCGCCACATCATCAGCCGCGAACTCCTGCGCCCGCTCGGTGGCTAGCTCGGGCGCGCGCGGGGCTTGACGGCGCCGCGCCGCTCCGCAGGATCGGGTCGAAGCACCGAGGCGCCATGGCCGTTCCCGTCGAAGCCTTTCACCTCGCCCCGGGCGAGGGCGGCACGCTGCAAAGCCGCATCCGCGCCATGGTCGCGCGCGGCATCCTCGCCGGGCGGTTCCGGCCGGGCGCGAGGCTGCCCTCGAGCCGGGCGCTCGCGGTCCATCTCGGGGTCAGTCGCATCACCGTGACGCTCGCCTATGCCGATCTCGTGGCCTCGGACTATCTCGTGGCGCGCGGCCGGTCGGGCTATTTCGTCTCGGAAACGGCGCCGGGCGGCCCGGATTTCGCGCCCGAGGGGCCGCGTGCCGTCGCGGTCGATTATGCGGCCCTGACTGGGCGGCGCTATTCCGCCATCGCGCGCCCGGAAAAGCCCGTGGACTGGGAGCGTTACCCCTATCCCTTCATCTACGGCCAGGCCGATCCGGCGCTGTTTGACCATCACAACTGGCGCCAATGCGCGCTCCGCGCGCTGGGCCGGCGCGAGTTCTCGGCGCTGACCTCGGACCAGTTCGAGCGCGACGATCCGATGCTGATCGACATGCTGCGCGGCATGATCCTGCCCCGGCGCGGGATCGCCGCCGCCGAGGACGAGGTGCTGCTGACGCTCGGGGCGCAGAACGCGCTCTGGATCGCGGCGAGCCTGCTCTTGCGCCCCGGCCGCGTCGCGGTCGTCGAGACGCCGGGCTATCCGGGGCTGGCGGGGATGGTGGCGCAGACGGGGGCGGCGTTGCGCCCCGTCGCGGTCGATGCCGAGGGCCTGCCGCCCGAGGCCGCCGCGGGGGCGGATGTCATCTTCACCACCGCCTCGCACCAGTGTCCGACGAACGCGACCATGCCGATCGCCCGGCGCATTGCGCTGCTCGAGGGGGCGGCGCGGGCGGGCGCGGTGGTGGTCGAGGACGATTACGAATTCGAGATGTCCTTTCTCGGCCCCGTCGCGCCGGCGCTCAAGTCGCTCGATGCCGAGGGGCGGGTGATCCATGTCGGCTCCTTCTCGAAATCGGTGTTTCCGGGGCTGCGGCTGGGCTATCTGGTCGCGCCGCGCGACTTCATCGCCGAGGCGCGCGCGCTGCGCGCCCTGATGCTGCGCCATCCGCCGG
>JBIKVM010000287.1:0-2702 GCA_044356825.1 Limisphaerales bacterium
CCGGTCCGACCCCTGCCGCAAGATCGTGGGTTCGCGCGTGCCGACCTCGTCCACGCGCCGCCGGATGATCTCGAGGCTCTGGCGCATGGTCCGGTCATCGGTCGCCACCCGCTCGGCCTCGGAGAGGGTGACGATGATCTCGGATCCCTCGGCGCGCACCTCGAGGTCGTTGCCCGAAGGGCCGAGCAGCGACACCACCGGGCGCGCCAGCCCCTGCACGATCTGGAGGGCGCTCTCGACCCCGGCGGGGTCAGAGAGCGAAATGCGCAAAGTTCCCGGTTCGGAGGGCGCGCGGCGGATGCTGCCGACCGTGTCGCGTTCGGCGCGCAGCGCATCGCGCACTTCGGGCCAGAGGGCGTCCATCCGCCCGGCATAGACATCGGCGACCTGAACCTCGGCCAGCAGATGCGCCCCGCCACGGAGGTCAAGCCCAAGATTGACGAGCGTGCCGGGCAGGAAGGAGGGCCAGAGGGCAAGGGCAGCCTCTTGCTCGGGTGAAGCGGTGCCACCGCTGGCCTCGATGGCGGCGGCAGCGTCGTTATGCCCCTCGACCCGGCCATAAAAGGCGTTCGGCACCGCGGCAAGAACGCCTGCCAGACAGATCGTCCAGACGAGGATGCGCTGCCAGAGAGAGACCCGAAGCATGCCCGCCCGCCCTTAGGAGGCGGCCGGTTCGGACTTCGACATCACCTGCGCGATCGTGCCCTTGAGCACGCGCACCCGGACGCCCTCGGCGATCTCGACTTCGATCTCGCCGTCTTCCTTCACCTTCGAGACCTTGCCGATGATCCCGCCCTGCGTCAGCACCTGATCGCCCCGCCGCAGCGCCTCGACCATGGCCTTGTGCTCTTTGGCGCGCTTCTGCTGGGGACGGATCAGCAGGAAATACATGATGACGAAGATGAGAACGAGGGGCACGAAGCTCATGAAGGCCTCGGTGCCACCGCCGGCGGCCTGAGCGAAGGCGGGGGTTGCGAACATCTGACACTCCTGACGCGGGGCGGATCTGGGACGGGCGGAAAATCCGGTGGGAACGTAGCCGCCGGGGTGGGCGAAGGCAAGGCACGGCGGTGGCGGTGCGGCACGAGCGCACTGACAGGCGGCAGCTTTTCAAGATCGCGCGCCAGAGGTCCATTTTGCGCAACAAGTGAAAAGATTTTAACCTACCTGCGACATAAAATGCCGAATTTGCCGGTTGACGCCCGCCCCGGGTCACCCTAGTGTCCGCCGCATCGCAGCGGGGGCAACCTTGGACGCAGCAACAGACATCGTGGCAGGAGGCCGGCGCACGGGCATGTGATCGATCCCGGTCCACACCCTTGGCGCCCCCGACCCAGAACCGGGGGCTTTTTGTTGCGAGAACGCAGGAGCAGACGATGACGCAGACGATGACCGGCGCGAAGATGGTCGTTCAGGCCCTGAAGGATCAGGGTGTCGAGGTGGTGTTCGGCTATCCGGGCGGCGCGGTGCTGCCGATCTATGACGAACTCTTTCTCCAGAACGACATCCGCCACATCCTCGTGCGCCACGAACAGGGCGCCGTCCACATGGCCGAGGGCTATGCCCGCTCGACCGGCAAGCCGGGCGTCGTGCTTGTCACCTCGGGGCCCGGGGCGACGAACGCCGTCACCGGCATCGTCGATGCGCTGATGGATTCGATCCCGCTCGTCGTGCTGACGGGGCAGGTGCCCACCTTCATGATCGGCACCGACGGCTTTCAGGAGGCCGACACGGTCGGCATCACGCGCCCCTGCACCAAGATGAACTGGCTCGTGAAGGACACCGCGCGGCTCTCCGAGACGATCCACCAGGCCTTCCATGTCGCGACCTCGGGCCGGCCGGGGCCGGTCCTCGTCGACATCCCCAAGGACGTGCAGTTCGCGACCGCCGACTACACCCCGCCCGCCCGCACCCGCACCGAGCACTACCGCCCGAAGCTCGAGGGCGACCCCGCGCAGATCCTGCGCCTTGTCGAGATGCTCGAGACCGCCGAGCGGCCGATCTTCTACACCGGCGGCGGCGTCATCAACTCGGGCCCCGAGGCGAGCCGGCTCCTGCGCGAACTCGTCGATGCGACGGGCTTTCCCTGCACCTCGACGCTCATGGGGCTCGGCGCCTATCCGGCCTCGGGGGCGAACTGGATCGGCATGCTCGGGATGCACGGGCTCTACGAGGCCAATCTCGCCATGCACGGCTGCGACGTGATGGTGAACGTGGGCGCGCGCTTCGACGACCGCATCACGGGGCGGATCAAGGACTTCTCGCCCCATTCGCGCAAGGCCCACATCGACATCGACCCCTCCTCGATCAACAAGGTGATCCGCACCGAGGTGCCGATCGTGGGCGATGTGGCCCATGTGCTGCGCGCGGTGCTCGCGCTCTGGACCGAGCGCGGCCGGCGCACCAACCGCGAGGGGGTGGCGCGGTGGTGGGCGCGCATCCGCGAGTGGCGCGCGGTCGATTGCCTGGCCTTCCGCCCCTCGGAACGCACGATCAAGCCCCAGCACGCGGTCGCGCGCCTCGAGGCGCTGACGAAGGGGATGGACCGCTACATCACGACCGAGGTCGGCCAGCACCAGATGTGGGCCGCGCAGTTCCTGCATTTCGACGCGCCCAACCGCTGGATGACCTCGGGCGGGCTCGGCACCATGGGCTATGGCTTCCCGGCCTCGATCGGCGTGCAGATCGCGCACCCGGACGCG
>JBIKVM010000111.1:0-9760 GCA_044356825.1 Limisphaerales bacterium
GTTGTCGATGCCCCGAAGCCCCGCGAGGAACATCGCCATGACAAAGCCCGAGGTCTGCCAGACGGCGGCGATGACGATCGTGTAGATCGCCATGTCGCTGTCCTTGATCCAGGTGAAGCTGAAGCTCTCCCACCCCCAGAGGTGCATGGTGCGCTCGAGCCCGATGCCGGGGTCGAGGAACCACTTCCACGCCGTCCCCGTCACGATGAACGACAGCGCCATCGGATAGAGGTAGATCGGGCGCAGCACCCCCTCGCCCCGGATCTTCTGGTCGAGGAAGATCGCGAGCATGAGGCCGATCGCGGTGCAGATGCCGATGTAGAGCGTCGCGAAGATCGCGATGTTGCCGATCGCCGTCCACCAGTGCTCGAGCGCGAAGAGCTTCGCGTAATTCGTGAAGCCCACGAAATCGTAGCGCGGCAGCATGCGCGAGCCGGTGAAGGACAGGACAATGGTAAAGAGGATGAAGCCGTAGACGAACAGGAGCGTCACGGCGAGCGAGGGCGCCAGCACCAGTTTCGGCAGCCAGTCCTGCGCGCGGGTGCGCCAGTCGGTCTGGTCGGCAGCGGCCATGCGCATTCCCTCGGGTCGCAAGGTGGGGGCGGCCCCGCGGGGCCGCCCGCCCTTGATGTCTTACTTCGCCGCCGCAACCGCGCTGGCGAGCGCGGCAGCCGCCGCGGCGCCGTCGGCATACTGGCCGTTGAAGGCCGCGGTGACGACGTCATAGACCGCGTTCTTCACCGCCGCCGGGGCGGCATGGCCATGCGCCATCGAGCCGAAGAGGTTGCCCGAGGTGTTGGCCTCGGCCAGATCCGCCATGCCCTTCTTGCCGCAATCGTCGAAGGCGTCGTTCGGCACGTCGGTGCGGGCCGGGACCGAACCCTTGACGACGTTGAACGCCGACTGGAAGCCCGGGTTCATGACCGAGGAGGCCATCTGCGCCTGCGCGGCGCGCTTCTCGTCCGAGTTGACGCCGAACATCGCGAACTGGTCGGAGTTGAACGTGACCGACCCCTGCGTGCCGGGGAAGCGGATGCAGACGAAGTCCGCGCCCGGAACCTTGCCGGCCTTCAGGAACTCGCCCTTGGCCCAGTCGCCCATCATCTGCATCCCGGCTTCGCCGTTGATGACCATCGCCGAAGCGAGGTTCCAGTCGCGGCCCGAGAAGTTCGCATCGACATAGCTGCTGAGCTTGATCAGGCGGTTGAACGCCTCGGCCATCTGCTCGCCGCCGAGCGCACCCTCGTCGAGGTCGATCATCGAGGCCTTGTAGAAGTCGCCGCCGAGCGAGAGGACGACCGCGTCGAAGATGGTCGCGTCCTGCCAGGCCTGGCCGCCATGGCCGAGCGGGGTGATGCCGTTGGCCTTCATCGCGTCGAGAACCGCGACCAGCTCTTCCCACGACTCGGGCGCCTTGCCGCCGGCGGCGTCGAGCGCTGCCTTGTTGATCCAGACCCAGTTCGTCGAGTGGACGTTGACGGGCGCCGAGATCCAGTTGCCGTCATACTTGGCAAAGGCCTGCAGCGCGGCCGGCACGACCGCATCCCAGCCCTCGGCCGCGGCAACGTCGTTGAGGTTGCCGAGCGCGCCCTCGGCGGCCCAGTCCTGGATGTCGAAGCCGAGCATCTGCACGGCCGTGGGCGAATCGCCCGCCGTGACGCGCGCGCGCAGCGCCGTCATAGCAGCTTCACCGCCGCCGCCCGCCACCGGCATGTCGACCCAGCCGATACCCTTGCCCTGAAGGTCTTCCTTCAGAACGTTGAGGGCGGCAGCCTCACCACCCGAGGTCCACCAGTGCAGAACTTCCACATCGGCCGCCGACGCGACCGAGGCCGACAGCGCGAGCGCCGCGACCGACCCTTTCAGAACCTTCATCATCGTCATTCATCGTCCTCCCACAGGATGCACCCGCGCTGGCGGGATGCACGATTACAACGTTGCAAATCGGTCGCTCGTCAATCGGAATCTGCGCCATGGCGCGCAAGTGCCGCAGTCTTTCGGCACGTCCATCTGCGGCATTTCGGCAGAGCGGCGGCAAGATAGCCCTTGCACGGTTGTAACGATGCAAATTTCCCGCATAGTCGACCTCCGGAGCTGGCCGCACTCGAGGACTTCGCGACCGTGGACAAGCCGACCCTCAGGACGATCGCCCAGGCGACGGGTCTTGCCGTGACGACGGTGTCGCGCGCCCTAGCTGGTGACGCGCGAATCGCGGCCCGCACGCGCGAGAAGGTGGCGGATGTGGCGCAGCGGCTCGGGTATGTGCCTGACCGCGCGGCGCAACGCCTGCGCACGGGCCGCACGCGGGTGGTGGCTGTGCTGCTCAACACCGGGCACGAATACCTCGGTTTCACACACGAACTCATTGCGGGCCTCATGTCGGCGCTGAATGGCACGGGCTATTCGGTCGCAATCCTGCCCGACCTCATCGACGAGGGGCGCGATGCTGCCGTGCGCGAGGTCCTGCGCAATCGCATGGCCGACGGCATCGTCTTTTCCCGCACCGAACTCTTCGATGCGCGCGTCCGTCTGCTGAGCGAGCACGGCTTTCCGTTCGTCAGCCACGGCCGCACGGAATTCGCCATCCCGCATGCCTATGTCGATTACGACAACGAGGCCTTTGCCCGCGCGGGCGCGCGCCATCTCGTGGGCCGGGGACGGCGGCGCATCCTGATGATCGCGCCGCAGGCGCGTTTCACCTTTGGCCAGCACCTGCGCTACGGCCTCGCATCCGAGGCGCGCGCGGCAGGGGCGGCCTTCGAGATCCCCGAGGACGTTCACCTCGATCGCGCTCCTGACGAGATCGCGGCCTGGTTGCGCACGCGCCTTGCCCGGATCGACCGGCCCGACGGAATCATCTGCGTGGGTGAGGTGCCCGCGATCGCGGCCACGGCGGCGCTCGCGGATCTCGGACTTCAGGCAGGGCGCGACGTGGACCTCGTGGCCAAGCGCGCCTCGCCCGTGTTCGAGATGCTTCGGGCCAATGTCTTCACCGCCTTCGAGGACCTGCGCGAGACCGGCAGCCTGATCGGTCGGACCCTGCTGCGCCGGATCGAGGGCGAACCGCCCGAGACGCTGCGCATCCTCCAGCCGCCGGTGATCGAGTTCGACATGGGCGTTCAGGCTCTGCGCCGGAGCGGCTGAGCGGCGAGGATCAGGCTGGCGGGCGCTGTCATCTTGATGTCATGCTCGGGCGCTAGCGACGCGCTGGCGTCTGACACGCAAAGGACACGCACGATGACCCTGCCCCTCATCGGCGCGGCCCTCGATCATGAGGGTCTCGTGCTGCACCGCGACTGGATCCTTGCCGAGAACCGCGACCTCGAGGTCCAGTCCTTCCTCGCGCCGAAACTCCTCGCGGGAGGAGACTGGCGGCCGCTTGCCGAGGCGACCCGGGCGCAGCTCGACGGCTATTCGGGCCGGCTTGGGCTTCACGGGCCCTTCTGGGGGTTCACCATCGCCTCGCAAGATCCCGATGTGCAGGCCCTTGTCGCCCGCAGGTTTGACCAGGGACTCGATATATGCGCGGCCATCGGCGCAACGCAGATGGTCATCCACTCGCCCTACACGACGTGGGATTACAACAACCTCGACGACTATCCCACGGCGCGCGACGATCTCATCGCCGATGTCCATGCCTCGATCGGGGCGGCGGTTCGCCGTGCCGAGGATCAGGGCGTGACGCTCGTGGTCGAGAACATAGAGGACATTGACCCCACCGATCGCCGCCGCCTGATCGAGAGCTTCGGCTCCGACGCGCTGCGCCTGTCGATCGACACGGGTCACGCCCACTACGCCCACATCAGCACCGGCGCGCCGCCGGTCGATTACTTCGTGTCGTCCGCGGGCGCGCTTCTCGAACACGTCCACCTGCAAGATTGCGAGGGCTATGCCGACCGGCACTGGTCGCTCGGCGAGGGGACGATCCGCTGGCCTTCGGTCTTCCGGGCGCTGGCCGCGCTGCCGCTTCAACCGCGCCTCGTGCTCGAGTTGCGGAACGCGGCAGACATCCCGGCCTCGATGCGCTTTCTGCGCGAGATGGGCCTCGGTCGCTGATGGGTGGGGCGGCAGAGGTCTTTGCCGTCTTTCTGCGCCTCGGTCTGACCTCGTTCGGGGGGCCGATTGCGCATCTGGGCTATTTCCGGGACGAATTCGTCGTTCGCCGCCGCTGGATCACAGACCGCGACTATGGCGACCTCGTGGCACTCAGCCAGTTCCTTCCGGGACCGACCTCAAGCCAGACGGGATTCGCGATCGGGCTTATGCGTGCGGGCTGGGTGGGCGGCATTGCGGCCTTCGTCGCGTTCACCCTGCCCTCGGCGCTGCTGCTCATGGCCTTCGCGGCCACCGCCCCCGGCATCGAAGGGACGGCCGGCCTCGGCGCGCTTCAGGGGCTCAAGCTGCTTGCCGTCGCGGTTGTCGCGCAGGCGGTTCTCGGGATGGCGCGCAGTCTCTGCCCCGATGCCCCGCGCGCGACCATCGCCTTCGCGGCGCTCCTGGCCGTTGCGCTGCTACCGCCAGCGATCGCGATGGTCGGTGCGGTGGTGGGGGGCGGTCTGGCGGGACTTGCGATCTGGCGGGAGGCGCCCCCCGCGACGGCACCGGCGCCCGCCTTGCCGGTCGGGACGGGGATCGGGGCGGTGGCGCTTGCTCTGCTCGTCGCCCTGCTCGTCGGATTGCCGCTGCTTTCGGGCGTGTCGCAAACCCTCGCCGCAATAGATGGCTATCTGCGCGCAGGCGCGCTCGTGTTCGGCGGTGGGCATGTCGTGCTGCCGATGCTCGAGGCCGAACTGGTCGCTGCGGGGCGTGTCGCCCCCGACCTCTTCGTCGCGGGCTATGGCGCGGCGCAGGCAGTGCCGGGGCCCCTCTTTTCCGTCGCGGCCTTTTTCGGATTCGTGCAGGGATCGGGGCAAGGGGGGATCGCCGGCGCGGCGCTGGCGCTCGGCGCGATTTTCCTGCCGGGGTTCTTGGTCCTCATCGCGGCACTGCCGTGGTGGGCGCGTCTGCGGGGCCTTGCGGCCATGCACGGGTTCATGACCGGCGCGAATGCGGCCGTGGTCGGTATCCTTGGGGCGGCACTGCATGATCCGCTGTTCGTTGGAGCAGTCGCGGGTCCCCGCGATCTCGCCGTTGCCGTAGGGCTGTGGGTGCTTCTGTCCGCGTGGAAGGCCCCCGTCTGGGCGGTCGCGATTTTTGCGGCAGGGTGCGGCGCGGTCCTTGCCTTTCCGCTATAGAAACGGGGGCGCGCGCACTTGCCCCAGAGCCGCGCAGCACGCAAGACTGCCGCATCCGACACGGAGCCACCGCCATGCCCGACTACGACCACCTGATCGATGCCGAGACCTGGGCCTTCATCCGCCGCACCGGAGAGTTCTATCCAGACGACGCGGTGGATCTGACCATCGCGGGCCAGCGCGCCGTCTATGACCGGATGTGCCTTGCGTTTCACCGCGGCTATCCGGCGGGCGTCGCGGCCGAGGATCGCGCGGTGGGCGGCGTGCCGGCGCGGATCTACACGACGGCCGAGGCGCCGCGCGCGACGGTCGTCTATTTCCACGGCGGCGGCTTCGTGGTGGGGGGGCTGCACAGCCACGACGATGTCTGCGCCGAGATCGCGGCCGCCACGGGGTTCCGTGTCGTCTCGGTCGATTACCGCCTCGCGCCCGAGCACCGCCACCCGGTCCATTTCGACGATGCGATGACGGCGGCGCGCGCCGCCGCGACGCTGTGGGGCGGGCCGCTCGTGGTCGCGGGCGACAGCGCGGGCGGCAACCTCGCCGCCGCGGTATCCCACGCCGCGCGCGCCTCGGGGCCGATCATCGCGGGGCAGGTGCTGATCTATCCGGGCCTCGGGGGCGACCGCGACCGCGGCAGCTATCTCGAACACGCGCAGGCGCCGATGCTGAGCCGCGCCGATGTCCTCTGGTATGACGCGATCCGCCACCCCGAGGGGCAGAGCGGCGCGGGCGACCCCACCGCGCGCCCGCTCGAGGATCGCGACTTTGCCCATCTGCCGCCGACGGTCGTCTTTACCGCCCAGTGCGACCCGCTGGCCGATGACGGCCCCGCCTATGCCGCGCGCATCACCGCCGCCGGCGGCCGCGCCGTGAGCCATGAGGAGGCGGGCCTCGTGCACGGCTATCTGCGCGCGCGCGGCACGGTCGGCCGGGCGCGCGCGAGTTTCGCGCGCATCTGCGCCGCAATCGGGGCGCTCGGCCGGGGCGAATGGCCGGGTTGAGTGGCTGGGCTGAGGCGTCAGTTCCCGGCCGATTCCATCTTGCGGTGCGCGATGACTTCCTCGAGCCAGCCGGTCCGCATCTCGGGCACGGATGAGAGCAGAAGGTCGGTGTAATCGTCGAAGGGCGGGGCGAGGACCTGCCCCTTGCGCCCCTGCCGCACGACCCGGCCGCGGTGCATCACGGCGATCGCGTCGGCGATGGCGCGGACGGTCGCGATGTCGTGGGTGATGAAGAGATAGGCCACCCCTTCGCGCGCCTGAAGATCGAGCAGAAGCTTCAGGATCCCGTCGGCCACCAGCGGATCGAGCGCCGATGTCACCTCGTCGCAGATGATGACCCTGGGGCGCGCGGCAAGCGCGCGCGCGATCGAGACGCGCTGCTTCTGCCCGCCCGACAGCTCGGCCGGATAGCGGTCGGCATAGCCCTGCCCGAGTTCGATCGCGTCGAGCAGTTCCTGCACGCGCGCATCGCGCGCCGCCCCCGTCATCCCGAAATAGAATTCGAGCGGCCGGCCGATGATCGTGCGCACCGTCTGGCGCGGGTTCATCGCGACATCGGCCATCTGGTAGATCATCTGGATCTCGCGCAGATCCTCGCGCGTGCGGTCGGCAAGGCGCGGCGGCAGGGTGCGGCCGGCAAAGCGGATCGCCCCAGCGACCGGCGGCAGAAGCCCGGTGATGACGCGCGCGAGCGTCGATTTGCCCGACCCGCTCTCGCCCACGACGGCGAGCGTCTGGCCGGGCGCCAGCGCCACCGTCACGTCCGAGAGCACGTCGATCGGGACGCCCGGATAGCGCGCGGTCACGCCCTCGACCGTCAGCACCGGATCGGCGGGTGGGGCCTCGGGGTGGGCGATGGCGCGGACGGAGACGAGCGCGCGGGTATAATCCTCGTGCGGGTCGGTGATGATCGTGCCGGTCGGCCCCGTCTCGACCATGCGGCCGTGGCGCAGCACGAGAATCTCGTCCGCGACCTGCGCCACCACCGCGAGGTCGTGGGTGATGTAGAGCGCGGCGACGCCCGTCTCGCGGATGGCGCGCTTGATCGCGGCCAGCACGTCGATCTGCGTCGTGACATCGAGCGCCGTCGTCGGTTCGTCGAACACCACGAGGTCGGGCCGGGGGCAGAGCGCCATCGCGGTCATCGCCCGCTGCAACTGCCCGCCCGAGACCTGATGCGGGAAACGGCGGCCGAAATTCTCGGGGTCGGGCAGGCCGAGGCTGCGGAAGAGGGCGACCGCGCGCGCCTCGGCCTCGGCCCGGGTCGCGAGACCGTGGCGCAGCGTCGCCTCGATCACCTGCTCCATCAGCCGCTTGGCGGGGTTGAATGCGGCGGCCGCCGATTGCGCGACATAGGTGACGCGCCGGCCGCGCAGGTCGCGCAAGACGTCCGGGCCAGCCGCGCGGATCTCGGTTCCGCCCAGCACCACCCGCCCCGCCGTCAGCCGCACGCCGCCCCGGCCATAGCCGAGTGCCGCGAGCCCGATCGTCGATTTGCCCGCCCCGGATTCGCCGATCAGCCCCAGCACCCGCCCGGGCGCGAGCGTGAGCGACGCCTCATGGACCAGCACCACGCCGCGCGGACGTTCGCCCGGCGGGTGGATCGTGGCCTCGACCCTCAGCCCCTCGATGCGCAGGATCTCTTCAGGCACCGCGCCCTCCCTTGAGGCTTGCGGTGCGGTTCAGGATCCAGTCGGCCACGAGATTGACCGAGATCGCAAGCGTCGCGATCGCGACCGCGGGCACCAGCGCCGCGGGCACGCCCCAGACGATGCCGTCCTTGTTCTCCTTCACAATCCCGCCCCAGTCGGCCATCGGCGGCTGCACACCGAGCCCAAGGAACGACAGCGTCGAGATGAAGAGCACCATGAAGATGAAGCGCAGCCCCATCTCGGCCACGAGCGGCGAGAGGGCATTGGGCAGGATCTCGCGGAAGATGATCCAGCCCCGCCCCTCGCCCCGAAGCCGCGCGGCCTCGACATAGTCCATCACCGTGATGTCGAGCGCGACCGCCCGCGAGAGCCGGAAGACCCGCGTCGCATCGAGAAAACCCATCACGAGGATGATGATCGGCAGGCTCACGGGCATCACCGACAGCACGACGAGCGCGAAGATGAGCGAGGGGATCGACATCATGAGATCGACGAATCGCGAGAGCGCCTGATCGACCCAGCCACCCGCCACCGCCGCCGTGAAGCCGAGGATCGAGCCGGTGACGAAGCTCAGCAGCGTGCCCGCCGTCGCGATCAGGATCGTCGTCTGGCCGCCGTAGATCATCCGGGTGAGCAGGTCGCGCCCGATGCTGTCGGTCCCGAGCCAGTGCTCGGCCGACATCGGCTCCCACACGTCGCCCACCACCTCGGCCATGCCGTAGGGCGCGATGAAATCGGCAAAGATCGCCGCGAGGAAATAGAGCGAGGTCAGGAAAAGCCCGATCGCGGCAGAGAGCGGCATCCTCATTTCGGGTGCCTCAAGCGTGGGTTGGCGATGATCGAGATGAGGTCGGCCAAGAGGTTGAGGCCGATGTAGACGGCCGCGAAGACAAGCCCGCAGGCCTGCACCACCGGCAGGTCGCGCTTGGCGACGTGATCGACCAGATACTGACCCATGCCGGGATAGACGAAGACGACCTCGATCACCACGACGCCCACCACGAGATAGGCGAGGTTGAGCATCACCACGTTCACGACCGGCGCCACCGCATTGGGCAGCGCGTGGCGCGCGATCACGGCAAAGGGCGAGAGGCCCTTGAGTTCGGCCGTCTCGATATAGGCCGATTGCATGACATTGAGGATCGCGGCCCGCGTCATGCGCATCATGTGCCCGAGCACCGTCAGCACGAGGACGAGAACCGGCAGCGCGATCGCCATCAGCTTGTCGCCGAGGTCCATGCCGCCATGCATCGTCGCGACCGAGGGCAGGAGCTGGAACTTCACCGCCAGGAAGAAGGCCGCGATGTAGCCCAAGAGAAACTCCGGCACCGAGATCGAGGCGAGCGTCGCGCCGGAAATGAGCTTGTCCGGCCAGCGCCCCTGATAGCGCACCGCGACAAGCCCGAGCACGATCGCGAGCGGCACGGCGATGACCGCCGCCCAGAAGGCGAGGAAGAGCGTGTTCGACATCCGCCCCGCGAGCGTCGCGGCGATGTCGCGATTGTTCGTGAGCGACGTGCCGAGATCACCCTGAAGCGCGCCCCAGAGCCATTCGAAATACCGCACCGCCGCCGGCCGGTCGAGGCCCAGCGACTCGCGCAGGTTGGCGAGCGTCGTCTCGGTCGCGCCCTGCCCGAGAATGGCCGAGGCGACATCGCCCGGCAGCACCTCGGTCCCCATGAAGATGAGGGCCGAGGCCGCGAGCAGAAGCAGGATGCCCAGCGCGATGCGCCGGGCAACCAGTCTGATCAGAGGATGCATCCCTCAGCTGCCCGGATCAGGCGAGCCAGGTCTTCTGCGGGGCGAGACCGTTCATGACCTCCTGGACGCCGTCGGCGACCCAGCCCTGAACCTTGTCGTTGATGCCTTC
>JBIKVM010000112.1:0-9653 GCA_044356825.1 Limisphaerales bacterium
CCTCGCCCCGGTCGCCAACGCCCACAAGGCGATGATCGTGCCCTGGACCGAAAAGGTCACGGCCGAGAGCGGCGGGCGCATCGCCTTCGAGATCTTCCCGGCCATGTCGCTCGGGGGCAAGCCGGCGGAGCTCTACGGCCAGGTCCGCGACGGCACCGCCGACATCGTCTGGACGCTTCTGGGCTATACGCCCGGCGTCTTTCCGCGCGCCGAGGTGTTCGAGTTGCCGACCGTCCACACCGGGTCGGCGACGGCGACGACGATCGCGCTCAACGCGGCCTTCGACCTCGTCGCCGAGGATTTCCGCGACGTGAAGGTCATCTTCCTGCATTCCCACGACGGCAACCTGATCCAGACCGCCGCACGCCCGGTGCGCGGGATCGAGGATGTGCGCGGGCTGAAACTGCGGACGCCGAGCCGGACGGGGGCGTGGGTGATCGAGGCGATGGGGGCAGAACCCGTCGCGATGCCGGTGACGGCCCTGCCCGAGGCGATGGCGCGCGGCACGGTCGACGGGGCGATGACGACGCTCGAGGTCGTGCCCTCGATCAAGCTCGAGGAACTGGTGCGCTTCACCACCGAACCGCCCGAGGGCGACCGCATGGGCACCTCGGTCTTCATGCTGGCCATGAACAAGGACGCCTATGACGCGCTGCCCGAGGACCTCAAGGCGGTGATCGACGCCAATTCCGGCGTGAACGTCGCGGCCGGCATCGGCGCGCAGTGGGAAGGCTTCGAGCAGGGCGGGATCGACGCGCTGGCCGCCGCCGGGGCCGAGCGCATCCTCCTCGACGAGGCCGCCGCCGCCCCCTTCCGCGCCGCGAGCGAGGCGGTGGTGGCGCGCTGGGTTGCCGAGGTGACGG
The DNA here is from genome assembly GCA_044356825.1 of Limisphaerales bacterium. GTDB lineage: Bacteria > Pseudomonadota > Alphaproteobacteria > Rhodobacterales > Rhodobacteraceae > JAUREX01. Next base: position 864 of record JBIKVM010000112.1, read on the forward strand.
CGGCGGGCATCGACGGGCAGGGGCTGGTCGATGCGGCCCGCGCCGCCGTCGCTGCTGCCCGCTGAAGGCCGGACGGACGGGGCGAGGGCGATGCAGGGCCTTCTGCACCGCCTCTCGCTTGGCTTCGCACTTGCGGGGGGCGGTCTGCTCGGGCTTGTCGTCCTGGTCACGACGGCGAATGCGGTGGCCTTCATCCTCGACCGGATCGCGCGTCTCGGCGGTGCGAATGTCCCCGCCCTGCCGGGCTACGAGGAATTCTCGGCCCTTGCCACGGGGTGCGCGGCCATCCTGTTCCTCCCGTGGTGCCAGGCCAGCCGTGGCCATGTCGCTGTCGATGTCCTGATCGCACGGGCACCCGTGGGCTTGCGCCGCGCGCTCGGGCGCATCTGGCTTGGCCTGACGGCGGCTGTCGCGGCGGCGCTGGCCGGGGCGATGGCGCTGGGTGTGGCGGAGTTGCGCGCCGATAGCGCCGTCACGGCCGTGCTGGGCTGGCCGATCTGGCCGTTCCTCATGCCCGCTGTCGCGGCACTCAGCCTGTGGTCGGCGGTGGCGGCGTCCGCGATGTTCGGGACGTCCGGTGATGATTGATCCGGTCGGGGTCGGGATTGCGGGGCTTGCCGTCCTCTTTGCGCTCATCTTGCTGCGGATGCCGGTCGGGCTCGCGATGATCGCGATCGGAATCGGGGGGACATGGATCCTCTCGCTCATCGTGCCGCATGTGCGCTTCTGGCCCTATCTGCGCCAGTTCAAGACGCTCCTGTGGGAAAACGCCGCGAGCTACGAGCTGTCGGTCGTCCCGCTCTTTGTCCTGATGGGCTACATCGCTGCCGAATCGCGGCTGTCGTCGGATCTCTTCCGCGGGCTCGAGGCCATGCTCTCGCGCTGGCGGGGGGGGGTCGCGATGGCGGCGGTGGCGGCGTGCGGCGCCTTCGGGGCGGTCTGCGGATCCTCGCTCGCGACGGCGGCGACGATGGGGCGCGTCGCGCTGCCCGAGCTTGACCGGCAGGGATACGACCCGCGCCTTGCGACCGGGGCGCTGGCCGCGGGCGGCACGCTCGGCATCCTGATCCCGCCCTCGGTCGCGCTCGTGCTCTATGCGATCATCGTCGAGGGCTCGATCCTGCAGATGTTCCAGGCGGCGGTGGTGCCGGGCATCCTCGCGATGGCGGGGTTCGTCGCGGTGGTCTGGGCCCTCGTGCGCCTCAATCCCGCGCTCGCGCCGCCCGCACGCCCGATGCCCGATGCCGAGCGGCGCGAGGCGCTGGGGCGGCTCCTGCCGGTCCTGTGCATCTTCGGCGCGATCATCCTCGGGCTGGGCTTCGGCCTGTTCACCCCGACACCCGCGGCCTCGATCGGGGTGTTCCTGATCGCGGGCTGGGGTTTCTGGCTGCGCCTACGCGGCAGGGGGGGGCTCGACCTTTCGGGGCTCGGCCGGGCGGTGCGCGCGACGGCGGTGACGACAGGGATGATCTATCTGATCCTCTTCGGGGCGGAGGTGCTCAAGGGCTTCTTCGCCCGGGCGGGCCTGCCGCAGGCGATCTCGGACTGGGCGGGGGCGAGCGGGCTCGACCCGATGCTCGTCCTCATCGTGATGCTGGCCCTTCTGATCGTGCTCGGCTGCTTCATGGAGAGCCTCGCGATGATCCTCGTCGTCGTGCCGTTCTTCTGGCCGACGCTCGTCGCGCTCAATGGCGGCGAGGATGTGGCGGCCTCCGCCGCCGCCTTCGGGATGACGAACGACGAGCTTCGGATCTGGTTCGGGATCCTCATGCTCGCAGTGGTCGAACTCGGCCTCATCACGCCGCCGGTTGGCCTCAATGTCTTCATCATCGCGGGGATCGCGTCGCATGTGCCGATGGCGACAGTGTTTCGCGGCGTCGTGCCCTTCATCGGGGCCGAGGTCGCGCGCGTCGGGCTGATCCTTGCCCTGCCGGTCCTCGCGCTCGGCCTGCCGCGCCTGATCGGGGGCTGAGCCCCCTTCATCGCGGCCGCCCGATCGGGTATCATTGCGCGAGCAACCCCGAAGGCAGGCCCCGCGCGCATGTCCGTCCCAAGCGCACTCAGCCCAGAAGACGTGCTGCGCATCCGCCTCGAGGTGCTGCGGCGCGAGCATCGCGACCTCGACGAGGCGATCGCGGCGCTCGAGGATTCGGGCCGGGGCGATCAGTTGCGGCTGCGGCGGCTGAAGAAGCAGAAGCTTTCGCTCAAGGACGAGATCGCGCGCATCGAGGACCGCCTCATCCCCGACATCATCGCCTGAGGGCGCTGGCGGGGCTGGGGCGTCTGCGCTATGGGGCGGCAGGCGGTGCAGGGGGCGCGCATGGCGGCACAGGTCGGGATCATCATGGGCAGCCAGTCCGACTGGCCGACGATGAAGCACGCGGCCGACATCCTCGACGAACTTGGCGTCGCATGGGAATCCGCGATCGTCTCGGCCCACCGCACGCCCGACCGGCTCTGGCGCTATGGCACCGAGGCCGCCGGGCGGGGCTTGCGCGTCATCATCGCGGGCGCGGGGGGGGCTGCGCATCTGCCCGGCATGATGGCCTCGAAGACGGCGCTGCCGGTCATCGGCGTGCCGGTCGAGACGAAGGCGCTGGGCGGGCTCGACAGCCTCTATTCCATCGTCCAGATGCCGCGCGGCTTTCCGGTCGCGACGATGGCGATCGGGGCGGCGGGGGCGGCCAACGCCGGGCTGATGGCGGCGGCGATCCTGGCGCTCGGCGACGGGGCGCTGGCGGCGCGGCTGTCGGACTGGCGCGCGGCCCTTGCGGCCTCGGTCCCCGAAAGGCCCTCGGATGTCTGAGGCGCTGCGGACGGGCGCCGTGATCGGCATCCTCGGCGGCGGCCAGCTGGGCCGGATGCTCGCCGTGGCGGCGGCGCGGCTCGGGCTGCGGGCGCATGTCTTTGACCCCGACCCGGCGGCACCCGCGCGCGATGTGGCCGCCGCCGCCACCTGCGCGGGCTGGGACGACGCCGCGGCACTGGCGCGCTTTGCCGCCGCCGTCGATGTCGTGACCTATGAGTTCGAGAACATCCCGCTGTCGGTCATCGACACCGTGGCGCTCTTGCGCCCCGTCATGCCCGGGCGGCGGGCGCTCGCGACCGCGCAGGACCGGGTGGCCGAGAAGAGCTTTCTCAACGCCGCGGGGCTCGCGACCGCGCCCTGGGCCGAGGTCGGGTCGCGCGCGGATCTCGACCTCGCGATCGCGCGCATCGGTCTGCCCGCGATCCTCAAGACCGCGCGGATGGGCTATGACGGCAAGGGGCAGGTGCGCATCAATGCGCCCACCGAGGCCGACGCGGCACTTGCCGCGCTGGGTGGGGCGCATGCGATCCTCGAAGGGGTGGTGGATTTCTCGGCCGAGGTGTCGGTCATCGCCGCGCGCTCGGCCGATGGACAGGTCGCGGCCTTCGATCCGGGCGAGAATGTGCATGAGGGCGGGATCCTGCGGCGCACCACGGTGCCGGCCCTCGCCCTCTCGGCCGCGCGGCGCACCGATGCGGTGCTGATCGCGGCGCGGATCCTCGGCGCGCTCGACTATGTGGGCGTGATCGGGGTGGAGATCTTCGTCACCCGCGCGGGGCTCCTCGTCAACGAGATCGCGCCGCGGGTCCACAACTCGGGCCACTGGACGCAGAACGGCTGCGCCGTCGATCAGTTCGAACAGCACATCCGCGCGATAGCGGGCTGGCCGCTCGGCGATGGCAGCCGCCACAGCGATGTCGTGATGGAGAACCTGATCGGCGAGGACATGGCCCGCGTGCCTGCGCTCGCCGCGACGCCGGGGGCGGCGCTGCACCTCTATGGCAAGGCCGAGGTGCGCGCGGGGCGCAAGATGGGGCATGTGAACCGGGTCAGCCGCCGCAGCGGGTGACGGCCCTGCGCCCGTCTCACTCCTGCCCCAGCGTCTCCTGGAGCGCATCGATGAGGTCGAGGTCAGGCTCAAAACGGCCCTGTTCAAGAAAGCGGATCGTCTGCGCGATCACGATCGGATTCACCATCATGAAGGTGTGCGTGACCGGCAGCACGAGGTGATCGGTCATGCCGGCAACCTCTGTCCGCGCGACCCCCACCTTGCCGTCATCGGGCCCCGGTATGATCCAGGAATTGATCGGGTTCACAGACCAGTCCCCCGCGATCACCCCCAGATCGTAATCCGGCAGCGGCAGTGCCTGCGGGAGCGAACCGGGCCCGGTTCCGAGTTCGAGCCCCGCCGGGCCGTTCACCCATTCGAAGGCGCCGATCCCGCCGAAAGTGTCAACCAGTTCCGACCCGCCGTTCGGCGGCGCGAGCATGACGACCCGGCCCATCCGCGCGGGGCGATGCGCCGCAAGCCAGGCGCGCGCGAGGATGCCACCCATCGAATGAGTCACGAAATGGACCGGCCCCGCGTCCGCCGCCCCCGCCTCGCAGGCGGCGACCGCCTCGCCGACCCGGTCGACAAGTGCGCCGATCGGTGCGCTCGTTGAGGGGTAGCCATCGTTCACGACGCGATAGCCGCGCGCTTCGAGGACCGCCGCCATCGGCATGAGCGAGTTCTCGGTGCGTGCGAGGCCGTGGAGCAGCACGACGCACTCCTGCCCCGCCAGGCCGGCATGCGCCGACAGGGTGGCAATCGCGATAACAATCGGTACGGTGGAACGCATGCGCGGATCCTACCCGAAGCCGAGGCGGCTAGACAAATTCCGTCTCGGAGGACAGGGTGCGCGCCATGTCCCATGACCGCCCCCGTATCGCTGCCCGCGCGATCATCCTGCACGAGGGGCGGCTTTTGCTTGTGAACGCTTGGCCGGGCGGCCAGTCCGACCTCTGGTGCGCCCCGGGCGGCGGCGTGGAGCGGGGCCAGTCCCTGACCGAGACGCTGATCCGCGAGGTCGCCGAGGAAACGGGGCTGCAAATCGAAATCGGAGAGCCCGCCCTCGTGAACGAGTTCCACGACCCGCCAAGCGGCTTTCACCAGATCGAGGTCTTCTTTCGCGCACGGATCCTTGGTGCGGGCCTCAATCGGGCATGGAAGGATCCTGCGGGCGTCGTGACGCGGCGCCGGTTGTTTGCGCGCGCCGAGATGGACGCGATCCGATTCAAGCCAGACCGTCTGCCTGCCGCCGCATGGGGCGATCGGTGCCTCTATGATCCGCTGGAGCCGATCCTGCGATGAAGGCTCTATTCGGCTGCGGCTGAACCCGCAGGTTCCTCGCTGTCGCCTCCGCTGCCCGATCCACCGCGCCCACGTCTGGGACCGCGCCGCGGACCCCGCCCTGAGCCTTCACCCGGCTCCGCGGCGGCTGCCGCATCGCCGTGACGTTCGGTGCGCTCAGGCCGGTCGGCCCGTTCGGCGCGCCGGGGCGGAAAATCCTGGCCCAGCATCGGATCGGCAAAATCAGGTTCGGCGGCACGCGCCTCGGGGGTTTCGACAAGGATGCTGTCGCCATCGTCGTCGTCATCAACCCCGATCAGCGCACTCGGTGCGACATGGGGCTGGTCGTCCTCGCGCTCGTCCCGGATGCGGTTCTGGCCGCCGAACCGCTCGCGCCCCTCGTTCCCCTGATGCTGACCACCGCCCTGCTGGCGGCGCGATTCCTGTTCGGCCGCCATTTCGCGCTGCGCTTCACCCAGCATCCGGGTGTAGTGCTCGGCGTGCTGCAGGAAGTTCTCGGCCGCCACCCGGTCGTTCGAAAGTTGGGCGTCGCGCGCCAGCACGAGGTACTTCTCGATGATCTGCTGCGGCGTGCCGCGCACCTTGCCGTCGGGTCCCGAGCTTTCGAAGACCCGGTTGATGATGTTGCCCATGGGGCGGGGGCGGTGCTGCTTGGAACGCGCGCGTGACTTTGAAGATCGCATGTGGCTCTGATGACCTGTCGTCGGGTTGGCCCCACGGAGTGCGCTCTGCGCCATCCACCCTTGCGAGCGGTTCCGCGATGTGAGGCTTGCTGCACGGCGCCGGGCCAAACCGGGCCCCACGTCGAACACTCGCGTCAAAGCACGCCGCGACCCTCTCGGCAAGCGGAATCTGACGATCACGGATCAAGGTGGTGCTTTTTTGCCGCAGTCGTTCAACCCGAAGCGCCATCCGCTGGCCAGACCGCCGCCACCACCCGGTCGCGACCGTCGAGGTCGGGCAGGACGCGCACCGCTGCAAACCCCGCCGTGGTGAATAGCGTGTGGACTGCCTGCCCCTGCGCTGGCCCGATCTCGAGCAGGATGCGGCCACCGGGGCGCAGATGCGCCCCCGCCCCCGCCGCGATGCGCCGATAGGCCCCGAGCCCGTCGCCGCCGGGGCTGAGGGCGCCGCGCGGCTCGTGCCGGGCGACCTCGGGGGCAAGACCGGCCAGTTCGGCCTCGGCCAGATAGGGGGGGTTCGCCACGATCAGATCGAACCGCCCCGCGACCTGCGCGAACCAGTCCGAGCGGATGAAGGCCACGCGGTCGGCAAGCCCGAGCGCGCGCGCATTCGCCGCCGCGACCTGCAGCGCGGGCGCCGAGATGTCGGCCCCGACCCCGCGCGCCCGGGGGCGCCCGGAGAGGATCGCGAGCACGATCGCGCCCGATCCGGTGCCGAGGTCGAGGACCGCGTCCGCCCCTTCGCGCAGCGCCTCGGCCACCAGCACCTCGGTCTCGGGCCTGGGATCGAGCACATCGGGTGTCACCCGCAGCGACAGGCCCCAGAAGAGCCGCGCGCCAATGATCTGCGCGACCGGGCGACGCGCGGCGCGGGCGGCGATGGCGGCGGCGAAGCGGGCGGCCTGTTCGGGCCCGAGCGTGTCGGGCATTGCCACGATCAGCCGGTCCGCGCCGATCCCCAGCGCATGGGCCAGAAGTCTGCGCGCATCGCCCGCCGGATCCTCGACCCCCGCCGCGCGCAGCCGCGCGACCGCTGCGGCCAGCGCGGCGCGCGTGCCCTCAGCCATCGGCCTCGGCCAGCCGGCGCGCCTGATCGTCGGCCACGAGCGCGTCGATCACCTCCGACAGATCGCCCTCCATGATCGCGCCGAGGCGGTAGAGCGTGAGGTTGATGCGATGATCGGTCATGCGGCCTTGGGGGAAGTTGTAGGTGCGGATGCGCTCGGAGCGGTCGCCCGAGCCGACCTGCGCGCGCCGCTCGGCCGCGCGCGCGCCCTCCTGCCGGCTGCGCTCGGCGTCATAGAGGCGGGCGCGTAGGACGGCCATCGCGTTGGCGCGGTTCTGGTGCTGCGATTTCTCGGAACTCGTGACGACGATCCCGGTCGGCAGGTGGGTGATGCGGACGGCCGAATCGGTCGTGTTCACATGCTGCCCGCCCGCGCCCGAGGATCGCATCGTGTCGATGCGGATGTCGGCGGCGGGGATGTCGATGTCGACCTCCTCGGCCTCGGGCAGGACGGCGACGGTCGCGGCCGAGGTGTGGATCCGCCCGCCCGCCTCGGTCTCGGGCACGCGCTGGACGCGGTGGACGCCCGATTCGTACTTCAGCCGGGCAAAGACGCCCTCGCCCTCGATCCGCGCGACGGCCTCGCGCACGCCGCCGAGCTCGGTCGATTGCAGGTCGAGCAGCTCGAACCGCCAGCCCTGCGCCTCGGCGTGGCGCTGATACATCCGCAGGAGGTCGGCGGCGAAGAGCGCCGCCTCCTCGCCGCCCGTGCCGGGGCGGATCTCGAGGATCGCGGGGCGGGCGTCGGCGGCATCGCGCGGCAGGAGGGCCACGCGCAACTCCGCCTCGAGCGCGGGGATCTCGGCGCGCAGGCGCCCGATCTCTTCCTCGGCCAGCGCGCGCATCTCGGGGTCGGCGAGCATCGCCTCGGCCTCGGCGAGGCCCATGCGCGCGGCCTGCCAGCGCGCGATGCCGGCCACGACCGGGCGCAACTCGGCATGTTCGCGCCCGAGGGCGGCAAGCTCGCCGGGCGCCGCGCCGGCTTCGAGCCGCGCCTCGACATAGGCGAAGCGTTCGGTGATGCGTGCGAGTTTCTCTGCCGGGAGCATGGGCGGCACATGCCCATGCCGGGCCGCAGGGTCAAGGGGTGGCGAGGGCGGCGGCAAGTGCCGCGAGCCGCGCGGCATTCACGCCCAGATCCTCCGACCCGAAGCGGGCGCGCGCGAAGGCCGCGAGCGTCGCGCCCCCGTCCGCCGCAAGGATGCGGACCGAGGTGTAATCGGGAAAGCCCCAGAGCCGCGAGCGGGTGATGAATGTCATGTGCATCTCCTCGGCCGATCCGGCCAGAAGCCGCGTGCGCGGCATCGCCTCCATCGCCGCCTGCACCTGCCGGGCGAGCGTCGCGGGGTCGGGGCCGCGCACCTCGCCGGGCGAGAGACGCGCGAAATTGCGGCTGCCGGGGTCGGGGGCCGTCAGCGGATCGACATGCCAGCGCGCCGGATCCGAGGGCGCGAGCCGCACCCAGAGGCCATAGACCACGAGCGCCGCGAGCAGGACGAGAACGGCGCGCTCGAGCCAGATCATCGCCGCGTCCAGCACCACAGGCACATGATCTCGGTCGCGACATGGGCGGCCGCGATGGCGGTTGCCCCCGTCGTGTCATAGGGCGGCGAGACCTCGACCACATCGCCCCCGGTCAGGCGCACGCCTGCCAGATCGCGCAGGATCGCGGCCGCCTGCCAGCTTGCTAGCCCGCCCCAGACCGGCGTGCCGGTGCCGGGCGCGAAGGCGGGATCGAGCGCGTCGATGTCAAAGCTCAGATAGCTCGGGCCGTCGCCCGCGATCGCGCGCACCTCGGCCGCGATGGCCCGCGGCCCGCGTTCGTGCACCTCGGGGGCGGTGATGGCGCGGATGCCGAGGTAATCCTCGCAATCGGTGC
>JBIKVM010000113.1:0-9639 GCA_044356825.1 Limisphaerales bacterium
AGACGCTCGCCGAAATTCCCAGCCTGCGAAATTTTGGCCTGGGCAATTTCAATGCCGAATACATGCGCAGCCACGACGAAGTCATCGAGAGACTTCTCGAACGACACCGCGCGCCGCACTGGGACCCGCTCATTCGCGAACTCGACGCCCGGGATAATCTGATCAAAGAGTTGCGTGAGAAACTCACTCACGCGCGCAACAATGCCGAGATGGCGGCCCTGGTGCTCGAGTCGGTCGCCGAAGTGGCGAAGGTCAGCAAGCTCGACGACGCCCACCTCAACATGGTTCTCACGACACTGCGCTCATTGCGCTGATAGCCCGCTGTGGACGGTTCTGCTCCACAAATCGGGAGAGGGGCGGGCATCTTGTTTTCCCGGGACGATCTGATCTGTGCATTCTGTAAAGGGTGTGCGGGGTTCGGTTAAGCCGTCCAGGAGAACTGCGCGTTCTCGGATCCCGGCAACCTCGCGGTCGAAGTCCCGTGCCGTGCGGCGTTGCCCCGGGCGCTTGACACAGTGCTTTTTGGTCTCTGCGCGGCGTCGGGAGTGCTTTCGCGCGATCGCCGCCAGATGGTCCCCAGCCGTCCAGTACGGCCGCTCTGGCACCGGATGATGATGCGGCAGAGTATCCACCATCGCCATTGGACGCTATCGTGACGGCGTTGCGCGCCATGGCGAAGCGGACCTCCATCGTGAGGCGCGTCTGGATCGCGGCGTGGCCTTGGACGGGTTGCAGCCCCCGATTGCCACGGGGCGCGGTCTCTCTGTTCATGGCGGGCTCGAACCAGATCGTCAGCGAACCCCGGCGCTTGAGCGCTTCGTTGCCGGGGGGGGCAGGGTCTTGCAGGTCGGGGTGGCGGCCCGCTCGTGCTCCCTTGCTATCACGCTGGGTTCACGAGGTGAGTCCCTCACAGGATTTGTTCAGCGGAGCCGTTGGTAAACTTCCCGCTCCGAAGAATTGCTTCCGGCGATCGGCCCGCGCCAGCGCCGTGATGAGCGCGTCGTCCGCCCTTCGCAGATGCGCGGCGCCCTCAGGTGGGTGCATCGCCTTGCTCCCGCCGCGCTGCACGACGCGGGAAGGGCAAATCCACGGTGAACGTGGGGGAACATCGGAACGCCGGGCGTTCGGCGCCTCAAAGCCGGAGATTGCGTGCGAGGTTGAGGGCATCATCTGCGAGGATCATGACGTGCTTGCGCATCGAGATCGCAGCCGTGGCCGGATCTCTCTTCGACAGGGCCAACGCTATATCCTCATGTTCTTCGAGGCCGCGTTGCTGCCGGCCGGGCTCGAAGGTGATCGCATGCCGGTAAGGCGCGAGGCGACGTTCGACCAATCGGATCTGCTCGACAAGGAAGGTGTTGCCTGACGCCTTCCAGATGGCCTCGTGGAACCGGTTGTTCGCATCGAGATATTCGTCCGCCGTCCCCGTCAGTGCGGCCGTCTTGCAGAGCTGGTGCAGCCGCCCGATGTCCCGGATCCGCGAATCATCGGCGCGTTCGCACGCGAGCCGTGCCGCGAGAGCCTCTAGCTCTGCCACGATCTCGAAGGCCTCTACGATTTCGGAGACGGTTGGCCGAACAACCACCGCCCCGCGGCGCGGCCGGATCGAGACCATCCCGACAGATGCAAGAGAGCGCAGCGCCTCGCGAATCGGGGTGCGCGATGTCTCGTAGACCTTGGCGAGTTCTTCCTCGTCAAGCCGGTCGCCCGGTTTGAACCGCCCGAGGACGATGTCCCGCTCGACCATGGTCTGGACGCTTGCAGACAGTGTGTTCAATCGTCTCGCCCTCGTTACCGCCTTTGAAGTTGCACGAACTTCCATGGCTTGTCACTGGCTAATTGTACATGGTGACCAATTTCCACAAGATTCTTGTATACAAGAGTGTGACGACATGCTTCATTATCTGCATAACGAGTCGGGGGAAGACCATGCGGAAAGGGGCTTGTGGCAGGGACGGATTGCCGGTTCGTGGGGGAACCCCGCGGGAGTGCCCACTGATGCAGCGGTCCGGGCGGACCTGATGGCATCGGCGCGGCAGCATCACATCCGTTGCGCGTCCGGAGAGATCGCGCCATGGGTTCTCCTGCCCGGAGACCCCGCACGGGCGGAACGCATCGGCGGCATGCTCGACGCGGCGGTCCGGGTTGCGGCCAATCGGGAATTCACCACCTACACCGGGCTCTGGAACGGGGCACCCGTATCGGTCACATCGACTGGCATCGGCTGCCCCTCCGCGGCGATTGCGGTCGAGGAACTGATCCGCTGCGGTGCAAAGATACTGGTCAGGGTCGGTACATCGGGGAGCATGCAGCCCGATGTCGCGCCCGGAGATTTCGTCGTCGCGACAGCCGCGGTCCGCGATGAGGGGACAAGTCGCGCCTATATCCCCACCGAATTCCCCGCCGTCGCCGATCCTGAGGTCGCGCTTCGTCTGCGGGACTGCGCCGCGCAGCGGGGCGCGCGCGTGCATCTCGGCATCATGCATTCCAAGGACTCCTTCTATGGACAGAAGGAGCCCGACTCGATGCCGATCGCCGGAACCCTGAAAGAGCGCTGGGGGGCTTTCCGCGCAGGCGGGGCGCTCTGCTCCGAGATGGAAAGCTCCACGATATTCGTCGTCTCCACGGTCCGGCGGGCGCGCGCCGGATCCATCTGCCTGGTCGCGTCCTCGCATGACGGAACCGAGCGCATCGGGGGCGACGATCTCGAACGCGCCATCACCACCCTCTCGGAAACGGCACTCGATGCGGCCGCAGCCTTCATCGGGGGAAGACAGAACGCCTGAAGCCAGACCTGACACCAAAAAACCACAACAGAGAGGAAATGCACGAAATGACCCACACAACAGCAAGGTCCGCGGTCCTTGGGGCGGCGGTATTCATCCTGAGCGCTGCGCAGGCGCTCGCGGGGCCCAGCGTCTGCCAGGTGACGGATACCGGCGGCGTCGATGACCGCAGCTTCAACGAGACAGCCTGGCGCGGCGTCAAGCTCGCCGAGGAAAAGCTCGGCGCGACCGGCCGTGTCCTCGAGTCGCAGGCAGAGACCGACTATGAACCGAACGTGACGTCGCTGCTCGGCGGGGCGTGCGACATCATCATCACCGTCGGCTTCCTGATGGGCGACACGACCGAGGCCCTCGCAAAGGCCAACCCCAACCAGTTGTTCTCGATCGTCGATTATTCCTACGATCCGCCCCTGCCCAATGTCATCGGGCAGCTCTTTTCGACGGACGAGGCGGCGTTCCTTGCAGGCTACCTTTCGGCCGGCATGACCCAGACGGGAACGGTCGGGCTGTTCGGCGGCCTCAACATCCCGCCGGTCACCATCTTCATGGACGGCTATGTCCGGGGCGTCGAACACTACAACGCGGTAAAGGGCACCGAGGTCAAGGTCATCGGCTGGGATCCCGAAGCGCGGGAAGGGCTCTTTACCAACAACTTCGACTCGGTCGACGACGGGCGGACCTTCGCGCAGTCCCTCTATGAAGAAGGTGCTGACATCGTGCTGCCCGTCGCCGGCACGGTCGGACTGGGCAGCGCGGCTCTGGCGGACGAGATCGGGACGGATAAACTCAAGATCATCGGGGTAGACGCTGACCTCGTGCAGACCAACCCGAACCGTGCGCATGTCTATCTGACATCGATCATGAAGCGGATGGACCAGACGGTCCTCAGCGTCGTGACAAGCGTGGCCGACGGATCGTTCAAGGGCGGCGTCATGGTCGGAACACTCGCCAACGGCGGGGTGGATCTCGCCCCCTACCATACTTTCGCGGACGATGTTCCGGCGGAACTCGCCGCGGAAATCGATGCGGTCCGCAAGGGCATCATCGACGGCAGCATCGACGTCTCCCCGTAAGGCACTGGCGCAAGGTCACGTCGTCCGCCCTGCGGGTGGCGTGCCCCCCCATCTTAGAAGGCACCGAGATGAAGCTGACGCTTGATGGCATCACGAAGCGATACGGGTCGGTCGTCGCCAACGACAGCATCTCGCTCGAGGCGCGCGCCGGCGAGGTGCACTGCCTGCTGGGCGAGAACGGCGCCGGCAAGACAACGCTGATGAACGTCCTCTATGGCCTGAGCCGCGCCGACGAGGGGCGGATCCTGATCGATGACAAGGCGGTCGACTTCGACGGGCCCGCCGACGCCATCGCTGCCGGGATCGGGATGGTCCACCAGCATTTCATGCTGATCCCCGTCTTTACCGTGACCGAGAACGTCATTCTGGGTGCCGAGCCGAGGCGGCGCTTCGGTGCACTCGACACCGCCCGCGCACGGCGCCGGGTAAGCGAACTGAGCAACCAGTTCGGACTTTCGCTCGACCCCGACGCGCTGGTCGAGGATCTGCCCGTCGGGGTCCAGCAGCGGGTCGAAATCGTCAAGACGCTCTATCGCGATGCGCGCGCGCTCATCTTCGACGAACCCACCGCCGTCCTGACGCCGCAAGAGGTTGCGGAGTTCTTCAAGATCGTCCGCGGCCTGACCGCGTCGGGAAAGGCAGTGCTCTTCATCACCCACAAACTCAACGAAGTGCTCGAGATCGCAGACCGGATCACCGTCATCCGACATGGCAAAGTTGTCGGCGAAGCAGACCCGAAAACCACGACCACCCGCGAGATCGCCGAAATGATGGTCGGCCGTCCGATCGGCCTGAACCTCGAGCGCGCGGTTGCCGCGCCGGGTGAGGTGGTCCTTGACCTCGACCGGGTCTCGGCCCGGAGCAGGGGCGGCGAGACGCTCCTCCGCGAACTTTCCTTCAACGTCCGCGCTGGCGAGATCGTCGGCATCGCCGGTGTTCATGGAAACGGACAGACCGAACTTGTCGAACTCGTGGCGGGGCTCGCGCCAGCCCTTGCAGGCGAAGTGCGCTTTCTCGGGTCGGACTGGACCGAGATGCCCCCCCGGGACCGCCACCGCGGGGGGCTGGCGCACATCCCCGAGGATCGGAACGGCGCGGGCGTTGCCAGCCCGTTGCCGATCTTCGAGAATCTCGTGCTCGACAGCTATTACGAGGATCGCTTCTCGGGACGTTTCCAGATCCACTGGGACCGCGTGCTGACAGAGGCCAGGGCGCTCGCACGCCGGTTCGACATCCGGACGCCCGATGTCCGCAACCCCGCCGACAGCCTGTCAGGCGGAAATCTGCAGAAACTCGTGATCGCGCGCGAACTGTCGCGGCCGGTGAAACTCATCATCGCGGCGCAGCCCACGCGCGGCGTCGATGTCGGGTCGATCGAGTACATCCACAAGATGCTGATCGAGCAGAGAAATGCCGGTGTCGCCGTGCTGCTGGTCTCGACCGAACTCGATGAGATCATCGGCCTTTCCGATCGCATCCTGGTGATCTTCCAGGGGCAGATCACTGCCGAATTCGAAAGCCGGTCCGCGGATCGGGCGCAGATCGGCTTGGCCATGGCGGGCATGAGGGCTGTCGGGATGGATCACATGCGGGGTGCCATAGGATGACCGCGACAGATACGACGGTGGCAACCATGACATCCGCGCGCGAGCTTCGGAACGCGCTTGCGCTCGTGTCGGCGAGCTTCGTGCTCGCGCTCCTTGTCGCGGCGCTGATCATGCTCGCGACGGGCATCCCGCCGGCGACCATCGCCCTCTCGTTCTGGTCGCTCCTCATTGGGGGTGTCGGCTCGTTGCAGGCGATCTCCGAGACGCTCGTCGCCGCGACGCCGCTTGCCCTCGCCGGCCTTGGCATCGCGATCGGCTTTCGTGCGGGGCTGTTCAACATCGGCGCCGAGGGACAACTCCTGATCGGCGGGATATGCGGGCTGGTCGTGGGCTTTGCATTCACCGGCCTGCCGGCCATCATCCATATCCCGCTTGCACTCCTCGCTGCATTCGTCGGCGGCGCGATATGGGGCGGCATCTCGGGATGGCTCAAGGTTGCGACGGGCGCGCACGAGGTCATCACGACGATCATGCTCAACCTCATCGCACTGCGGCTGACCGACTATCTGTTGCGCAACCCACCGATCCAGAACCCCGAGAGGTCTGACCCGATCTCGCGGAGTGTTGCGGAAAGTGCGGCCCTGCCCCGGATCCTCGGATTTCTCGACCCTACGCTGCGTGTCGATATCGGCATCGTGATCGCGGTCGTGGCCACCGTCGCGGTCGCCCTGATGATGAAGCATCTGAAACTCGGGTTCGAGTTCCGTGTCCTCGGCGCCAATCTCACGGCGGCGACGTTCGCGGGCATCCGGTCGGGGCGCACGATGGTCATCGCGATGCTCCTCGGTGGCGGGCTTGCCGGGCTAGCCGGCGCGAGCCAGACGATCGGCGTTCTGGGCCGGGCATCGCCGCATTTCTCGGCCGGGCTCGGGTTCGAAGCCATCGCCGTGGCCCTTCTCGCGCGATCGAGCCCGGTCGGGGTGCTGTTCGCGGCACTGCTCTTCGGAGCACTCCATGCAGGGGGGCGCAAGATGCAGGTCGATGCGGCGGTCAGTATCGACCTCATCACGATCGTGCAGGCGCTGATCGTGCTGTGCATCGCGGCACCGATGCTGATCCACAGCATCCTGCCCTGGATCAGGGACAAGGGAGACCAGGCGACATGAGCAACGCACCCATCATCGATCCCCGGTCCAGACGGCGCAACCGGATCCTCGGCATGCTCCTGCTCGGGCTTGCCGCAGCCGTGATCGCGCTCTTCGGTCCCGGCGCCGAGGGGATGGCCACCTTCAACCTGTCGACGCCACGCGCCGATTTCGCCCTCGCACCTCTGGTGGTGCCGGCGCGCATCGTCGTGATCATCGCCGCGATCCTCATCGCCATACTGGGGGGCAGGCTGCTGATCGCCTCGGGTCCAGCGCGGGAGAATCTCATCTTCGGGATCGGGCTTGCGATCTTCATCGTGGCCTTCCTGACTTGGGCGACGGCGGACAAGTCGATGTCCCTTGTCGGCCTGCTCCAGGCCACGGTGGTGCGCGCGGTCCCGATCGCCCTTGCCGGATTGTCGGGCACGTTGTGCGAGCGTGTCGGGGTCATCAACATCGGCATCGAGGGGATGCTCATGGCCGGCGCGTTCACCGGCGCTGTCGTCGGTTCGCTGATCGGCGGCTGGGGCGGGCTTGCAGCGGCGACGGCGGTCGGCGCGGTGCTCGGACTTTTTCTCGCGCTGCTGACCGTCACCTATCGTGTGGACCAGATCATCGCGGGGGTGGTGATCAACCTTCTGATCCTCGGATTGACATCCTACGCGACCAGCCAGGTCCTCGTCGAGAACCGGGATCTGAACCAGGCGCCCGTCTTCAGACCTATCCCCATCCCGATCCTGAGCGACATTCCCCTGCTTGGGCCTGTCCTCTTTGCACAGAACATCTTCGTCTACGGCGCCTTCCTCGCGCTTGCCTCGTCGACCTACTACCTGTTCCATACGCATTGGGGCCTGCGCGCCCGCGCCGTGGGCGAACATCCGCGCGGCGCGGACACGCTCGGGATCGATGTCTTCCGTGTGCGATACTTCAACGTGACGCTGGGGGGCGCGGTGGGCGGCTTCGGCGGTGCGTGGTTCACGCTCGGCGCCGTGGGCCAGTTCGACGAGAACATCACGGCCGGAAGGGGCTTCATCGGGCTTGCCGCGATGATCTTCGGCCGGTGGCACCCGATGGGGGTGCTGGCGGCCGCCCTTATCTTCGGGTTTGCCGACTCGCTCCAGCAAAAGCTCGTCATCCTGCGCACGCCGGTACCGTCCGAATTCCTCGCCATGGCGCCCTACATCGCGACGATCATCGTTGTCGCGGGCCTCATCGGGCGCGCACATCCGCCGGCTGCGGATGGCAAGCCCTATGTCAAATCGTGAGGGGAAGCGCATGCGCCGGGTCGCAGCATGCGACCGGCCGTCTGCGAAAGTCCCGAAGGGAGAAGAAAGATGGATCTGCACCTGACCGGCAAGACCGCTCTGATCACCGGTGCGTCGCAAGGGATCGGTGAGCATGTTGCGGAAACTCTGGCGGCCGAAGGCGTGAACCTCCACCTCACGGCGCGCAATGCGGCAAGGCTCGAAGCGCTGAAGGCGCGGATCGGGGCGCGCTGCGCCGTGCGCGTGGACATCCATCCGCTTGACCTGACGGCCGATGGCGCGCCGGAGCAATTGGGCGAGGCCGTCGGGGCGCCCGATATCCTCGTGAACAACGCCGGCGCGATCCCGAGCGGAGACCTATGGGACGTCGATCAGGAAAGCTGGAAGACTGGATGGGATCTCAAGGTCTTCGGCTATATCGCCATGTGCCGGATCTTCTATCGCAAGATGAAGCAGGCCGGAGGCGGCACCATCATCAACATCATCGGCAATGGCGGCGAGGTGCTCGATCCCAAGTACATCGCCGGTGCCTCCGGGAATGCAAGCCTGATGGGTTTCACCCGCGCACTCGGCGCCTACAGCCTTGACGACAATATCCGCGTCATTGGGGTGAACCCGGGCCCGGTCGATACCGACCGCATCTATGCCATGCTCCGCAAGTTCGCCCAGATCGAACTCGGCAACCCGGAGGAATACCGGACGCTGCAGACCCGGTACCCGCTCGGTCGGCCGGCGCACCGGCACGAGATCTCGGACCTTATCGCGTTCCTCGCCTCCTCCAGGTCCGGCTACACCACCGGTACCATCATCACCGTTGACGGTGGCATCGCCTCGCGCCGGTCTCTTGTATGACTGCGCGACAGAGGCTCGGCATTCTCATCCCCTCCTCGAACACCGTGCTCGAGCCGCTGGCAGCGCGCAATCTGGTGCAGGCAACTGTGCATTTCTCGCGGCTCGCGGTCCATGATGTGACACTCGGCGCCGTCTCGCGCGCACAGTTCGACCTCGACGCGCGGATGCAGGCGGCGCGGCTTCTGTGCGATGCGGGGGTGCGGGCGATCGTCTGGGGCGGGACATCCGCAAGCTGGCTTGGGGTCGATCACGACCTGCGCTTCGTCGACCGGCTCGGGGCCGAGACAGGGATCGCGGGTGGCAGC
The DNA here is from genome assembly GCA_044356825.1 of Limisphaerales bacterium. GTDB lineage: Bacteria > Pseudomonadota > Alphaproteobacteria > Rhodobacterales > Rhodobacteraceae > JAUREX01. The sequence continues at coordinate 8,974 of JBIKVM010000113.1, forward strand.
TCCGTACTCGAAATCTACCGCCAGATTTCCGAGATGGGGGCGCGTCGTCTGGGACTGGTGACGCCCTACACGCACGATGTCGCGGACCGGATCGCGTTGCACTTCGCCGCCTGCGGGCACGAGGTTGCCGCATCGAGCCGTCACGGCGGGACGCTGAGCCGCGATTTCGCCACCATCGGCGCAGACACGATCGCCCGGATGATCCGCGAGGCGGCCGCGCCGGGGGTCGATGCGGTCGTGATCATGTGCACGAACTTTCGCGGCGCCGACGTGGCCGAGGCACTTCGGGCCGAGATCGGGGTTCCGGTCATCGACAGCGCCATCGCCACCTTTCAGGCCGGTCAGAGGCTGCTCTAGCTAATGGAACGCCCGTCACTGACCCCAGCGTGTGATCGCACATTACGGCTCCCCGGATGCGGGCGGTGCGCGTGCCGGTTGCGGCGCCTGACGCTCGGCTGCGGCAGTGGAGGGCGATGATGCACCCTTTTGCCCCCTCTGCCGACGCGTCTGTCCATTCCCGCAATCCGGGGATGGCGCTCGATCTCGACTGGGTATCGGGGGTTCAGGCGAACACCTCGGCGATCGAGCGCCGGATCGCGGCGCTGCCGGGTCGGCGGAGCGTGAAGAAGGACTGGCAGGCGGCGTGGCTCTGCCGGGCCGTCAGCC
>JBIKVM010000114.1:0-9604 GCA_044356825.1 Limisphaerales bacterium
CACGCTGCACGCGGCGCCAACGCAGGTGGGGGGGGCCTCGCTTGCCTGGCTTGCCCGCATCACGGGGCGGGCGGTCGAGGATCTGGCAGCTCTCGGCGGCGAGGTGCGGATCAGCGCGCAAAGCCCGCTCTTCCTGCCCCATCTCGAGGGCGAACGCGCCCCGCTGTGGGATCCGATCGCGCGGGGGGCATTCGCGGGGCTGTCGTCGGCCGACGGTCCGGCCGAGATCGCCGCAGCCGTGATGGAGGGCGTGGCCTTCTCGGCGCGGCTCGCGCTCGAGGCGCTGGAGGCGAGCGCGGGGCAGCCCGTCACGGCGCTGCGGCTGGGCGGCGGGGGGGCGGCCTCGGATGCGTGGTGCCGGATCCGCGCCGATGCGCTCGGCCGCAGGCTCGAGCGGGTCGCGGCGCGCGAGGCGGGGGCGACGGGCGCCTTCGTAATGGCGGGTGTTGCGGCCGGCGTGCTCGGGGATCTGGCCGAGGCGACTGCGGCCCTCGTCGCGACCGATGCGCGCTTCGATCCCGATCCGGCCGCAGCCGCGCTGGCAGATGCGCGATTCGCCCGCTTCCGCGCGTTTTACGCGGCACTCGGCCCCGTGAACCGGGGCTTTGCGGCAGACTGAAGGGTGCGCGCGATCACCAATCGCCATCCCCTCCGTGCCAGGTGAACAGGACACCCGAAATGTCGTCGCCGGCACTCGCCTGCGCCCCGCGCGCGCCCGACAGACGCTCGAGATCCCACATGAGCGCATCGAGGAACGCCCCGCCCGTCAGCGCCCTGTTGCGCCGCACGAGCGCGATCAGCCCCTCTTCGCCCAGCGCCACACTGTCGCCACCGCGCGTGTCGAGAAGCCCGTCGGACATCAGGAACAGCCGATCACCCGGTGCAAGATCGATCGTGATCCGGACGTGGCGGGCATCGGGCACGAGGCCCACGGGCAGCCCCCCCTCGCCCACGCGCTCCACCCGGCCATCGGTGCGCAACACGAGAGGGTGGGGGTGGCCGGCCTGCACCAGCGCGACGCGCCCCGTCGCCAGATCGGCATCGCACCAGATGCAGGTGAAGTACTGTTCGACCTGCATGAGGTCGAGCACCATCCGGTTGAGGCGCGCGACTACCTCTTCGGGTGGCAGGATCCGCGCGCTGCCTCCGGTCTCGGCGAGGGCAAGCGCCACATCGCCCCGCCCCGACGCCCCCCCGAGGATGCCCGCCAGCCGCGCCGCCATCATCGCCGAGGCGACGCCATGGCCCGAGACATCGACCGCATAGATGGCGATCCGGCTTGGCGATAGCGGCAGCCACCCAACGAGATCGCCCCCCACATGGCCCGAGGGATGCAGCATAAGGGCAATCGAGGCCGGGCCGAACTCGATCTGGCGCTTGCCGACGAGAGATTGCTGGATCTTGCGCGCCTCGGCGATGTCGCGGTCGAGCGCACCGTGGACCTGCTGCAATTCGGCCAGCGCATCCGACAGCAGGCGGTTCTTCTCGCTCACGTCGCGCTGCATGTCGAGCAACCGCGCCCCGGCCTGAAGGCGCGCGCGCAACTCATCGGCATCGAGCGGCTTGGAGAGAAAATCGTCGGCGCCCGCATCCAGCCCCTCGGCCGCGTCCGAGGTGGCGTTGCGCACCGTGAAGAGGATGAAATAGCCATAGCCCTGCCGGGGCAAGGCACGGAAGGCGCGGCAGAAATCGGGCCCCGACATGCCCGGCATCACCCAGTCCGACAGCACGAAGTCAAAGTCGGACTCGCGGCAGAGCGCGAGCGCCGCCTCGGCGGATGCCGCTTCGGTCACCTCGTAGCCCCAGCGTTCGAGCGGGGCGCGCAGGATGCGCCGATCGAGCCGGCTGTCATCGACGACAAGGACGCGGCGCGGCCCGGGCGTCTCGGTTGCGATGTCGGTCTTGCGGAGCGGGGTCTTCACGCCTGATGCCTCTCGGGTTCCGGCTGCGAACATCGCGCGCAAGCCTTAAGGCGGGGTGAAGCGGAAAGTTGCAGCTATTCGGCGGCCAGACCCTAACCGCCCCTTAACCGCACCCCCCGATCCTCTGCCCCGGGGATTGAAGGGAGGCGGGGATGATCGACACCCGTAGACTGGACATGCTCCGCGGCGATCTGGGCGCCGACGGAGTGCAGGAAATCATGGCCATCTTCATCGAGGAGGCCGAGCAGCACCTTGCCCGGCTTGCCGCGGCCGAAGATGCGGCGGGGCAGGAACGGCCGCTGCACAGCCTGCGGGGCGGGGCGCTCAACCTCGGTTTCGCGGATCTCGCCCTCGCGGCGCGCGCGGCCGAGACCGCGGTGCGCGCGGGACGCGCCCTCGGCGCGGACGACATCGCCGATCTGCGCGCCCTCTGGCAGGTCTCGCGCGCGGCGTTCGCGCGCCTCGCGCCCGATTGCCTGCCCGCCTGACGCAGGCTGCCTCAGATCAGGAACTCGGCCAGCGCCTCGTCGCCGGTGATGTCGCGCCAGCCCATGCCCGCGGCATCGAGCCGCGCGGCCAGCGCCGCGAAATTCGCCTGATCCGAGGTCTCGATCCCGATCAGCACCGAGCCGAAGTTGCGCGCCGATTTCTTGAGGTATTCGAAGCGCGCGATGTCGTCGTCGGGCCCGAGCATCGAGAGGAACTCGCGCAGCGCGCCGGGGCGCTGGGGCATGCGCAGGATGAAGTATTTCTTGCGCCCCGCATGGCGCATGGCGCGTTCCTTGACCTCGGGCAGCCGCTCGAAGTCGAAATTGCCGCCCGAGGTCACGCACACCACCGTCCGCCCCGCGATCTCGGCCTGCAGCCCGGGCAGCACGTCGAGCGCGAGCGCGCCCGCGGGTTCGAGCACGATCCCCTCGCCGTTCAGCATCTCGAGCATGGTGATGCAGATGCGGTCCTCGGGCGCGATCAGGACATGCGCGGGGTCGGTGCGCGCCAGCGCCGCGAAGGTGCGCGCCCCGATCCGCGCGACCGCCGCGCCATCGACAAAGCTGTTGACGCGCGGCAGCGTCACCGGCGCGCCGGCGGCAAGCGCCGCGGCAAGGCTCGCCCCGCCCGCGGGTTCGACGAAGCGAAACCCCGTGGCGGGTGCCGCCTCGGCCAGATAGCGCGTGACACCGGCCGAGAGCCCGCCGCCCCCCACGGGCAGGATCACGAGGTCGGGCGCGCAGCCGAGCTGCTCGAGGATCTCGACCCCGACGCTCGCCTGCCCCTCGATCACGTCGTCATCGTCGAAGGGCGAGAGGAACGCCGCGCCATGCGCCGCGCAATGGGCCTCAGCCGCCGCGAGGGTCTGGTCGAAATAGTCCCCCGTCAGCACGATCTCGACCGCCTCGCCGCCGAAGCTGCGCGTCTTGCCGATCTTCTGCTGGGGGGTGGTGACGGGCATGAAGATGGTGCCGCGCACCCCGAAATGGCGGCAGGCAAAGGCCATCCCCTGGGCGTGGTTGCCGGCCGAGGCGCAGACGAAATGGCGCTGGGCCGGCACGCGCTTGCGCATCGCGTTGAAGGCCCCGCGCAGCTTGTAGCTGCGCACCGGCGAGAGGTCCTCGCGCTTGAGCCAGATCTCCGCGCCGAACCGGGCCGAGAGGTGCTCGTTGCGCTGGAGGGGCGTCGGCTCGAACAGCGCGCGCAGCGCCTGCGCCGCGGCGCGCGCTGAGGTGGCGAAGGAAGGTGCGCTGTCCATGCCGCCCCATAGCGCGCCCCGCCCGTCGCGTAAACCCGGGGGCCCCCCCGGACCCTTGCCGCCCCCGCGCGAAGCCGCTAGACCCCCGCGCGAAACCCCAGGACGGAGCGCAACATGTCCGCGCCGAAGAAAGTGGTGCTCGCCTATTCGGGCGGCCTCGATACATCGATCATCCTCAAGTGGCTGCAGACCGAATACGGCTGCGAGGTCGTGACCTTCACCGCCGATCTCGGCCAGGGCGAGGAGCTCGAGCCCGCCCGGCAGAAGGCGCTCCTGCTCGGCATCCGGCCCGAGAACATCCACATCGAGGATCTGCGCGAGGAGTTCGTGCGCGACTTCGTCTTTCCGATGTTCCGCGCGAACGCGCTCTACGAGGGGCTCTATCTGCTCGGCACCTCGATCGCGCGCCCGCTCATCTCCAAGCGGCTGGTCGAGATCGCCGCGGCGACGGGCGCCGATGCGGTCGCCCATGGCGCGACCGGCAAGGGCAACGACCAGGTCCGCTTCGAACTCTCGGCCTATGCGCTCAATCCCCACATCCGCGTCATCGCGCCGTGGCGGGAATGGTCGCTGACGAGCCGCACCAAGCTCATCGAATTCGCCGAGGCCCACCAGATCCCGATCGCCAGGAACAAGCGCGGCGAGGCGCCCTTCTCGGTCGATGCGAACCTGCTGCACGCCTCCTCCGAGGGGCGCGTGCTCGAGGATCCGGGGCAGGAGGCGCCCGATTACGTCTATCAGCGCACCGGCCACCCCGAGGACGCCCCCGACACCCCCGAGATGGTCGAGATCACCTTCGAGCGGGGCGATGCGGTCGCGATCGACGGGGTCGCGATGTCGCCCGCCACGCTCCTCACGCGCCTGAACGAGCTTGGCGCCCGCCACGGGGTCGGGCGGCTCGACATGGTCGAGAACCGCTTCGTCGGCATGAAGTCGCGCGGGGTCTACGAGACGCCGGGCGGCACGATCCTGATCGAGGCCCATCGCGGGATCGAGCAGATCACGCTCGATTCGGGCTCGGGCCACCTCAAGGACAGCCTGATGCCGCGCTATGCCGAACTCATCTACAACGGCTTCTGGTTCAGCCCCGAGCGCGAGATGCTCCAGGCCCTGATCGACAAGAGCCAGGAGCATGTCTCGGGCACGGTGCGGGTGAAGCTCTACAAGGGGATGGCGCGCACCGTGGCGCGGTGGTCCGACCACAGCCTCTATTCCGAGGCGCATGTGACCTTCGAGGAGGACGCGGGCGCCTATGACCAGAAGGACGCCGCCGGCTTCATCCGCCTCAATGCGCTCCGGCTCAAGCTGATCGCGACCCGGCGCGCCCGCCTCAAGGGCTAGATTCGGGGGCTAGATTCGGGGGGCTAGACCCGGGGGCTAGAGCAGCGCGCCGAGCGCCAGCGCCCCCGCCACGATCAGCCCCGCGTCCCGGTTCGACCGGAAGAGGGCAAGGCAGCGCGCCGGATCGTCGATGTCAAGCGCGCGCATCTGCCAGACCAGATGCGCGACAAACCCCGCCACGCCAGCGAGCGCCACGATCCGCCCCGCCCCGGCGGGGGCCGCGAGCAGCACGGAGGCCAGCATCAGCCCCCCCGCCGCCAGCGCGAACGCCCAGAGCCACCGCCCCGTGCGCGCCCCGAACAGCCGCGCGGTCGATTTCACCCCGATCAGCGCGTCATCCTCGCGGTCCTGATGGGCATAGATCGTGTCGTAGAATAGCGTCCAGGCGATCCCGGCGCCATAGAGCAGCACGGGCGCCACCCCGAGCGTGCCGTCATGCGCGGCATGGGCGAGGATCGCACCCCAGTTGAAGGCAAGCCCCAGAAAGAGCTGCGGCCACCAGGTGAAGCGCTTGGCGAAGGGATAGATCGCGACGAGGACGAGCGAGGCCACCCCGAGCCAGATCGCGAGCGGCGCGAAGCTGAGCAGGATCGCGAAGGCCACCAGCGCCTGCGCGACCATCCACGCGATCGCCCCCCGCACCCCCACCTGCCCCGAGGGGATCGGGCGCGAGCGCGTGCGCGCCACCGCCGCATCGATGTGGCGGTCGGTGATGTCGTTCCAGGTGCAGCCCGCCCCGCGCATGAGCCACGCCCCCCCCGCGCCGGCGCCCGCGCCCCAGATCTCCACGGGCGCGGGGCCCGACGCCAGCGCCGCCAGCGCCACCCCCCACCAGCAGGGCAGCAGCAGAAGCCATGTCCCGATCGGCCGGTCGGCGCGCGACAGCCGCAGCCAGGGCCGCGCCCAGACGGGCGCGCGGGTATCGACCCAGTTGCCGCGCGGGGCGTCGGCGACGCTTCCCCCTGCCTCTGGCGCGGCGCCCGTCTCGCGCATAGTCTTGCCCCATGGATGCGAAAGTCAGGCTTCATCTAGACCAGCCGCTCGTCGCGGGGCAACCGCTGTCGCTCGCCCCCGAGCAGGCGCATTACCTCCTCAACGTCATGCGCCTCGGGCCCGGGGCGCGGATCGCCGTCTTCAACGGCCGCGACGGCGAATGGCTGGCCGCGGTCGAACCCGACGGGCGGCGGGGCGCGCGCGCGACCCCGCTCCACCCCACGCGCCCGCCCGCCACCCCGCCCGACCTCTGGCTCCTCTTCGCCCCGATCAAGAAGGCGCGGACCGATTTCATCGTCGAGAAGGCGGCCGAGATGGGCGTGCGGCGCATCCTGCCCGTGCAGACCGATTTCACCAACGCCGAGCGCATCCGCCGCGACCGCCTCCAGGCCCATGTGGTCGAGGCGGTCGAGCAATGCGGCGGCATCTTCGTCCCCGAGGTGGCCGAGCTCGCGCCGCTCGCCCGCGTGCTCGACGGCTGGGACGGGGCGCGGCGGATCATGCTCTGCGACGAGGGCGCGGCAGGCCAGGGGCGCGGACTGCCCGAGCCCCCGCCGGGCGCCGCGCCCGGGCCCTGGGCGGTGCTGATCGGCCCCGAGGGCGGCTTTTCGCCCACCGAGCGCGCGCGCCTCCACGCGCTGCCCTTCGTCCATGTGGCAAGCCTCGGCCCCCGCATCCTGCGCGCCGACACGGCCGCCGTCGCCGCCCTCGCCCTCTGGCAGGCCCGCCTCGGGGATTGGGGGTGATGCGCCCCGCGACCGGGTCCGATGTGCCGGCCATCTCGGCCTTTCTGCACGCGAGGATCGAGAGATCGATGTTTCTTGCAGGCAACCTCGAGGCACACGGGATCACGGGATCACGGGCAGCGCGCACCGGCACGCCACCCCGCGTGCCCGACCGGCGGGCGTGGCGGACGAGATCCGACCAGCCGCTCTTGCGCCGTGACCTCGGGAACCGCAACGACAGGTCGGCGACAATCAGGTCAGCCACGGCCGAGGACGAGCCGAGGCTGCGGGCGTGGTTTGCGCGCTATCTCGTCTAGACAGGAACGGAACCTGCCGAGCGTGCCGAGGATGCGGCAAGGGAAGTGGCAGAGCGTGCGACGGGAGATGCGGACCTTCACCTTCTGATCGAGGGCGGCCGGCCTGTCGCGATGGCGCAGATCATCGCGCGAGCGGGGCGTGCGGTGCAGGTGGGGGGCGTGTTCGTTCCACCCGATCTGCGCGGGCAGGGGCGCGCGGGGCGGGTCGTCGGCGCGGTGCAGGGAGACGCGGCGGCGCGCGGGGCCGAGACAGCGGTTCTCTTCGCCGCGACGCCAGCGGCGGTGCGAAGCTATCTCCGGATCGGTTTCGTTCCTGCCGGGTTCTACCGTATCGCGCTTCTGCATTCGCCCGTCGTGATCGCCCCTGCCGCCTGAGCCATGTTGGGAGGCTCGGGGCGGGGGCTGTCGCGCGGCCTTGACAGTGCCGTACGAAAGCCGCACCTGTCGGGCTCTCGCAGCCAGAAGGCCCACGCCCATGTCCATTCCCCAAGAGGGCGGCGGCCCGATCGAGGATCCCCGGCAACTGGACGATTTCCTCGCCGCCGGCTGCAAGCCGCGCGAGCGTTGGCGCATCGGCACCGAGCACGAGAAGTTCGGCTTCCTGACCGACACCCGCGCGCCGCTGCCCTATGACGGTCCGCGCTCGATCCGGGCGATCTTCGAGGGGCTCGCCGCGCGCTTCGGCTGGACGCCCGTGCGCGAGGGCGCGGCGATCATCGGCCTGACACGGGCGGGCGCCAACATCAGCCTCGAGCCGGGCGGGCAGTTCGAGCTGTCGGGCGCGCCGCTGACCGACATCCACGAAACGCGGGCCGAGCTTGAGAACCACCTTTCCGAGGTGCGCGTCATCGCCGATCCGATGGGCGTGGGCTTCATGGGGATCGGGGCCGCGCCCGAATGGCGCGACGCCGAGATGCCGATGATGCCCAAGGGGCGCTATCGGCTGATGACCGACTACATGGGCCGCGTCGGCACGCACGGCACGCAGATGATGTATCGCACCTGCACCGTGCAGGTGAACCTCGATTTCGCCTCCGAGGCCGACATGGTGCTGAAGATGCGCGTGGCCCTCGCGCTCCAGCCCGTCGCGACCGCGCTCTTTGCCAGCTCGCCCTTCTTCGAGGGGCGCCCGAACGGCCACCGCTCGTGGCGCTCGCGCATCTGGCGCAGCCTCGATGACGCGCGCACCGGCATGCTGCCCTTCGCCTTCGAGCCGGGCTTCGGGTTCGAGCGCTATGTGGACTGGGTGCTCGATGTGCCCATGTATTTCGTCTATCGCGAGGGGCGCTACATCAACGCGCTCGGGCAATCCTTCCGCGATTTCCTGAAGGGTCGCCTGCCCGCCCTGCCGGGCGAGGTGCCGACGCTGTCGGACTGGGCCGACCACCTCACCACCGTCTTTCCCGAGGCGCGCCTCAAGCGCTACATCGAGATGCGGGGCGCCGATGCCGGGCCCATGGGCAACCTCGTGGCGCTGCCCGCCTTCTGGACGGGGCTCATGTATGACGACGCCGCGCTTGCCGCGGCATGGGACCTCGTGCGCGGCTGGGACGGCGCCACCCGCGAGGGGCTCAGGGTTGCCGCCTCCGAGGCGGGGCTCGCGGGCGAGGCGGGCGGCGTGCGCCTACGCGAGGTCGCGCTGCGCGCGGTTGCCCTTGCGCGCGCGGGGCTCGAGGCGCGCGGGCTGGGCGAAGAGGCGCATCTCGCCCCGATCGAGGCCATCGCCGCCTCGGGCCGCACGCGGGCCGATGATCTGCTCGCCGCCCATGCGGGCGAGTGGGGCGGCGATCTCGGGCGCGTCTACGAGGCATGCCGCCTCTGACGCGCCCGCGATGGCGTCAGGAGAAGAACTGCCCGCCGTTGGCCGAGATGGTCGAGCCGGTGATGAAGCCCGCATCGTCCGAGGCGAGGAAGACGACGCAGCGCGCGATCTCCTCGGGCTCGCCCAGCCGGCCGACGGGGATCTGGGGGATGATGCGCTCGGCCAGCACCTTCTCGTCGATGGCGCGGACCATGTCGGTGCCGATGTAGCCCGGGCAGATCGCGTTCACGGTGATGCCCGCGCGCGCCCCTTCCTGCGCGAGCGCGCGGGTGATGCCGATGTCGCCGGCCTTGGCGGCGGAATAGTTCGCCTGCCCCGCCTGCCCCTTCTGGCCGTTGACCGAGCTGATGTTGATGACGCGGCCGAACTTGCGCTCGCGCATCCCGTTCCAGACCTGATGGGTCATGTTGAACACGCCGGTCAGGTTGGTGTCGATGACCTCGCGCCACTGGGCAGGCGTCATCTTGTGGAACATCGCGTCGCGCGTGATGCCGGCGTTGTTGACGAGCACCTCGACGGGGCCGAGCGCGGCCTCGACCTGCGCGACCCCGGCCTTGCAGGCGTCGTAATCCGCGACCGACCACTTGAAGGTGGGGATGCCCGTCTCGCGAGTGAAGGCGGCGGCCGCCTCGTCATTGCCCGCGTAATTCGCGGCCACACTGTAGCCCGCGGCCTTGAGCGCGAGCGAAATCGCCGCCCCGATCCCGCGCGAGCCACCCGTCACCAGCGCCACCTTG
>JBIKVM010000116.1:0-9483 GCA_044356825.1 Limisphaerales bacterium
TGACGAACCTCGCCAAGTCGCAAATCCTGCAGCAGGCCTCGATGGCGATGCTCGCGCAGGCGAATGCCTCGAAGCAGGGCGTGCTGAGCCTCCTGCAGCGCTGAGGCGCGCGCGCGGCCGCAAGGGGCCCCGGGAAACCGGGGCCCCTTTGCTGTCGTGCGATCAGTGCGGGAGTCGGTCGCAATCAGTGCCGGATCAGTGCCGCCGCCCCAGCGGTTGCCACCCCGCCGCGCCCGCGCGGTCTGCCCCCACGCGCCGCCGGCCGATCGCCCCGGGAAAGGCGCCCCGGCCGCGACCAGCCGCGCAGCCCGTGGCCGCACCGAGATATCGCGCGCCCTCAGAACGCTACCGCGTCAGGATCACCGGCCTGAATCGACGATGACGGGGGATTTTCTGGCTCCGGCGGTAGGGATCGAACCTACGACCAATTGATTAACAGTCAACTGCTCTACCGCTGAGCTACGCCGGACCGAGGTGCGCTATAGCAAGGGGTTGCGGGGGCGTCCAGAGGGTTCGCGCGTCAGCCCGCGGGCGCGAAGACAACCGAGGTGATCGCCGTTTCCGTGCCGGCTGCGGCGCGGATGCGGCCCTTGCGTGCGAGATCGACGAGATGGGCCAGCACGTTGCGCGCGGCGGCCGCATGCAGCCCCGGCGGCGTTCCGACATAGACCTGCGCCACGATGTCTGCGATCCGCGCCGGGGCGGCCGACAGGATGGCGAGGATCTCCGCCTCGCGCGCGCGGCGATGCGCGGCAAGCGCCGCGATCCGGCCGCGGGCGTCGGGGACGCCTTCACCGTGACCCGGCCAGAGTGCTGCCGTGCCCGTCGAGGCGAGCCGCTCCAGCGAAGTCATGTAGTCGCCCATGTCCCCGTCGGGCGGCGAGACGATGCTGCTCGACCAGCCCATGACATGATCGCCCGACAGCGCCCAGTCCGCCCCGATCAGGCAGATGTGGTCGTCGAGGTGGCCCGGCGTGTGCAGCACGCGCAGCGGCCAGCCGGGCAGGTCGATCTGCGCGCCATCGTCGAGGGAGGCGTCCGCGCTGAAGGCGGGGTCCACTCCCTCGCCGCCCCCGATGTCGTAGCCTGCCATGAAGTCGGGCATGGCAGCCCCGCCACTTGCCGGCCCACCGAGGACCGGGACACCGGCCCATTGTGCGATGGCACGGGCCAGCCCGGCATGATCGCGGTGTCGGTGCGTCAGGATGATCCAGCCGATCCGCTCGCACAGTCCGAGCGCATCGCGCAGGGCGGCGGCGTGCCGAGCGTCGTCCGGGCCCGGATCGATGAGGGCGACGCGCCCCTCGCCGACGATGTAGCTGTTGGTGCCCGGTCCGGTCAGGGCAGAGGGGTTCGGCGCCACCACACGGCGAAGTCCGGGCCCCAGTCGGACCGCGACGCCCGGGCGAAGATCATCTTGCACCTGCCCCCCCTTTTCCGAATGCCGTCGGCCCGCTAGGGTCCGCAAATGGCGGTCACGGTCAAGTCCTTCCTGCCCCGGGGGCTCTACGGTCGCGCGGCGCTGATCCTGATCGTGCCGGTGGCGACGCTTCTGATTGTCGTGTCGGTCGTCTTCGTGCAGCGCCATTTCGAGTCGGTCGCCCGCCAGCTGACGCAATCGCTCGTGCGCGATCTCGATCTGCTCGGGGCGGTGGTCGCGGCCGAAGGGGCGCGCGGCGGCGATGTCGCGCAGGCGCTGCGCGATGGGGCGACGCGGCTCGGGTTCACGGTCGATGCCGCAGATGCTGCTCCCGACGCCGACAGCCGCGCCGCCTGGGATTTCTCAGGCCGGATCGTCATTGCGGTGCTGCGCGCCGAGTTGCCCGAACTCGACAGCGTGCTGCTGACCCAGAGCCCGTCGCGGGTCCTCATCTGGTGGCGCAGCCCCGCGGGGCTTGTGCGCCTTGAGGTCCCGCGCGGGCGCGTCACGGCCACGAACCCCCATCAGCTTCTTGTCCTCATGCTGGTGACGGGGCTTTTGATGACGGCAATCTCGTTTCAGTATCTCCGCAATCAGCTCACGCCCATCGCGCGGCTTGCCCGCGCCGCCGAAGCCTTTGGTCGCGGCGAAGTCGTGCCCTACATGGTTCGCGGTGCGACCGAGGTGCGCGCCGCGGGCATGGCATTCCTCGACATGCGCGAGCGGATCGAGCGCCAGATCGAGCAGCGCACCCTCATGCTCACGGGGGTGAGCCACGATTTGCGCACGCCGCTCACGCGCTTGCGCCTTGGCCTCGCCATGCTCGAACCCGGCGAGGAGACGGCCGCCCTCGCCCGCGACATCGACGAGATGGAGCGGATGCTCGACGATTTTCTCGCCTTTGCTCGTGGCGAGGGCGGCGAGATGGCCCAAGCCCTAGATCCGCGTACCTTCGTGGCGGGCGTCCTCGCCGACGCAGCGCGTGCGGGGCACGGGGCCGTCCTTGTGCCGGGCCCCGATCTGCCGCCGCTCCGGGTGCGTCCGCGCGGTCTGGGCCGCGCCATCGGCAACCTGCTTGCCAACGCCGCGCGCTACGGTACGCGGTCCGAGGTCAGCGTCAACCTCGACGGCACGACCCTTGTCATCGCGGTTGAGGACGACGGCCCTGGCATCCCCGAGGCGCGTCGCGCCGAGGCGCTGCGCCCCTTCACCCGTCTTGACCCCGCGCGCGATCCGAATGCGGGCGGCGTCGGCCTCGGCCTCGCGATTGCCCAGGCCGCGGCGGATGCCCACGGCGGAGCGCTCGTGCTGACCGACGGGCAGGGATTGCCGGGTCTTCGGGCCGAATTGCGCCTTCCTGCCGTCCCTTCGGACGCGTGATCCGAGGTCGCTGCCAAGCCGCACCCTTGACCTTGGCTTCCCGCGACCTCTTATTGCCGCAGCGGCGGGGCGTATCGCCCCGGCCGATCCGATCACCCGCCGAAAGGAACCGCCATGGCCTTCACCCTTCCCGATCTGCCCTATGCCCACGACGCGCTCGCCGCGCTCGGGATGTCGCGCGAGACGCTCGAGTATCACCACGACCTGCACCACAAGGCCTATGTCGACAACGGCAACAAGCTCATCGCCGGAACCGAGTGGGAGGGGCAGAGCCTCGAGGCCATCGTGCGCGGCACCTACAAGGCGGGGGCGGTCGCGCAGTCGGGCATCTTCAACAACGCGAGCCAGCACTGGAACCACAACGAGTTCTGGAAGATGATGGGCCCGGGCGAGAACAAGAAGATGCCGGGCGCGCTGGAAAAGGCGCTGGTCGAGAGCTTTGGGTCGGTCCAGAAGTTCAAGGACGATTTCGCCGCCGCCGGCGCCGGCCAGTTCGGCTCGGGCTGGGCCTGGCTCGTGCGCGACACGGACGGCGCCCTCAAGGTCACCAAGACCGAGAACGGGGTGAACCCGCTCTGCTTCGGACAGACGGCGCTGCTCGGCTGCGACGTGTGGGAGCATTCCTACTACATCGACTTCCGCAACAAGCGGCCGGCCTATCTGATGAACTTCCTCGAAAAGCTCGTGAACTGGGAAAACGTCGCGAGCCGGATGTGAGGCACGCTCGGGCGGCCCAGCGCCGCCCGCCGTTCAGCCCAGTGCCCCGCGCAGGCGGGGGCCAAGGGTCGCGACATCGGGCACGACCGTGATCAGATCGCGCAGCGAGGGTTCGGCGAAACCCTGCGCGATCACATGATCGATCAGCGCCACCAGCGGCCCCCAGAACCCGCCCGCGTCGATCAGGAAGATCGGCTTGCGGTGCAGGCCGATCTGTTTCCAGGTGAGCACCTCGAAAAATTCGTCGAGCGTCCCCGCCCCGCCGGGCAACACCATGATCGCGTCGGCGTTCATGAACATGACCTTCTTGCGCTCGTGCATGTTCTCCGTGAGGATCAGCGTCGATAAGCCCTCGCGCGGGATCTCGCGCCCCTGAAGGTGCGCAGGGATGACGCCAAGCGCCGTTGCCCCCGCCCCCTGTGCCGCGGCTGCAGTTCGACCCATGATGCCGACATCCCCCGCGCCATAGATCAGCCGCCATCCCTCGGCGGCAATGAGGCGCCCCAACTCGTCCGCCGCTGCCACGAATTCGGGACGCCTGCCGGTGCGCGAGCCGCAGTAGACGCAAATCGAGCGGGTTCTCTGCATTGAACTGCCCTCGGAAACGTGATTTCACGGCCTTAACATGGATCCGTCGCTCTGCTCGACAAGAGAGCGTCGAAGAGGTCAAGGGGAAGTAAATGAGCGAGCAGCCTGGACAGGGTGGCGCGACTCGGATCGTGCTGGTCGCGGCGGCACTCGCGGCGGTTGCGGCGGTGGGATTTTCTCTGCTTGATCGCGAAGGCCCGCCGGCCCCGGCCGAGACAGCCGCTCCCGCGCCCGAGACGGCGGCACCTGCGGCACCCGCGGGGACGACGACCGAAGCCCAGCCGGCCGCCCCGGCTGCGCAATCGGCCGAGGCGGTTGCGCCCGCGGCACCGGCAACCGAGGCATCTCGGCCGGCTTCCGAAGCCCCCGCCGCTGCCGCCCAGCCCGCGCCCGAAGCTGCCGCTCCTGCCCCCGAGGATGCCGCCCCCGAAGCGACGGCAACCGAGACAACTCAAGCGGTGCCCGAAGCCCCCGCCGCTGCCGCACAGCCTGCGGTCGAAACGGCGGCCCCGGCCGAGGACGCCGTCCCAGCGCAGGCAACTGCCGAAGCCGAAGTCGCTTTTGACATCGTGCGCATCGAGTCTGATGGCAACGCGCTGATTGCAGGGCGTGCTCCGGCGCGTGCGCTCGTGCAACTGCAACTCGACGGCGCACCTCTGGGAGAGACCCGCGCCGACGGGCTCGGATCCTTTACGCTCTTTGCCGATCTCGGTCCGTCCCCGACCCCGCGCCTGATGACGCTTTCGGTCTCGCTTGCCGACGGGCGCGAGGTTGCAACGGACGCAAGCGTGATCGTGGGACCGGTCGCCCCGCTTCCGGCGGAAGCGCCCGCCCCGACCCCCGAGGTGGCGGTGGCATCACCCGCCCCTGCAGAATCCGAGGCTGCACCATCGCCTTCGGCCGACCAGCAGGCGCCCGCTCAAGGCGCCGCGCAGACCGCCGAAGCCCAGGCTGCGCCGCAGCCTGCAGCCGTTGCGGTTGACAGCACGGGTGTGAAGGTTCTGCAGCCCGCGGCTGACGCTGCTCCCGAGTCGGTGGTGATCGATGCGATTTCCTACACCGATGCCGGAAATGTCGTGCTCGCCGGTCGGGGAGCGGCGGGGCAGTTCGTGCGCGTCTATCTCGACAATGAGGCTCTGCTGACAACCCTCATTTCCGAGGACGCAACATGGCGCGCGAGCCTTCCAGCCATCGCGCCGGGCGTCTACACGCTGCGTGCCGACCAGCTAGACGACGCCGGCAGAGTCACCTCGCGGTTCGAGACACCTTTCAAGCGCGAGGCGCCCGAGACTGTCGCGGCAGCTGTAACCGAGGCGGTGGAGGCCACGACGGTGACGGTCCAGCCCGGCAACTCGCTCTGGCGGATCGCGCGCCGAACTTACGGCTCGGGTCTGCTTTACGTACAGATCTTCGAGGCCAACCGTGACCTGATCCGCAACCCCGACCTTATCTATCCGGGGCAGGTCTTCACGCTCCCGCGCGTCGAGCAGTGATGCGCCTGCCATTGTGCCTTGCCGCTGGCTGGTTCAAACCCTGCAGGTCGTTCCGGACAAACCATAGATGAGATCGCCCACAAGCGCTGCCCGCCCGACCGATTCGACGCCCCAGCCCGCCGGGGCGCGCCGCACCCTCATGCGCGTCGTGCCCTATCTGTGGCCCGAGGGCGAGGCTTGGGCGCGCCGGCGGGTGGTTCTCGCGCTCGTGGCGCTCATCGCGGCCAAGGCGGTGTCGTTCGCGACACCGATCTTCTACAAGTTCGCGGTCGATGCGCTGGCGGGGCCCACGCCCGACGCGGCCACGATGCTGGGCCTCGGGGCGGTGGCGCTGACGGTGGCCTATGGCGTCGCGCGCTTTGGCACCGTGGCCTTGGGCGAACTCCGCGACGCGATCTTCGTGCGGGTCGGGCAGCGCGCGCTGCGCAAGGTCGCGCTCGAGACGTTCCGGCACATGCACGCGCTCTCGATGCGCTTTCACATCACGCGCAAGACGGGCGGGCTGTCACGCATCATCGAGCGCGGCGTGAAGGGCATCGACTTCCTGCTGCGCTTCATGCTCTTTTCCATCGGTCCGCTCATCATCGAGATCACGGTCGTCGCGGTTTTCTTCTTTGCCTATTTCGGCTGGGCCTATGCGGCGGTGGTGGTGGGCATCATCGCGGCCTATGTGGCGTTCACCTTTCGCGTCACCGAATGGCGGGTGAAGGTGCGGCGCGAGATGAACGCGCAGGACACCGACGCCAACCAGAAGGCCATCGACAGCCTGCTCAACGTGGAAACGGTGCGCTATTTCAACGCCACCGAGCGCGAGGCGATGCGCTATGACGGCGCGATGGCGCGGTATGAGAAGGCGGCGGTGACGACGGGCCTGTCGCTCACCTTCCTCAATGTCGGGCAATCGCTGCTCATCACCACGGGTCTCGTCGTCGTCATGGCGATGGCGGCGCGGGGCGTGCAGGCGGGCACGCTGACGCTCGGCGATTTCGTGATGGTCAACGCCTTCATGATCCAGATCACCATGCCGCTCAACTTCCTCGGCACGGTCTATCGAGAGATCCGCCAGGCCCTTGTCGACATGGCCGAGATGTTCGGCCTGCTCGACCAGCCGGCCGAGATCACCGACGCCCCCGGCGCCGCGCCCCTGCGCGTCAGCGCAGGCGCCATCGCCTTCGACGCGGTGCGTTTTTCCTACGAACCCGAGCGCGAGATCCTGCACGGCGTCAGCTTCGCGGTCGAACCCGGCCAGACGGTCGCGATCGTGGGCCCGTCGGGGTCGGGGAAATCCACCATCGGGCGGCTTCTGTTCCGCTTCTACGACGTGACCGGGGGCGCGATCCGCATCGACGGGCAGGATCTGCGCGCCGTCACCCAAGACAGCCTGCGCGCCGCGATCGGGGTCGTGCCGCAGGATACGGTCCTCTTCAACGACACGATCCTCTACAACATCGCCTATGGCCGGCCCGAGGCGAGCCAGGCCGAGATCGAGGCCGCCGCCCGCGCCGCGCGGATCCACGATTTCATCGTGTCGCTGCCCGAGGGCTACCAGACCAAGGTCGGCGAGCGGGGCCTGAAGCTCTCGGGCGGCGAGAAGCAGCGCGTGGGCATCGCGCGCACGCTCCTCAAGAACCCGCCGATCCTGTTGCTCGACGAGGCGACGAGCGCGCTCGACAGCCAGACCGAGCGCGACATCCAGGACGCCCTGCAGGAGATGGGGCGCGGCCGCAGCGTCATCGTCATCGCGCACCGCCTCTCGACCATCGCAGAGGCCGACCGGATCATCGTGCTCGAGGCCGGCCGCATCGTCGAGGAGGGCACGCACGAGGCGCTGCTCGCGTGCGAGGGGCGCTATGCCGCGATGTGGGCGCGCCAGTCCGCCGAGGCCGAGGCCGAAGCGGGCGCCGAGGTCGCCTGACCCCTTGGCGCGGTGGGGCGAGTGGGGGTAATCCTGCGCCATGGCCAAGCTCTATTTCCACTTCTCGACCATGAACGCGGGCAAGTCCGCGATCCTGCTGCAGGCCGCGCACAACTATCGCGAGCGGGGCATGGATGTCCTGCTCCTGACGGCGCGGCTCGATGACCGCGCCGGGGCGGGGCGCATCGCCTCGCGGATCGGGATCGAGGCTGACGCCGAGGTGTTCGCCCCCGGCGACGATCTGCTGGCCCGCATCGCGGCGCGGCTCGGCGCGGGGCCCTGCGCCTGCGTGTTTGTCGATGAGGCGCAGTTCCTCTCGCGCGATCAGGTCTGGCAACTGGCGCGCGCCGCCGATGACCTCGACGTGCCGGTGATGTGCTATGGCCTGCGCGTCGATTTCCGGGGCGAGATGTTCCCCGGCTCGGCCGCACTCCTCGCCTGGGCCGACGATCTGCGCGAGGTGCGCACGATCTGCCATTGCGGGCGCAAGGCGACGATGGTCGTCCGCCTCGGCCCCGACGGCCAGCCCGAGCGCGACGGTGCGCAGGTCGTGATCGGCGGCAATGACACCTATGTCTCGCTCTGCCGGCGGCACTGGCGCGAGGCGGTCGCGCCCGAAGGCGGCGCGGATTCGGCCGACCCCGGCCATTGACGTGCGGCGCGCGCGACGCGTGCGACGATCCGCCCCTGTCGGGATGCGCCGAAGCGCACGACGTCCCGGTTGAACCGGCATGGTACGATCCCCACATCCCGCGAAGTGGAAAATGGGGAGAAAGCGATGAAGTGCCCGATCGACGGCGAGGCCCTCGTGATGTCCGACCGCAGCGGGGTCGAGATCGACTATTGCCCGAAATGCCGCGGCGTCTGGCTCGACCGGGGCGAGCTTGACAAGATCATCGAGCGCGCTGCTGCGAATGCGGCACCGCCCACTGCTGCGCGTGCGCCCGATGCGCGCCCCGCCCACCCGCAGCCCGAGCGGCAGTATCGCGGCGATGACGACTATCGCGACCGGCCCTATCGCAAGAAGCGCGAATCGTGGATCGGAGAGATCTTCGACTTCTGACGCGGGCGCCTCAGGGCTGCCAGCGCAGGAAGTTCGCGATCATCCGCAGGCCCGTCGCCTGGCTCTTTTCCGGGTGGAACTGGGTGCCGACGATGTTGCCGCGCGCGATCACGGCGGCGATCTCGGCGCCGTGCCGGGCGGTCGCGAGCAGATCCGCGCGGTCGGCGACCTCGAAGCGGTAGGAATGCACGAAATAGACATGATCGCCCGTCGCCACCCCGTCGAGGAGGGGGTGCGGCTGTTCGACCTTCAGATCGTTCCAGCCCATGTGCGGGATCTTGAGGGTCGGATCATCGGGCCGGATTCGCCGCACCGCGCCGCCGATCCAGCCAAGGCCCGGCGTCTCGCCCCCTTCCTCGCCCATGTCGGCAAGCATCTGCATGCCCACGCAGATGCCCATGAAGGGCACGCGCCGCCCGATCACGGCCGCATGCAGCGCCGCCATCAGCCCCGGCCGGGCCTCGAGCGCCGCGCGGCATGCGGCAAAGGCGCCATCGCCCGGCAGCACGATCCGCCCCGCCCCCGCCACCGCGTCGGGGTCGCCGGTGACGAGGATCTCGCCCGCGCCGGTCTCGGCCGCCATGCGCTGAAAGGCCTTTTCGGCCGAGTGCAGGTTGCCCGCCTCGTAATCGACCAGAACGGTGCGCATGGCGCTCAGAGCGTCCCCTTGGTCGAGGGGATGGCGCCCAGCGCGCGCGGGTCGGGCTCGACCGCCATCCGCAGCGCGCGCGCTACCGCTTTGAACGCGGCCTCGGCGATGTGGTGGGCGTTGATCCCCGAGGCCTTCGTCACATGCAGCGTGATGCCGCCGTGGCTCGCAAGCGCCTGGAAGAATTCACGCACGAGTTCGGTGTCGAAACTCCCGATCTTGGGCGCGGCAAAGGCGCAATCCCAGACGAGGTAGGGC
>JBIKVM010000117.1:0-9399 GCA_044356825.1 Limisphaerales bacterium
CGGGGCGTCGATCAAGCCCGAGCCCATCGCGGATCGTCGTGGCGGCGACCGACCAGCCCTCGATCACCTGCGGCGGGCGGGGGGCGAGGCCGGTCGCGGGCACGACCGCCGGCAGATCCTCGGCCGGGGACCAGAGGTAATCGGCTGGGTCGCGCTCGCGCAGCACGACCTCCTGGTTGATGCTGCCGGGCAGGTCGGCGATCTCGACGACCTCGAAGACCTTCGCGCCATAGCCGTTGCGCGCCGAGGTCCAGGCGATGGTGTCGAGCGGCTCGAGCACGAAGGCCTCGGGCGGCAGCACGAGCCGATGCGTCCGGAAGCGCCGCGCGTCCCGGACATAGGCGGCCATCAGCTGCGCGACCTGGCTGAGGTCCGGGCAGGCCGGAAAGCCGATGCTGGTCGACAGGCGCCGCCCGCCGTCCTCGACCTCCCAGCTCGGGTTGAAGAGGGGCGGGGCCGCGCGTGCCGCCCAGAGGCTCGAGGGCTCGGGATACTCGGCTGCGATGGCGTTGATGCTGGCGGCTAGCCCCGGAAAGGGGTCGAGCTCCTGCGGCGCCGAGATGACGATATCCTCATCCGTGATGAAGAGCACGGGTGGGGCCGGGGCGCCGACGCGCAGCCGGAACACCCCGCCCATCTCGCAGAGCTGCCCGAGGCAGGTCTTGGCGATCTCCTCGATCGCCTCGGCCGGTTCCGTCCCGAGCCTGACCTCGAGGCCGGCGACGAAGCTCGGGCGGCTGCCGATCGGCGCGTCGCAGGCGTTCATGGCGGCAAACCAGCTGTCGAGCGGCAGATCCTCGGCCGCCACCGCGCCGCCCCAGGTGTCGCCGGATGGGAGCCGGATGCCGCGCAGGATGTTGTAGATCATCACCGCCGGGTTTGCCGAGCGCGCCCAGGTGGCGGGCTCGGCCCAGCGCTGCGCCCCCGCGCCGCCGACGGAAGCATCGAAGCGCGGATCGTAGAGCGCGATCCCGTCGAGCTCGAAGCGGAGGGCCGGCAGCGTGTTGAAGACCGCGCGGTTCAGCCGAAAGGTCAGGATCGCGTAGGCGGTGCCGCTGCCCACGTGCGCCGCCGACCAGGGCCGGTCGGGGTAGCTTGCATATTTGGCGACCAGCATCGGGTCGGCCGTGGTCTGGGTGCCGTCGTAAAACCGGATCCAGGCGTGGTCGGTGTCGCCGACGCGCTGCCCGAGCAGCGGATGGCCGTAATCGGGATGCGCGCTGGCCCCGAGGTCGGAATAGCCATCATTGAGGATGACGCGGCGAAGTGCTGCACCGGGGATGTCGGAGAGCTCGATCACATAGGTCAGGAACCCGTTCGGCGTGCCCGCATCGTCATGGCTCATGGGCGGGCAGACATGGTGGCCGGCGGTGGCGGTGCGCCCCAGGATGAAGGCTTGCGGCTCGGTGCCCCCGGTCGAGGTGACGGCGGTCTGGATACCGCCCTGGCGGATCGTGGGCTTCGGGGCGAGCGCGCGCGCGATGAGCGAGATGCCCGCCGAGATCGCGGTGTTGACGAGAAGCGCGCCGACGAACGAGCCCGCCGCATAGGCCGAGACGACAGAGATCGCCCCGCCCAAGGCACTGCCAAGGGCGGCGATGGCGGCACCGACTGCGGGCATCAGGGGGTTCTCACGGCAAAGGCGCGACGCATCCGGCCGCGGGGGACAAGGCCGAGGCCCGAGGGCGTCAGGCAATAGATCATCTCGCCCGCGACGATGCCGAGGGCCTCGGCCTCGAGGACGGCGAGATCGCCCGGCTGGGCGAAGGCGGGCGGGATCTCGGGCAGGTTGGCGGCGGCAAGGGCGATATGGTCGGCGTGTCCCGCCGCCTCGAGAAGCCGCTGCCCCTGGCGGAGGCTGCGATAGCGCCCGCGCCAGCCCCGCGCGAGGTCGCGGCCGGTGACGATCTTGACCCACCCCGCCGCGAAGAGCGCGCAGTCGTGGCGCCCCGGCCGGAACGGGCGCGCGCCCGCCGCTGCGGCATGGGCGATGAGCCAGGAAAGCCGGTCCATCAGGCGCGCTCCCGCTTCTCGCCCCACCAGACCTCGACCTCGCCCGCGATGTCGCTGTAGCTGCGGAACGCGTCGCCCGCATTCCGTCGGCGCATCTCGGCGTCAGAGCGCGTCAAGGCCAGCGCCCGGGTCAAACCCCGCGCGGCGCTCGCGAGCGTGACCGTGGCCTCGCCCGTGCCCCCGACCTCGGGCGTCCGGATCTGCACCGCGTCGATCCAGCCGCGAAACACCCGGATCGGCTCGGCGATCGGCTGACCCGTCTCGAGCGAGAGGAGCGCGCGGTGCACCTCGGCAGGCGCCAGTCGCGCGTCATGACCTCGAAGGAGCTGCGCCACCTCGGGCGTGAGCGGGCTCAGCGCAATTTGCAGCATCCGCACCTCGACCCCGATGCCGGCCCGGATCGGTTCCACCCCGATCAGACCGCCCGCGCCGTAATAGGTCCGGTTCACCCCGCCGATGGCGATGGTGAGGTGGTCGTCCCCCTGCCAGAGGCCGAGCGCCTCCTGCGCCCCCGTCGCACGATTGCGCGCGACGACATGCACCATGTGGCGGCTCGCCACGCCGGTGCGGGCGGCGAGATAGGTCGCGGAAGCAGGGTCGAGGATGCGCATGGGGGTCCTTCTTCGCGTCGTCTTGACGAACGGGCGATCTAATCGTATATACAAGCGCGATAGATCTGGAGTTTGACGCCGAAAAGGACGCGGCGAACCGCGCCAAGCACGGCGTCTCACTCGCGGATGCCGTCAGCTTCGAGATGTTGGCCGTTCTCGAGGATGATCGGTTCGATTACGGCGAGCAGCGATATCGGGCCTGGGGCTTGATCGATGGCGTGTTCTTCGCGCTGGCCTTCACGGTCCGAGGCGGGAAGGTCCGCCCGATCAGCCTGCGTCGGGCCCATGCACGGGAGATCAAACGCTATGTCGCAGACCAGGAAGAAAGTTGACCTCGATAACCCGGAATGGACCAGGGCAGATTTTGCCACGGCCGGCAGGCCCGATGCCGTGCTGCCCGGCGAGGTTCTGGCGGCGTTCCCACGTACTACCCGGGGGGCGCAGAAGGCGCCGACCAAGGTGCCGATCTCGATCCGCCTCAGCCCTGACGTGGTTGCGCATTACAAGGCGACCGGGCCCGGTTGGCAGACGAGGATCGATGAGGATCTCAAAAAGGCCGCGGGGCTCTGACCCGCGCGAGATGAAGGAGACCATCATGCGCCCGGACGATATCTCGAGCCACGACTTCGAGCAGGATCCCGAACTGACGTTGCGCATGGCAAACGAGTGGCCGGTGGTGATCACCGATTAAGGCCAACCGTCTCACGTCCTGCTCAGTTGGGTCGATTACCACCGCTTGGTCGATGGGCCGCAAGATCTGGTCGCGAAGCTCTGCACCCCGGGGCTTTCGGATATCGACCCTGAGCCTGAGAGGGTCCGCATTGTCGCGCGCGATGTCGACTTCAGCTGATATGCCCAAGGCGGCCCTTGTCATGATCCGACCGCCTCACCTCAGCGTCTGGATGAAGTCGAAACTGGCGCCGCGGCTGAGCCCCTGACGCCCAGCGCCATAGGTCGGGTCCGGCAGCAGGCGTGCCTTGCAGGCCGGTCGGATCAGCGAGATCGAGAGCCCAGCGACAGCGCCCGCGCGCAGGTTCGGCACCACCTCGAGCATCGGGGTGAGGCCGCCGCTTGAGGCCGTGCCGCCCACGACGATGCGGTGCAGCGCGTATCGGACAGGGCTCGCGCCATACTGGAAGGACAGCATGTCGCCTGCCGCCAGCTGGTATCCCGACGGCAGGCCGGTGACGCGCAACTCGCGCATGTTCGCGGCGAGGCTGTGGATCGTGGGCGTGGCGGGCCCAAGGATCGCCCCTGTCGGATCGCCGGCGGGGCCGATCTGGCGCGGGTCATGGCAAAGGAAGGTCGCACCCGGCTGGTCCATCAGGGCGATCAGCGCCTCCATCCCCGCGTGGTGCGGGTGGCTGGCCTGGGCAAGCCGGATCGAGCCGGTCCAGAGCGCCGCGCCGAGGCTCGCGCTGATGACGGAGCCATCGCCAAGGCGCGTGTGTTCCTGCGGCTGCGAGAGCCGGAACGTCACCTCCTCGATGCGCAGGGCGCCGAGGAATTGGGCGTGGGTCAGCGGATAGGTCAGCGCCATCAGCCCCTCCGCCGCGGGTCCTGCGCGACGCGCGCGAGGGTGCGCGGCGCGATCAGCCGGTCATAGTGCTGCAGCGCGCCGGAGACGCCCGCATTCACCATCTCTTCGATCTCGCGGTTGCCGCGCGCGCCCGCGACATTGACGGAGATCTCCAGTCGCTGCGGCCCGGTGCCTTGGGTGCCGGCGGCCACGTCGCGGCGCGAGAGCACCCGCTCCCCGCGCTGCAGGATCGCGGGCACCTCGTCGGGCCGCAGCCCGGCCCAGCCGCCGCTGTGCAATCTTGGCGCGCCGGCGAAAGCCAGCGCCGGCACCTGCCGGGAATGTCCGGAAAGCCCGACCGTGCCGCCGGCATGCGACACGGCCGCCGTGACATTGCCGCCGCCCCAGCGGCCAAATGCGCTGGAGAGCGCACCGGCGACGGGCCCGAGCACGGCATTGCGGAACTGCAGCACGGCGAGGTCCTCGAGGATCGAGGCCACCAGCCCCTTGAAGTCGAGCTTGCCGGTCTTCACGAAGGCCCGGAATGCGGTCTCCACTGAGCGAAACGCGCCCACCAGGCTCTCGCCCAAGCCCTTGCCCCAAGCCATCGCGTCGCGGGCGTAATCGGAAAGTGCGGCGGAGACAGCGCGCCAGCCGGTGGCGGCATCATTCGCGCCGGCTGCCGCGTCAGCGCCTGCCTGGCGGGCCACCCCGCCTGCGCGGTTGGCCTGCTCCTCCGTCTCTTCCAGCGCATCGGTCACAAGGCGGGCGGCGCCTTCGGCCTCCGTCAGCGCGTCAGCACCATCGCCGCCCGCCGCGGTCACCGCATCCGTCAGCGCCTGCCAGCTGGCGAGCGGCGCGGTTGCCCCGCGCGCGAGGTCCTCGGCCGCCTCGCGATAGGTATTGGCGCTGCCCAGCGCCTCGGTCGCGATCGCCCCGAGCCCGAGATCGGGGACAGCGAGGAGGTTCGTCTCGAACCCGCGGGCGAAGCCCTCGGCCGCGCGGCCGCCGATGTCGACGGCCTCGGGGACCACCGCCATCCAGTCGCCGAGATCGGGCGGCGCGATCGCCCATTCGGGGCGCCGACCGCCCAGGGTGAGGAGCGTGTTGATCGCCTCGGTGACGCCCGCGAGACCCGACTGCATCGCCTCGATCAGCGTGTTCATGGCGAGCGCGCCGATGCGGGCGAAGACGTCCGGCAGCGCGTTCCACACCGCCTGCACAGCGAAGAACGTGCCCTGGAAGGTGTTCACCGCCGTATTGCCGAAGCCGACCACATTCTCGATCGCCGAGGCCATGGCGCCGGCGGCGTCCGACTTGATGTCGAAGAACATCGCCGTGGCCTGCGCCCCCGCCGCCGCGGCACCGAGCCCGATCCGGTCCCAGACCTCGACCGCGACATCCCTCAGAAGCCCCATCGCCGCGCCGAACCCGCCCGCGCCGCGCGCGAGCTGGCCGAATTGGTAGATCAACTCGCCCGCCCCCACGATCAGCGCCCCGATCCCGGTGCGGATGAGGGCGCCGCGCAGGAGCGTCAGCGCACCCGAGAGCGTGAGCGTCGCGACACGGGCCGCGACGAAGGCCGCAACCCAGCGCCCGGCCATGACACCCGCGACGGCGATGGCGATGGCCGCCAGCCGCTCGAGATTGTCGGCAAGCCCGATCAGCGCCCCCGCCACCGTGGCGGAGGTGCCGGCCATCCGGTCCCAGGTCCCGAACAGTTGCAGCGCTGCGTTCCCGATCAGCGTGAAGGCATCGCCGATGGTGGCCGGCATGCTGTCTGCCTCGGCGCGGAGTTGCTCGAGATTGCCGATGAGCGCCCGGCGGATCACATCGCCGGTGATCGCGCCCTGCTGGCCGAGGCCGCGCAGGCCCGAGACGGTGGTGCCAAGCTCGGCCGCGAGCAACTCGGCCACACGCCCGCCAGAG
Source organism: Limisphaerales bacterium (assembly GCA_044356825.1). Classification (GTDB taxonomy): domain Bacteria; phylum Pseudomonadota; class Alphaproteobacteria; order Rhodobacterales; family Rhodobacteraceae; genus JAUREX01. The sequence goes on from JBIKVM010000117.1 coordinate 6,073, forward strand.
GCGATCACGGTGTTGAGTTCATCCCCCGAGAGCCGGCCGAGCGCCATCGCCTTCGAGAGCGCGCCCTGCACCGAGGCCGCGCGCTCGGCCTTGGCCCCCGAGACGACGAGCGCGTTGTTCAGCGCCTCGGTGAAGTCGAGCGTCTCGGCCGTGGAGAGGCCGAGCTCGCGCAGCGCGGTCGCGTTGGCCAGATAGCTCTCGACCGTCAGATCGAGGCTCGAATAGGTCCGCCGCGCGACGGCCGCGAGCCGGTCCATGACGGCCGCCCCCTCGCCCTGCGCCCGCGTCGCAAGGGCGACCCGCGCGCCGAGGTCCGTCCAGCGGTCGGTCATCGCGACGATCTCGCGCAGGCCGAAGGCTGTCGTCACGAGCCCCGCGAGGCGGCGCAGCGCGACCGCGGCAAGATCGACCTCGCGCGTGATCGCGCGAAACCCCGACTGCCCGGCCTCGCCGATCCCCTGCAACTCCGCCCGCACCCGACGCCCGCCCTCGGCGACCAGCCGGACAGAAACCTGTTTGGTGGCCATGGGATCAGGGTCCTTGATTAATGTATCACGTCGTGATACACAGGTGTCATGATCATGAGCACCCGCGGAAAGCTCGCCGAGCAGGCCATGACGGGCCAGTTCGGCAAGGGGTTCCCCGCCGATCTGGTGAAACGAACGCGCGCAATGCTCTCGGCGCTGGATGCGGCGCATGTTCTTGAGGATCTGCGCTTTCCGCCGGGCAACCATCTGGAGGCGCTGAGTGGTGACCGGGCGGGCCAGCATTCGGTCCGCATCAATGGCCAATGGCGCATCTGCTTTGTCTGGACCGATCAGGGCCCAGCTGACGTCGAAATCGTGGATTACCACTGAAAGGAGCCGCCATGAGCCTGCTGACCCAACCGTCCCACCCCGGCGAGGTGCTCGCTGAGCTCTATCTTGCGCCTTTGGGGATGAAGGCGCCGACGCTGGCCAGGCAATTGCAGGTCCCCCGCACGCGGATCGAGCGTCTGGTCAAGGGTGAGACAGCGCTCACGGCGGACACGGCCATGCGCCTCGCCGCCTTCTTCCAGACCACGCCCGAGTACTGGATGAACCTGCAGCGGGCCTGGGATCTGGCCCGCGCCCGCGAGACCGTCGACGTGTCAGGCATTCAGCCGCTCCGCGCTGCCTGATCGCACCTCTTCGTTGACCTTGCGCACAATCACCGCGCCTCCCTACAGCGCGGGGCTTTCGGTCGAGCGGACCTCTAGCCTTGCGGTGCAGCACCTGAAGTCGTACTTTCCTTAGATCGATGAGTTGCAGGTATGATGATGGCCGAGACAGCGACCCTCTCGACGAAGTTCCAAATCTCGATCCCCAAGGCGATCCGGGCGCCCCGGCGGTGGGACGCGGGCCTGACCTTCGCCTTCATACCGAAGGGAACCGGAGTTCTACTGGTGCCGATCCCCAAGCGCGAGACGCTGAAGGGCATCGCCCGCGGCGCCGATCCACGCGACGTCCGCGATCGCTCGGACCGCGCCTGATGGTCCTGATCGATACATCAGCCTGGATCGAATGGCTTATGGGAACGCCCACAGGTGAGCGCCTCGCGCCGCTTCTGCCCGAGCAGGCCGCCTGGGTGGTGCCTACGATGGTCCAACTCGAGTTGTGCAAATGGCTAACCCGCGAAGTGGGCGAGGAAAAGGCCGATCAGGTGATCGCGTTCACGCAACTTTGCCGCGTCGTCGATCTCGACACCGCGACTGCACTTGGAGCCGCCGAGGCGTCGCGCACGCACGGCCTCGCAACTGCTGATGCGATCATCTACGCGACCGCGACCGCAGAGGGCGCGGAACTCGTCACCTGCGACGGGCATTTTGACGGGCTGCCGGGCGTAACCTTCGTCGCGAAGGAACGCGCGTGAGATCGGCGCTTGCTGCTCACGGATCATGATTCCCTGCCATCTTGACGGGGTGCGGTCGCGTTAGCCTCTGCGCGTTACCCATCCCGGCGCTCCGCGCTGCCTGATCGCACCTCTTCGTTGACCTTGCGCACCATCACCGCCTCAACGGCGGGGAGGAGTTCGGCGATGGCGAGGGAGGGGATGCCGAGCGCCGCGCCCAGTTGCAGCGCGGCGCCCATGTCCCAGCCGATGACGGCGGATCCTGACACCCGCAGCTGACCCCCGAGGCGATGGACCAGATCCCAGACCTGCCAGCCTTCGAGGCTGTGGGGGGCGTTCAACCGCGACGGGCAGTCCGGGCAGCCTTGCGGGCAGGCTTGGCAGTAGTCGCCGCCCCCGCCGAATTCCCACTCGGCAAGGGCGGTGAGGCGTTTTTTTCCGCCTCGAGGATCATGGCCCGGGCGACATAGCGGGTCTGGAACGCCTCAAAGATCGGCCAGATGTCGAGGAGCGCGTCGACCCCTTCAAGGCTCACCGGAACCGGAAAGCCGTTTGCGTCCCCGACACCTTTCCAGTCCCTGATGGAGACGCGGGCGACGGCCTTGGCCAGGGCAAGTGCGATGCCATCGGTGTCGGGCGCCGCGTCGGAGGGGTCCGCGCCCGCGGGGTCTGGGATCAGCCCCTGCGCCTCCTTGCGCGCGGCCATCATCAGCGCCGTGGTCATGGGGGCGGCCAGGATCTCGACGCCATGGCCGAGATCGAGCCATTGCGCCTCTTGGGTGAGGTTCAGCCGCAGCATCTCAGTACGCCTCCCGTGCGTTGATGAGCGTGACCGTGCACATGCGACCGAGGCCTGGGTCACGCGCCGCCTGCCAGTCGAAGGTCGCCTGCACGCCTTGCGGCCCCGCAATCTCGATCCGGGGGCGCGGCAAATAGACGGCGTGGGCCGTGAGCGTCAGGCTCTCGCCCGAAGGTAGCGCATAGGCGAACTCGAGCGTGCAGGCCTCGCCGTTGATGGCCGGGGTCACCAGCGTCTGGTCGGCAAAGCGCACCACGATATTGCCTGTCAGCGCGGCGATTGACGGATCGGCCCCCTCGATCTTGCCGTCCGAGCGGATCGTCTCCACCCGGTCGAGGCTGTTCGTATAGGTGATGTCGGCTGACACCACGTTCCCGATGCTCGCGCCATTGCGCGTGATCGCCCCGTTGAAGTGCCCGAACCGCCTGAGCGCCAGATCGGCGGGGGTGCCGGCCGCCGAGGTCGTGGCCACGCTCTCGCCCTGCGCGATGATGCGCGCGGTCGCGGTCAGGAGCCCCGAGCGGCCCATCTGCCAACTGATGCTGTCGAGCTTGCAGCCGGCATAGATCGCATAGCGGGGCACCTCCGGCATCCCGGTCTCGATCGCAAAGGACGGCAGGGTCCAGTTGCCCGACTGGAAGGTATGGGTGAAGGCTGGC
>JBIKVM010000288.1:0-2557 GCA_044356825.1 Limisphaerales bacterium
CAGGCCCCCTGACCATCCCACCATATGACCTTCACGAGGTCTCCCATTCGGCCCCGGAACACGAAGAGATGTCCGGCGAAGGGATCTTGCTTGAGCACGGCTTCGGCCCGTGCGGCCAGTGCTGCGAAACCCTTGCGCATGTCCGTCACCCCGGCCGCCAGCCAGACCTGCGTGTGGACCGGAACCGGGATCAAACCGTCAGACCCCGGATCAGCCGCGCCAGCGCCTCGGGATCGTAGCTGCCGCTGATCCGCATCCGGTGCCCGCCTGCCAACTCGATCTCAATGTGGTTCTCGACGACAGGCATCGCCACAGGCGCCTTCGCCTCCGCGACGATCTCCACCGGCAGAAAGCGCAAACCGGAATCCTCTGCCCCAGTCCGGGGTGCGGGCCGATACTTGGGATCGCGCAGCCATTTGAAGATCAGGTTCGCATTCACCGTGTAGCGAAGCGCTACCTGAGCCACAGAAACGCCGGGCGCCGTCGTCTGCAGGCAGATCGACCGCTTCTCCTCATCCGTCCAAAGCCGCCTCGTCCTACGCGCCATCAAGCACCATAGTGTCCACCATCCTTGGTGGACACTATCCCGCACCAGCATCACGCGGCAGTGCGGTCAGCCCGGACGGTTACGTCGAGGGCGAAGGCGAGTGGAACGCGCGCAAGCACGGCGGCTCGAAACGCAGGGTCTGGCGCAAGATCCACATCGGGATCGACGAGAAGTCGCTGGAAATCCGGGCCGCCGAGTTCACCACCAGCGACGTGGGCGACCCGCCCATGTTGCCCGAGCTTCTTGACCAGATCCCCCCCGAGCAGAAGATCGCCAGCGTCACCGCCGACGGGGCCTTCGACACCCGCAAGTGCCATGACGCCATCGCGGCCCGCGGCGCCGCGGCGATCATCCCGCCCCGCAGGAACGCCAAACCCTGGAAGCCCGACACCCCCGGGGCCATCGCCCGCAACGAGATCCTGCGCACATCGAAGCGCGTCGGTCGAGCCATCTGGCGACGATGGAGCGGCTATCACCGCCGAAGTCGCGCAGAGACCAAGATGCACCGCCTCAAGCTACTGGGCCAGAGACTGTCCGCTCGCGACTTCGACCGTCAGGTTGGGGAGTTCCAGGTCCGTGTTGCCGTGCTCAATGGCTTCACCGCGCTCGGCACGCCCATCACAGAGGTCGCAGGATAAGTCTGTCCGGGGAAAGGGGAGGCCCGCCCATCACACGATTTGTGCAACAGAGCCTGCAGGCGGCACATAAGATCGAGGGTCGCTTGACGACGGCCTCTGCGCAATCAGACCTCGGTGGGTGGCCATTCCCTTGCGCCGTGCACGATGCGCAGCACGCGGATCTCCTCGGCGCTCGGAAAGTAGACGACGACGAAGGGCGTCCCCGTCACCACGAGTTCGCGCGTTCCATCGACCCGCCCCGCCCTGCCGGCGCGCGGATGATCGCCGAGCAAGCCGACCGCCTCTTCGATGCGTAGATCCTGCTCGAGGGCAGCTGTGGGGTTCCGGGCGGCCGTGTATTCGAGGATCTCTTCCCGATCCTCGACCGCGTACCGCGTCCAGACGATCTTCACCGCGCCTGGCCCAGTCTTGCCCGCTTCAGCTTGAACCACTCCGACACGGTCTCATGCTCAAGCACGGGCGCCTCCGGCTCGAGGGCGGCAAGAACGCGGGCGCGGAACCACGCGTCGTAGCGCGCGGGATCGGCGATCAGCTCGGCCGGAAACGCACCCTCCTCGGCGGTGCGCGTGAGCACGATGCGGATCGCGTCCGACACGGTGAGGCCCATCCGCGCTAGGACGGCGGACGCCTCATCCCGGATCTGCGGATCGATGCGGCTCTGGACGATTGCGGTGCGCGCGCTCATGGGCCCTCCGGGCAGCGTCATTCAAATGTATGCGCCGCTCATCCGCGGTGCAAGGCCGCTGATTAGGTGAAGGAGGACCGGCGACCACTAGGTCGTTCTGCCAATCGAGGTGCACGTCGGCCACTTTAGCGACCTAGAGTCTCAATATCTCACCGCAAGATTTCCGCAAATCCGAAAATATTCTCGCTGCAGTTGAAACCTGCAAAACCCGCCCCGATGAGTCCAGTTTCACTCCGTCCAGTTCGAGCATCTGGGCCCCGGCCGGTCGCCCGAGACGCTGGCTCCGTCGGCGGTGCAGGCCCTCACGCGGCCCATGTGGGCATGGATGAACCACGCCTTGTCCTGCAGGACGGGCATGGTCAGGAGCACGTCGCCGCCGCCCGTCGGGATCAGTTTCGCCTGCGCGTCGGCGGGGGACAGCTGCGTGGTGACAAGCGCCGCACTCCCCAGCATGCCGCCGGCGATGATCAGGGCCGAGAGGGGCGGGATGGTCATGGGTGTCATCCGAACTGGCTGAGGGTTTCGGCGAGGCGGGCATCGTGGACGCGGGTCTGGGCAGCCATGCCGGCGATCCTGCTCGTGTCAAACCCGAAGAGCCACGCCGTGCGCTCGATCTGATCTTTGGTCGACCCCGCGCCGCGCAAGAGCAGCCCCGTGCTTGAGACCGCCATAACGGAGGTCGACCAA
>JBIKVM010000119.1:0-9226 GCA_044356825.1 Limisphaerales bacterium
CCGCGCCAGATAGCGCGGTAGGCGGAAGATGCCGTGGCCGTCGGCACCAAGCAGATCGGCCTCGATCATCAGATCGGCAATCGTGCGCGCATCGGCCTCGGGCAGGCCATTTGCCACGAGCGCGGCCGCCGCGAAGGCGGCGAGCCGCTCTGCGGGGATCAACTCTGCCGTCATCGGGCGCCCCCGGCCGGGCGCAGCAGGCGCTCGGCCGCCCCTGCGAGGATGGTCTCGCGCTCGCGCGCAGTGATGCGCAAGGAATCGATCACCTCAGGCAGGTCGTATTGCCCCATGTCGAAGGGATAGTCCGTCCCGAGCATGACCCGATCAGCCCCGGCGAGATCGACAAGGAACTGCAGCGGCGCGACATCGTGCAAGATCGTGTCGAAGAGCAGCCGATCGATCGAGGGGCCGGGCTCGCCCTTGAGGCGCACCTTGGCCTCGGCACGTTCCGCCCAGCCGTGGATCCAGCGCGCCTGCTGATAGGGCACGAAGCCCCCGCCATGGCTGAGGCAGACCTTGAGGCGCGGGAAGCGCTCCAGAACGCCCCCGAAGACAAGGCAGGCGGCCGCGATGGTGGTGTCGAGCGGATTGCCGATGAAGTTCTGCAGGTAGTAGCTCCGCTGGCGGTCGATGCCCGCAACCTGCAGCGGATGGAGCAGGAGGAACGCCCCGAGCGCTTCGGCCCTGGCCCAGAGGACGTCGAGTTCGGGAAGGTCGAGGTTGCGCCCTTCGATGTTCGTCCCGAGCATCGCCCCGACGAGGCCGCCCTCGGTCATCGCCCGCTCGAGCTCGGCTGCCGCAATTTCGGGCGCCTGCATCGGCAGCGTCGCAAGGCCTTGGAAGCTCTGCGGGTTGGCGCGGCAGCGCGCGGCGATGGCATCGTTCTGGATCTTGCTCGCGGTCAGCGCCGCGGCGGCGGGCTTGTCGTAGAGGACCGTCTGCGGGCTGACTGCCAGAAGTTGCCGGTCGAAGCCATAGCGCGCCATGTCGGCAAGACGGCGCTCGACATCCCAGCCACCTCGCGGAAAGGGGCGGTACTTTACGCCCGCGACATCGAGCACCGCCGATTCGTCGTCGATGGGCACGAGGGCAAAGCCGATCTCCGGCAGCGCGTCCTGCAGAGCGGCTACGGTGTCGAGTTCCAGGATATGGGCGTGGATGTCATAGGTGGCAGGGCGGGTCATCTGGGTCCTTCCGGGATGTGAGCGTTCAGCCGCGCGCGATTTCGAAGGAAAGCGCGAATCGGCCCGCGGGGTGAAGCGATTCGGTTGCAAGGTAGATCCGGCGGTCGAAGCCGCGGTAGCGGCGCCGGATCATGAGGGCAGGGGCGCCCGGTGCGGCATGAAGCCGATCGGCCCATTCCGTGGGGACCGGAGCAGAGAACACATCCACAAGCGCGATCCGTGCCTGGATCCCGTGCTCTTCCTCGATCTGGCGCAAGAGCGGGCGGCCATCGGGGTTGGCCAAGTCGGCGACGCCGGCAAGCACAGGCCGGATCCACGCTGTCAGCGCGGCAAAGGGCTGCCCGTCGGCGCGGCTGCGCCGGAGGGCCTCGAGCCGCACCCACTCCGTCCCCGAGGGGCAGTCGAGCAGCGCGGCGCGCTCACCCGACACGGCGACGGTGGTGGTCGAGATCTTCTCGCGCAGCGTTCCCTCGGGATATTGCAGCAATTCGCCGAAGTCCGACAGCGTCTGCACGAAGCCCGGCCGGGGCCGGTCGGCGATCACGAAGGTGCCATGGCCCTTCCGCGGCTCGACGAGACCGGCCGCGCGCAGGCTTGCCAGGGCGCGCCGCACAGTCGAGCGGCTGACGCCGTGCCGTTCGGCCAGTTCGTGCTCGGTCGGAAGCGCGAGCCCGACCGGGCAGGCGCCGGCCGCGATGTCGTCGCGAAGCCGGGCTTCGAGATCCTGGTGAAGTGCCCCCTTGCGGCTCATCCGCCGGCCCTCCGCCGGCGGCGCAATGCGGCGATGATCGCCGCATTGTCGAGGTCGCCCTCACCCGCACCGATGCAATCGGCCATCATCGCCGCATAGGTGCGCGCGAAGGGAAGATCCTGCCCTGCGGCATCCGCCCCCGAAAGGATCAGCGCGAAGTCCTTCGCCGATTGCGCGACCCGGCCCTCGGGGTTGAAGTCGCCCTCGACCATGCGCCGGCCCTTCTCGGCCATCACCGCGGATTGGGCGGCACTTTCGCGAAACAGCCCAAGTGCCGTGGCGGCATCGATCCCCAGCGCTTCCGCAAGAACCAGCCCCTCGGCGAGTGCCGCGCGGTTGAGGCCGAGCACCAGATTGACCGCCAGCTTGACCCGCGCGCCATTCCCCGCCCGCCCGACCGGAATGACCCTGCGCCCGATGAGGGCGGCCGTCGGGGCGGCACGCGCGACCGCCTCGCTCCGACCGCCCAGGAACAGCGTCGCCTCCCCCCGGCGCAGTTGGCCCGAGGTGCCCGAGACGGGCGCCTCGACCAGGCTGATGCCGCGCGCCTCCGCCCGCCGTTCGAGCGCCTCGGCCGCCTCGGGCGCGCAGGTGACGTGCAGGAGGGCCAGCGCCGCGCCGCCTTGGGGGGCCGCGTCGATGACCTGTTGCGCCTGAACTGCGTCGAAGACCGCGATCAGGACCGTTCCGGTTGCCCATACCTCGGCCGGATCGGCGCTTTGCCCCCCGAGTGCGCCGAGGGCCGCGCAGCGATCGGGCATCGGATCGTGCCCTCGCACCGCGATTCCCTGCGCCAGAAGGCGCGCCGCTGCCGCCTGACCGATCAGGCCGAGGCCGAAGATCCCCACCACCCTTGGCCCCGTCATTCGAGCGCCTCGCGCACGATGTCCTCGTATTCGCCGAAGAGCAGCGCGAAATCGCGGTCTGCCGGGGCGCGCGCCGCGGCCCGATCAAGCAGCCTCGAGGTGAGGGTCGTGAACGGGGCGAGGGCCCCGCTTTCCGCGCTGAAATCCCGCGCGAGGCGCAGGTCCTTGGCGAGCGTGCCAACCGCCGACTGGGCGCTCAGCGTTCCCGAGAGGATGTCGCGGGGAAAGCGCACCTCGCTCACATAGCTGCGGGCGTTGCCGGCGTTCAGCACCTCCACGGCGCGCTCGGGAGCGATCCCGGCGCGCGCCGCGAGGCGCAGCCCCTCGCAGGTGGCAAGGAACGTCGCGTGCAGGACGGCGTTGTGCACAAGCTTCATCGCGTGCCCCGACCCCGCCGGGCCGAGGTGGGTGATCCGGCCGGCGAAATCGGCCAGGATCGGGCGCAGACGCGCGAGATCCGCGGGCGCACCGCCGACCATCAGGCTCAGGGTTCCAGCTTCGGCGCCGGCGGCGCCACCGCTCATCGGGGCGTCGAGATATGTGATGTCGCGTGCCGCGAGATCGCGCGCCAAGCCGCGGCTGTGACCGGGGTCGGATGTCGAGAGGTCGATGACCGCCAGCCCCGGCGCCGCCATGCCATCGAGGGCAGCCGCGACTTCGACCGAGGTCGGAACGGCAAAAAGCAAGACCCTGCACCCCGCCCGGACAAGTCCTGCCGGATCCGTGGCGATGACGCCGTGGCGGTCCGCGGTCCGTTCGGCGCGGGCTGGATCAATGTCCCAGACGCCCCCGAGCCGGCCCGCGGCGGCGAGCCGTCCCGCGATGCCCCCGCCCATCCGGCCAAGCCCGACCAGACCTGCACGCATGCTGCCCTCATTCATGTGCGGCATCGTCTGGACCTTGTCGTTGGCCTGCGCGATGGTGCGCCGGAGGTTCTTCCGAGCGAGGCAACATCGTGGTCATTCCCCTCCGCGCCGCCGGTTATCAGGGCGAGACGTCCGTCCACACCCGTGCCCTGCGCCATCTGGCGCAGAGCATCCACGGCAAGGGATTTTCCCCCGACATCACTGCCGATCTGACGGCGACGGGTCGGCCCGCGACGGATCTTCTGTCCATGACCGAGGCAGGAGAGCTGGAGCTGTGCTATTTCGCCTCGTCCTATCTCGCCGATCGGGTGCCCGAGCTTGGGGTGCTCGACCTGCCGTTCCGCGGGGCCGGGGCAGGGGTCTTGCAACCTGGCGTGACGCGTGGCGCGCGGTTGCGCGCCACGCTCGAGGCGGCGGTGGCACGGCACACCGGGCTTGCGGTGATCGGCTTTTGGGACAATGGCGCGCGGCACTTCACCAACAGCGTCCGTCCGCTTCGCCACCCGGACGATTGCGCGGGACTCGTCATCCGGACCATGCGCTCCGATCTGCACCAGGCAAGCTTTGCGGCACTCGGGTTCGTGCCGCGCTACATCGACGTCAAGGATTATCCGGCCGCCGTGCGGACGGGCGAGGTTACGGCGCAGGAGAACCCGGTCACCAACATCGTGCTCTTCAATGTGGCGGATTCGCATCGCTTCATGACCCGCACGGGGCATTTCAAGGGTGTCACGCTCGTGCTTGCGAATGCCGCCTGGCGCAACGGATTGCCCCACCCCGCGCGGGCCGATCTCGAACGCGCGATGGTCGCGGCCTCGCGCCATCAGGCGGCGCTTGCGGCTGCCGAGGAAGAGGCGGGTCTTGCGACCCTTCGCGCGGCCGGGATGGAGATCCTCGACGACGGCGGCTGGGATGCACAGGCTTTTCGCGCGGCAACGGCACCCGTCGCCGAGGCCGCGCTGGCCAGGCTCGATCCTGGCCTGATCGCCTGTCTGCCGTGATGCCGCGTCCAATTCCGATCCCCATCCCGGTCGCGATTGCCGGTCGCACAAAGATGCGCCGCTTCCCCCCTACGCGCCGCGCGCCGCCGCCTTGATTTCGGCGAGGTCTGCGAGCGCCGAGTTCGAAAGGGGCAGATCGACCGGCGCATTGCGCTCTGCCGAGATGTCGGCTGCCGAATAGGCCTCCATCACCATGCGCGCATGGCTGGGTTCGACCATCACCGGCCGGTCCATCAGGCAGGCCTCGAGGAAGTGGATCGTCTCGGGCCCCATCTGGCCCGCGAAGACATGATCCACATGTTCCCCGGGCATCGTCGACATCGTGAACTGCGTTCCGCCCGACACGGTGTTGAGCCAGTGGTCGCGCGCGGTATCGTCGAGCATCAGCGCCCCGTCGGTGCCCGTGATCTCGATCCAGGTCGAGCAATAGTTCGGATAGGACGGCGGCAGGTTCCAGCCCCCGCCGAGGGTGACGACGACACCGTTGTCCATCGTCACGATCGACCACATGCAATCATACGAGCCGTTGAGCGGCTGCATGTAGCCATAGGCCCCCTGCGAATAGACCCGGAGCGGCTTTGCGGGCGCGAGCAGCCAGAAGACGAAATCGAGATCATGGGTCGATTCCATCGCGGCCGGCGACAGCTTCACCCGGTTGGCGATCTTCGAGCCCAGCGAGCGCGACAGGTGCCGGCTGACCAGCACGTTCACGACCTTGCCGAGCGTGCCGTCGGCGATCTTCTTCTTGGCGTAGGCGATCTTGGGGTTGAAGCGCTGCGAATAGCCGATCGTGAACTTCAGGTTGTTCTGCCGGCTGATGTTGATGAGGTCGTCTGCCTCCCACAGTTCGAGCGCGATCGGCTTCTCGAGCAGCACATGCTTGCCGGCCCGCAGGCAGTCGCGGGCGATCGGATAATGCGTGGGCTCGGGGGTGGTCGAGATGTAAACGACCTCGATCGCGGGATTGGCGAGGATGTCGCGGTAATCCGTGGTGGCCGTCGCCGCATTCGTCATGGCCTTCACCTCGGCCAGACGGTCGGGGCGGATCTCGCAGATGTGCAGCTTGTCGACGAGTGCCGACTGCGCAAGCGAGAGCGCGCGGATCCCCCCGCACCAGCCTGTACCGATGACCGCGACTTCGACCTGTCTCATTCCTGTCTTCCCTATTGGTGTGATTGGGTTTCCCGGGCGCCATCGCGCGCCCGGGCCTCGGCGAGCCGCCGTTGCATCAGGACGCGACGCCACGCACCCCATATCAGAACGCCGAGCGCGACCAACAAGATACCGGCGGTGATCGGGCGGGTCGCGAACTCGACGAAACTGTTGTCGTTCATGTTGAGGCCGATGCGCAGGCTGCGCTCGAATTCCTTGCCGACGAAGACGCCGAGGGCTGCGGCAGGCGCCGAATAGCCATAGCGCAGCATGAAATAGCCGACGCCCCCAGCCGCGACCGCGACCATCACGTCGAACACCTTGGTGTTGATCGCATAGACCCCGATGAGCGTGAGCGTGATCGCAACCACGATGACGACCTGCCGATCGAGGCTCACGGCCTTGAGCATGAGGCGGGCCATGAACCAGCCGGTCGCAAGCAGGAAGATCGTGGCCGCAAGAAGGCCCGCGATCGCGGCGAAAAGAAGTTCGGGCGCGTTCGTGACCATGAGGGGACCAGGAACGAAACCCTGCACCGTCAGGGCGGCGAGCAGAAGGACCATCGACCCCGAGACGGGGATGCCGAGCCCGAGCGTTGGGATCAGTTCCCCCGAATTCGATGCGTTTTGTGCCGCCTCGTTCGCCCCGATCCCCTCGACCGAACCCTTGCCGAAGGTTTCGGGCCGCTTCGAGAGCATGCGCGCCACCTGATAGGAGATCATCGCCGCCGGCGTCGCGCCCGCCCCGGGGATCGCACCGACGAACGTCCCGACGATCGTGCCGGTTCCCATCGCCGGGATGGCCGGCCGGATCCGCGCGAAGGCCGGAAAGCGCGCGCCGCGCGCCTCTCCCGAGCGGTCCTGCCAACTGAAGACCTGCCGCGCGGATCGGAAGAGTTCGGACAGAGCAAGCAGGCCGATCACCAGGGCGACATCATCGATGCCCGAGCGGATCTCGCGCCAGCCGAAATCGAGCCGGGTGACCATGTTGATCGGGTCGAGGCCGACGAGCCCGATTGCGATCCCGAGCGCTGCCGACATCAGCCCCTTCACCAGATTGTCCGCCGCAAGGCTGATCAGGGCGAGGAAGCCGAAACAGTAGAGGCCGAAGATCTCTGGAAAGCTGAAATGATAGGCCAGCGCCATCAGCGGCACGACCAGCACGACGAAGAGCGGGATCGACACAAGCTGTCCGCCCAGTGCAGCGAGGAAGGAAATCCCGAGCGCAACGCCCCCTTCGCCGCGTTTGTGGAGCGCGTGGCCGTCGATGACGGTCAGGATCGCGGCCGGATTGCCGGGTATCCCCATGAGGATGGCAGGGATCGAGTTGCCATAGCCGACCCCGACCGAGATCGAGAGCAGGAAGGCAACCCCGATCACCGGGGGCATGACGAAGGTGAAGGGCAGGACCAGCCCATAGGCGAGCGTCGTGCCGATCCCGGGCATGGCCCCCGCGATGACGCCAAAGACAGTGCCGGCGAGCACCGCGACCCAGACAAGCGGATCGCCGAGCAGGCCGATCCCGCCGAGAAGGGGGCTCAGCAGTTCCATGAGGACTTCCTCACAACGCCACCCAACCCAGTGCGCGGAACATGTCCGTGAGGGGGCCAAGCGGCAAGCGCACGCCAAGGGCTGACGAAAAGACGAGATAGGTCACGATGGTGAATGCGACGGGCACGACCACGACGCCGGCCAGCCCGCGCTTGCCCAGTAGCACGAGCGCGAAGGCCATGAAGAGCGGAGTTGCGATCAAGAACCCGGCCGGTTTCAGCGCCACGCTGAAGGCCGCGGCCCCCGCCATCAGAGCGAAGGCGCGAGGGGCACTCGCAGGGATGCCCGCTTCGTCCGCGACACCCTCGTTGGCGTCACTCTCGGCGCGCGTCTTGCGCCCGATGCCAAGGTTGCCGGCCGCGACCCACAGCCCGCCAGCGGCAAGCATGCCGCCGCAGATGTAGAAGGCGGCCCGCGGTCCGATCGGGTCGCGCATCATGCCGGACTTGATGCCACTTGCAGCCCAGATCATCCCCAGACCGACAAGCGCCATCGCCAGGGCGACGATCAGATCGACGCGGCGTTCCATGATTGTCCCTGCATGCTGCTGACGGAGCGAGGCACCCGCGCCCCCGATGCCGGGGGCGCGGGCAGAAGGGTCGGGATCAGTTCCCGCCCCAGTAGATGCCGAGGTCCTTGAACATGCCGACCGACACGTCGAGGCCGTAGAGCGCGAGATCCTTCGCCTCCTTGGGGTCGAGGTCGATCAGCTGGAGGGCCGACACGCTGCTGCGCTGCTCGACGAAGGCCGCGTCCTTGGCCGCCTGCGAGAAGAGGGCATAGAGCCAGTCGCGGTGCTCGGTCGAGACGCCCGGCGCGACGGCGATGGTGCGCGTCTGGCTGAAGGGATCGGTCTTGCCGATCCGGGACTCGGAGGGCACGACCGCTTCCCACGGTGCGGGGAAGGAATCGGCCCCTGCGCCGAGCAGCAGTTCCACCTTGCCCGCATCATAGTGCGGACGGAGCACGTCGGGCGGCGAGGCGGTGATGTCACCTTCGCCCGAGGCGACGGCAAGGGCACGCTCCTGCGGGTTGCCGCCGATCACGTCGGTAACCTCGATTCCGAGATTGGTGAGCCAGAAGCGCATCGCCGCATCCATCCCGCCGCCCGGCCCGCCGGTGATGTGGCGCACCGCACCGGGGTTGGCCTTGGCGTAGGTGAGGAAATCATCGAGCGTATCGCCCCACGGCGCGTCCGACCGCTGGATCAGGAAGAACGGCACCCGCTCTGTCGCGATCACCGGATTGAGGTCGTCGACCGTCTGGCCCGTCATCGACTCGATGTCGATCGCGGCCATGTCCACCATCGCGTCGGGGATGGTCAGAACGTAGCTGATGTAGCCCTCATTGGCGAGCTCGCCCTGGTCCTTGATCCAGGCGATGCCTTCCCAGGTGCCGAAGTTCGTGAAATCCTCGCGGTGCTCGACCACGATCGGCTGGGGCGAGATGCGCGAGGCGGCTTCGGCGATCTGGCTGGCGAAGACCGAATCGGCCGAGCCCGGGCTGTCGATTACCATGAGCACGATGGGTTTCGCCGGAAACCCGTCGGCGAGCGGTTGCATCGGCGTCTGGCCCGAAACTGGCAGCGAGAGCGCGCCGAGCGCAAGGATCCCGGCCCCGCACCGTAGTAGCGCCTGACGGCGGCCGAACTGACGTGTCATTCTGAGTTCTCCTCCCCAAACGGCCCCGATCGCGCGGGCCTCCGCAGCCCCCGCCGGCACGTTCCGGGAAAAGGGGGCGATCCTTGTTTATCAAATAGTCACTACATGTACGAACATGCGTCAAGGCCCTTGTGCGCCGTCCCCGCGGCACGGCGACCTTGGTCCGATCCCTCGTGGCAAGCGAATTTCTCTTGT
>JBIKVM010000120.1:0-9213 GCA_044356825.1 Limisphaerales bacterium
TAGAGAGCCAGTAAACGCTTCATCCGGGCAACGGCCAGTTCGGGATCGCGCAGCACTCCGCAGCCGTCGGCGAGGCGGAAGGCTTCGGTGAAATAGGGCAGGGGCCGCATGGCCTGCGCGCCGCCCAGCATGATGAAATGGTCCTGAAAACCGTTGAGCCAGGCCAGGAACACCACGCCCGTCTTGTAGAATTGCGTGGGCGCACGGAAGATCAGCCGCGCGAGCGGCACCGTCGGGTCGAGTGTCGCGCGGAACCCTGCCGCATCGCCCGCGCCGAGGCGCCCTACCGCATGCGCCGCCGCCGCCGCCAGCGGATCGAAGATCCCGAGCAGCGCATGGCTGAAGCCCTGCGCATCGCCCTCGATCAGTTCGGGATAGTTGAAATCGTCGCCCGTATACATCTTCACGCCGTCGGGCAGCCGGCGGCGCATCGCGATTTCCTTGTCCTTGTCGAGCAGGCTGATCTTGATGCCGTCCACCTTGGCCCGGTTGTCCGCGATGATCCCGAGCACGGTCTCGAGCGCGTCCTCGAAGCGGGCGGCACCCCAATACCCCGCAAGGGCTGGGTCGAACATCTCTCCCAGCCAGTGCAGGATCACCGGGTGGTCGCACGCCTCGAGGACGCGCCCATAGACCTGCGCATAATCCTCGGGGCTGCGGGCAACGCGCGCCAGTGCGCGGCTCGCCATGAGCACGATGCGCGCATCGAGCCGCTGGATCGCCTCAACCTGGTCGAGGTAGGCGCGCGTGACATCCTCGAGCCCGCGCGCCTGCGCCGGATCAAGCTGGTCTGTGCCGCAGCCATTGGCCACCATCGCATCGGGCACCTCGGCGCGCGTGCGCGCGATCAGCTCATGCGCGCCGCCCCAGTCGAGGCCCATGCCCCGCTGCGCGGTATCCATCGCCTCGGCGATCCCGAGCCCAAGTCCGGCGAGGTGGCGGCGAAAGGCCATGGTGGCATCCCAGTCGATCGCCGCGCGCCCGCTCGGGTCCGCAGCCGAGAACGGGTCGGCGACGACATGGGCCGCGCAATAGACGGTGCGCACCGCGCCGGCGGGGAGGGGCGCCTCGGGCAGGGGGTGCGCGCGCAGGACGTAGTCGGTGCGGCGCCCCTCGGAATCGGGCAGGGAGATCTTCATGGCGGGCCTCTCAGAAGCGGGGCACGAGCATACCGGCATCGGCCGAGATCGCCTGGCCCGTGGTATAGGGCAGCCGCCCCGTGGCAAGCGTCGCAATGATCGCGCCGATCTCGGAGGGCTCGCCTACCCGTGGCAGGAGGGTGAGGCCCTCGGCGGCACGCTTGCGGTAGGTCTCGATCACGGGAGCCGTCATGTCGGTAGCGATCAGGCCGGGCTGGATGTCATAGACCGCGATGCCCTCGGGCCCGAGCCGGACCGCAAGCGCCTTCGACACCATCGCGGCGGCGGCCTTGCTGGCGCAGTATTCCGCGCGCTGCACCGCGACAGCCACCGCGTTCGAGGAGGTGACGTTGACGATCGCGTGGAAGAGCCCGGCGGGGCGCGGCCGCGCCAACAGCCGCCGCGCGAAGGCCTGCGAGAGAAAGAACATCGCCCGCGCGTTCACGTCTAGGCAGCGATCCCAGCTTTCGGGGCTGACCTCGAGCAGGTCGCCTCGCCGCATCACGCCCACGCCCGCGTTGTTGACAAGCGTCGTGAGCGGGCCGAGCACCGTCTCGATCCGTGCGAGTTCGCCGTCGTGGCGCCCGATCTCGGTCACGTCGAAGGCAGCAGCCAGCACGGGCACGCCGTGCGCCGCAATCCGCGCCACCGCGCCGGCGAGTTCGTCATCGGCGGCAGGGCCGTTGAGCGCGATTGCGAAGCCCTCGCGCGCCAGCGCCTCGGCCGTCGCAAGGCCGATCCCGCGCGACGATCCGGTGACGAGTGCGACCTGCCTCATGCGCGGGCTCCTTCCTTGCAGCGTCTCGAAGCCTGTCGCGCACGGGACGCTGCGTCAGACATTGTAACCGCGCGGTTACATATCTGCGGCCGCCCGGTCCGGTCAAGCGGTTTGTCCGTCACGCTTGCACGCCCGCGACGTGGCCGGCAAGGGGTGGCTGGACGGCGCGCGTCGGATGCCGGCCGCGTTCAGCCCCGCGTGCCGCCGAACTCGGGCGGGCGGCGCGCGCGAAAGGCCGCGAGCCCCTCGGCCAGATCGGCCGAGCCCGCCGCGAGCCCTCCGGCGAGGGCTTCGAGGACGCGTTCGCGATCCTCGCCCTCGGCCGCGTTGATAAGCATCTTGGACAGTTCGGTCGCGCGCGGGGCGCGCCCGCGCATCCGCTCAGCGACCTCGTGCGCCGCGGCGATGCCTGCACCCTTGGGCACGACCTGATCGACGAGGCAGTGGCCGAGTGCGGCTTCGGCCGGGAACACCTCGCCCATCAGCGCCATCCGCCGCACGATCTGGCTGCCGAAGCGGCGCACCGTGCGCTGCGTCCCGGACCAGCCCGGGATGATGCCAAGCCCGGCCTCGGGCTGGCCGATCTTCACATGGGCCTCGGCGATGCGCAGGTCCGCGCAGGCGGCAAGTTCGAGCCCGCCGCCAAGGCAATGGCCGTTCAGCACCGCGATCACGGGTTGGGCAAGGCGGGCGAGCGCATCGAAGGCCGCATGCCCCTCGCGCACCCAGAAGCGGGCGAAGGCCTCGGGTGTCCAGGACGACCAGGCCGCAATGTCCCCGCCCGCGCAGAAGGATTTCTCCCCCTCGCCCGTCAGGATCACGACGAAGGCGTCCGACCGCTCGATCTCGCGGCAGCGCACGCCGAGTGCAGCGACCATCTCGGCATCGAGCGCGTTGAGCTTTTCCGGGCGGCGGATCGTCAGCGTCGCGATGCCGCGCTCGATCCCGAGCTGAAGGCGCGGTTCGCTCACAGCTCAAGGCCCATGGGCTCTGGCCGGAACAGCCGGTCATCCATCACGCGCAGGTCGGGCGCAACGCGCAGGGGGGTTGCAGCACGGTCGAGCACGTCGCGCTGCAGATCGAGGCCCGGCGCGATCTCGGTCACGGTCAGGCCCTCTGGCAGGAGGCGGATCACGCACCGCTCGGTCACATAGGTGACATCCTGCCCCTGCATCATCGCGCGTCGGCCCGAGAAGGTGACGTGATCGACCTTGGGCACGAACTTCGCGATGCGTCCCTCGGTCGCGATGGCAAGGCGCCCGTCCGCAAGGTGCATCTTCGCCCCGGCATTGAAGGTGCCCGAGAAGACGATCTTGCGGGCGCGCGCGGTGATGTCGACAAAGCCCCCCGCCCCTGCCGTGCGGTGCGGCGTGGCGGCGAGCCTGCTCACGTTCACCGAGCCGTCGGCATCGACCTCGAGGAAGGACAGGAGCGTGCAGTCGAACCCGCCCGCCTGAAAATAGATGAACTGATGGGGCGAGGCGACGAACGCCTCGGCGTTCGAGGCGCAGCCGAACTTGAAATCGAGCAGCGGAACCCCGCCGACCGCACCCTGCTCGATCACCCATGTGACCTTGCCGTGGCGGCCCTCCTCGATGAGGATGCGCGGCACGTTGGCCGAGATGCCAAAGCCGATGTTGACGGCCCAGCCCGCGCGCAACTCCATCGCGACGCGGCGCGCGATGACCTTCGCGGGGTTGAACTCGGGCAGGGCGAACCGGTCGAGGGGCTGGAACAGCTCGCCCGAGATCGCAGGATCGTAGGGGGTGGCGGTTGTCTGCAACTGGTCCGGGGCCTCGACGATCGCATCGACGAGGATGCCCGGCACGCGCACGTCATGGGGCCGCAGCGTGCCTTGCGCCGCCACGCGGCGCACCTGCGCGATCACGATGCCCCCGTTGGTGCGGGCCGCGAGTGCCATTTCCATCGCGCCAAGGGTCGCGCCTTCCTGCTCATAGGTCAGGTTGCCGTTCTCGTCGGCGGTGGTGGCGCGGATGATCGCGACGTCGGGGCGCAGTGCTGGAAAGTGGAGCCACGTCTCGCCGTCGAATTCTACCCGCCGCACGAGCGGCGTCTGCCGGGCGCGCGCGTTCATCGCGCAACCGTCCTGCTCGGGATCGACGAAGGTCTCCATGCCGACCTTCGTCAGCACGCCGGGCCGCTTGGCGGCCCCTTCGCGCAGCATGTCGAAGACGATGCCCGAGGGCACGTTCCACGCGGCCAGATCGTCGGCAAGGATGCGCTGCCAGATAAGGGGCGGGTCGGCATTGGTCGGCCCCGACGGATAGGATCCGCCGATGATGCGCCGAATCATCCCCTTGTGCGCGATGTGGTCGACGCCCTTGGTGCCGAACATGTCGCCCGCCGCGATCGGGTGGATCGTCGTCAGGTCGCGCGGCGCGCCGGTCGCGACGAAGCGCTCGCCCAGCGCCTTGAGCATCGCATCGGGGCACAGCAGCCCTGACGAGGAATTGACGGCAACCGTCGCCCCGTCGGCGACAAGGGCGGCCGCCTGCGCGGCAGTCATGACCTTCGACAAAGGAAGCTCCCGGGGGTCATTGCAGTAGTAACCGAACAGTTATAAACATAGCCAAGGAGAGGCGCGCTCTTCAAGGGCAAATGCGCGTGAAGCGCGGCTGCGCCGTCTTGGGCGTCTCGGGCAGGGGGTAGGCGATGAACATTCTCTTCCAGCGCACGCATCAGAGGTCATTCGGCACTTTTCCGCTCCGCGGTGCAGTGCTGCGCGCGGCACTCGAGGCCGCAATGGCGACAGGCTATCGCGCCATCGATACCGCGCAAGCCTATGGTAACGAGGCCGAGACGGGCGAGGCGCTCGCACAGTCGGGGATCGCGCGCGACGATCTGTGCATCACGACGAAGGTCGATATCTCGAACTTCACGCCCGACCGTTTCATCCCCTCGGTCGAGGAGTCGCTCGGCGCGCTGAAGGTCGAACAGGTCGACATGCTGCTTCTGCACTGGCCGACGCCCGGCGGCGCGATCGAGACCTCGCTCGAACTTCTGGCCGAGGCGCGCGCGCGCGGGCTCGCGCGGCACGTCGGCGTCTCGAACTACACCGCAGCGATGATGCGCCGCGCTGTGGCGGTGCTGGGCGCGGCACCCGTCGTCAACCAGGTCGAATTCCACCCGCTGCTCAATCAGGCGCGCCTTCTGGCGGCTGCGGCCGAGACGGGCATTCCGCTGTCGTCCTATTGCTCGGTCGCGCGCGGCGAGGTGTTCCGGTATCCGCTCTTCGCCGAGATCGGTGCGGGCTATGGCAAGTCGGCGGCGCAGGTCGTGCTGCGCTGGATCCTCCAGAAGGGCGTTCCGATCACCACCATGTCCACCAACGCCGCCAACATCGCGGCGAACTTTGACGTGATGGATTTCACCCTCTCCTCGATCGACATGGGCCGGATCGAGGCGATGACGGCCACAGGCTATCGAGTCGTCGATCGTGCGCGGGTGCCTTACGCGCCGGATTTCGACTGAGTGGCCGCGACCGGGGTTCGGTTGCCGCCGATCAATTCCGCGGCATGCTCGGCGATCATGATCGAGGGGGCGTTGGTGTTCGAACCCACGAGTGAGGGCATGATCGAGCTGTCGCAGATCCTGAGCCCGTCCAGGCCGTGGACCCGCAGGCGCGGATCGACGACCGCCATCGAATCGCGTCCCATCTTGCAGGTGCCAACCGGGTGATAGGACGTCCGACCATACTGGCGGGCGTAGGCCTCGAGCCCCGCGCGGCTGCGGACGGTGCTGTCGGGAAAGCGGATCTCGCGGATATAGCCTTGCAGGGAGGGCTGGCTGAAGATCTCGCGGCTGATCCTGACCCCCTCGGTCGAGATGCGCAGATCTTCGGGATCGCCCAGAAAGTTGGGATCGACGATGGGCGCATCGCGCGGATCGGCCGAGCGCAGCGTCACCGACCCGCGCGCCTTCGGCCGAAGCGTGTAGCTGTTGAGCGTGATGCCAGACCGCCCCGCGGGGACGCCCGGCACCCCCGCCTCTGCCCCCGCGCCGGCAAGAAAATGGAACTGAAGATCCGGAAAGGCCCGCGACCCGGGCCCGTCGGCAAACCAGAACGCCCCCCCTTCGACGACATTCGAGGTCAGGGGGCCCGTCCGGAAGAGCGCATACTGGAGCCCGGCCCAGAGCGCGCGGTCGAGGCGCTTGTAGCGATCGAGGCTCTCGTGGCCCTTCAGTTCCGCCACGATGTCGATGCCGAAATGGTCGGTCAGGTTCTGCCCGACGCCCGGCAGGTCGTGGACGACGTCGATCCCCTGCGCGCGCAGATGCCCTGCGGGCCCGATGCCCGACAGCATCATGAGCTTGGGGCTGCCGATCGCGCCCGAAGTGACGATCACCTCGGATTCGGCTCTGAGCGTCCGGCGCCCATCGCGCGTCGCGATCTCGACCCCGACGGCGCGGCCATGCGCGACCACGATCCGCAGCACCAGCGCGTCGGTGATGACGCGCAGGTTCGGTCGGCCGAGCGCGGGGCGCAGATAGCCGACCGCCGCCGAGCAGCGGCGCGCGTTCCGCGTTGTCGTCTGGTAGAACCCTGCGCCTGCCTGTTCGGGCCCGTTGAAGTCGGCGCTGTAGGGGATGCCGAGTTCCTGGCAACTGCGCACGAAGGCGCGCGAGAGGGGGTTGGGGTCGGGAATGTTCGACACGCCAAGCGGCCCATCGGTGCCGTGCCAGGCGCCCGAAAGCACCGTGTTGCCCTCGGCGCGCAGGAAATACTTGCGGATTTCCGCGAAGGACCAGCCTTCGGCGCCTTCGTCGCGGGCCCAGCGATCGTAGTCGGTGGGGTGGCCGCGGGTGAAGATCTCGGCGTTGATCGAAGACCCCCCGCCAAGGATGCGCGCCTGCGCATAGGGGATCTCGCGGTTGTTGGCGTGCCTCTGCGGCGCCGTCACGAGGCCCCAGGTCAGTGGCCCCGTCGTCATCTTGGCAAAGCCCACCGGGATGTGGATGAGGGGGTGCCGGTCGCGCCCGCCCGCCTCGATCAGGCACACACGCGCGGTGGGATCCTCGGATAGCCGCGCCGCCAGCACGCAGCCCGCCGATCCGCCCCCGACGATGATGTAGTCGTGCCCTGCGTCCATCCCGCCCTCCCGCCGGCGCCGGCGCCGGACGACCCATTGTAACCGCATGGTGAATTCGTCCTTAGCGCGCGCTGCGTCGGTGCGCAACACGGCCGAGCGCGCGGCACCGCGGCATGCGATCGAGGATGCCGCGCAGGCTGGACGATAGGGCAAAACCCTGTCTAGCTGAACCGCGACCCCACGACAGGGCAGGCCACCGCCGCATGCAGCCTTTTGACACCATGAGAAGAACTCGCCCCGGACATGCCCCGCCCGGCATGCGCGCCACGTTGCGGGCCCCGGAACAGGCGCTATGAAACCGCACTCGGCCCGCGCATGGCTCCTCGTCGCACCCGCGGCGGCGGTGATGGTCTTCGTGGGCGTGCTGCCGCTCGTTGCGGTGTTCAACTATGCGCTCCACGACATCTTCACGCTGAGCGATGTCCACTGGGTCGGGCCGGAGTGGTATGCCGAAATCGTCACCTCGCCGCGCTTCCATGCGAGCCTTGCGCGCAGCCTCCTTTTCTCGGCCTGTGTGCTCGCGATCCAGGTGCCGCTCGGGGTTGCGATCGCGCTTCTCCTGCGGCGGTCGGGGCGGCTCGGGGTCGGGGTCATGATGGTGCTCGCGCTGCCGCTCGTGGTGCCGTGGAACATGATCCCGATGATGTGGCTGAGCTTTGTCGACCTCGAGCAGGGCATCGCAGGCCGGGCGATGGTCTGGGCGGGAATCGACTTCGACCGCAAGTTCAACGCGCTGCACGCCTGGCTTCTGATCCTTGCGATGGATACCTGGCACTGGCTCGGGCTTGTCGTCATCCTCGCGTATGCCGGGCTCTCGGCCATTCCCGAACCCTTCTATCGCGCGGCCGCGATCGACGGTGCCTCGCGGCTTCAGATCCTGCGCCACATCGAATTGCCGAAGATCGCAGGCGCGCTCGGCATCGTGCTGCTGCTGCGCTTCGTGGACAGCTTCATGATCTATACCGAGGCCTTCGCGATCAACGCGGGCGGGCCCGACCGGGCGACGCATTTCCTTGCGATCGACCTCGGCGAGGAGATCAAGGGCTTCAGCTACGGCTCATCCGCGGCGCGCGCGATGGTCTATTTCCTGATGGTCATCACGGTCGTGTGGATCTTTGCCCGCGTGAGCGCCGAGCGCCGGACCGAAGGGGGGGGCGCGGGATGAACGCCGCCCTGCGCCTTGCCCTGCTCGCGGCGATCGCGGCCTTCGTGCTGCTGCCCTTCGCGCAGACGGTGATGCTGTCCTTCGTCTCGACGCTCCCGCGCGAGGGGCTGGCCGAGGGGTCGTTCAGCCTGATCAACTACCGCAACATCGTGCAATCGCCCGAACTGATGGCCTCGCTCGTCAATTCGGCGGTCTATGTCGTCCTCAACGTCGCGCTCTGCCTCGTGGCAGGTGTGCCGGCGGCCTATGCGCTCTCGCGCCACCGATTCGTGGGCGACCGGCACTTCCTGTTCCTGCTGCTCGCCTTCCGCGTGACACCGCCCGTGGTGCTCTCGCTGCCGGTGTTCATCCTCTTTGCGCAGGTGGGCCTCGTGAACTCGCCGGTGGGCATCGCGCTGGTCCATTGCCTGTTCAACCTGCCCGTGGCGATCTGGATCCTCGAGAGCTTCATCTCGGCCGTCCCGCGCGAACTGGACGAGACGGCCTTTCTCGATGGCCAGTCGCTGCCGCGCTTCATGGTCCGCCACCTTCTGCCCGCGATCGCGCCGGGGCTCGGGGTCGCGGCGTTCTTCTGTTTCATCTTCTCCTGGGTCGAGGTCGTCTTTGCCCGCATCCTGACCGTCACCGGGGGCAAGCCCATCACCATGGCGATCAACGCCCTCTTTGGCTTTCAGACCGACGTCGGGCTCGTCATGGCGATGACGGTCATCTCGCTCGTGCCGGGGCTTGCGATGATCTGGTTCGTGCGCCGTCACATCGCGCGCGGCTTCGTGGTCCGCAGCTGAAGGGCCGCTTGCGGCGAAGCACCGCGCGGGCGCTGCCCGGCCCGGGATGGCGCCTCGCGCCGGGATTGATTATCTTGCGCCTGCACGTTCTTGGGAAATTCCATGTCCGACGCCTCCACGCCCCGACACTCACCCCATGCTGCGCTTCCGAGTGTGGAGTGGCCGACGCTTGGGATGATCGGTGCGAGTTATGCGCTCTGGGCGGCGGGGACGACGGTTGGCTACGGGGTTGCGC
>JBIKVM010000289.1:0-2514 GCA_044356825.1 Limisphaerales bacterium
TCGCACGATGGTCGAGGCGGTCGCGATGCGCACCACGGGCCTCGGCGGCGACAGCGAGGTGCATGTGAACCGCGAGTGGCTCGCGGGCGGCGTCCGCCTTGGGCCGAAGCGCGTGATCCCCGTGAGCCTCGCCGCGACGCTCGATGCCGCGACGGTGCATGCCGCGCTCGACCGCGCGCTGGCCTCGGACCTTCCGGGCGAGCATGACGGGCGGTTCGCGCTGCGTCTGGCCGGGGCCGACTCGCCGGGCCTCGATCCGCGCGAGGCCGCGCTGATGGCGCGGCTGCGCCCGACGCCGCTGCCGCTCGGCGCCGTGATCGCGGCGCGGATGGACATGGCCGCGCTCGACCGGCTGGTGGCGCGCGGCCTCGTGCAGCGCGCGGGCGTGACGCCGTCGGACGCGGCCCATGTCGCGGGGCTGCTCGGGGCGTGGGACGGGGCGGCGGCTGAGAAGGCGCTGCGCCTGATGGCGCGGCTGCGGACCGGAAGCGGGGCGGTGCTGGCACCCGATGCGCCGACGCTCGCGCGCGCCATCATCGACCAGCTGACCGAGCAGACCGTGCGCGCGCTGCTCGAGGCGGCGCTGGCCGAGGATGGGGCCGAAGGAGGCTGGACGGCCGACGAGGCCGAGGCGCTGGCGGGCCACCCGCTCTTGCGGGCCGGGATCGCGGGGCATGCGGGGGCGCTGTCGCTGTCGGCGCGGCTCGGGCTGCCGGTGGTCGGGCTCGGGGCCTCGGCGCCCACCTATTACGGCGCGGTCGGAGCGCGGCTCGGCACGCGGATGTGCCTGCCCGAGCACGCAGGGGTCGCGAACGCGATCGGGGCGGTGGTCGGGCAGGTCTCGGTGCGCCTCGAGGGGCTGGTCACGAGCCCGGCCGAGGGGCGCTATGTCGCGCATCTGCCGACCGGACCCGAGGCCTTCCGAGACGAGGGCACGGCGCGTGCGGCGCTGCGTCGCGTGCTCGAGGCCGAGGCGCGCGCGCGCGCCGTCGCGGCGGGCGCCGAAGCCGTGCGGATCGAGGCGCGCGAGGACCGGCGCGAGGCCGAGATCGAGGGCCGCGCGATGTTCATCGAGGCGACGCTCGCCATCACCGCCTCGGGCCGGCCGCGCGTCGCGCGCGAGGTCTGATCCCCCGCCCCTTGCGGCCACCCCGGGGGCAAACTAAGGTTTCGCATGGGCCGAGACCGGTCCGGCAGGACCTCCCGACAGAGGAGAAGGGCAGCATGAGAGACCCGATCGACACCTACATGAACACCCTCGTGCCCATGGTCGTCGAACAGACGAGCCGGGGCGAGCGGGCCTATGACATCTATTCGCGCCTGCTCAAGGAGCGCATCATCTTCATGTCGGGGCCGGTGCACGACGCGATGTCGACCCTCATCGTCGCGCAACTCCTGTTCCTCGAGGCCGAGAACCCCTCGAAGGAAATCGCGATGTACATCAACAGCCCCGGCGGGGTGGTGACATCGGGCCTCTCGATCTACGACACGATGCTCTACATCAAGCCCAAGGTCTCGACCCTTGTCGTCGGGCAGGCGGCCTCGATGGGGTCGCTCCTGCTGACGGCGGGCGAGAAGGGGATGCGCTATGCGCTGCCGAACGCCCGCGTGATGGTCCACCAGCCCTCGGGCGGCTATCAGGGGCAGGCGACCGACATCATGATCCACGCGCGCGAGACGCAGAAGCTCAAGGATCGCCTCAACCAGATCTATGTGCGCCACACCGGGCAGGATCTGGGCACGGTCGAGGCCGCGCTCGAGCGCGACAACTTCATGTCGGCCGAAGAAGCCAAGGCCTGGGGCCTCATCGACCACATCGTCGAGAGCCGCGAGTCGGTGCAGGCGGAGAAGGCAGGGAGCTGAGCCGGGGGGGCGCGGCACGGGGCATCGTCACCCCCGGCAGACCGGAGCGGACGATTTGACGTTGTGCCCCGCGCCCCCTGACTTTATGCTTTCGAAAGGTCCGGTCGGAGAGAACAGCCGCGCGGACCCGCGCGACCGGTGGCAGGGCCGAAACGCAACGGCAGAGGGCAGAGACGGACGATGGCAAGCAACCCCGGCAGCGACAGCAAGAACACCCTCTATTGCTCTTTCTGCGGCAAGAGCCAGCACGAGGTGCGCAAGCTGATCGCGGGTCCGACCGTCTTCATCTGCGACGAATGCGTCGAACTGTGCATGGACATCATCCGCGAGGAGACGAAATCCTCCGGCATCAAGTCCGCCGACGGCGTGCCGACGCCGCGCGACATCTGCAAGGTGCTCGATGACTATGTGATCGGCCAGAGCCACGCCAAGCGCGTGCTCTCGGTCGCGGTCCACAACCACTACAAGCGCCTCAACCATTCCGGCAAGGCCAACGAGGTCGAGCTGTCGAAGTCGAACATCCTGCTGATCGGCCCGACGGGCTGCGGCAAGACGCTGCTCGCCCAGACGCTCGCGCGCATCCTCGATGTGCCCTTCACCATGGCCGACGCCACGACCCTGACCGAGGCCGGCTATGTCGGCGAGGATGTC
>JBIKVM010000121.1:0-9081 GCA_044356825.1 Limisphaerales bacterium
GTGGTGATCGAATTCGACGGAGAGGCCGTGCCGAATACCCGAGAACTGGTGCGCCGCGTCGGCGAATCCGAGGTCGGCAGCACGGTTCCCGTCGTCGTGCTGCGCGAAGGAGAGCGCACGACACTCATGATCACGCTCGGTCGGCGCGAGACCGCCGAAGCGACCGCATCCGAGGTGACCTCGCCCGAAGCGCCCGCCCCGGCCGAGCGGGTTCTCCTGGGCATGACCTTGCGCAGCCCGACGGCCGAGGATCGCACCGCCCTCGGCCTGACCGAGGACGCGCGCGGGCTTGTGGTCGTGGCTGTCGACGAAACCTCCGAGGCCTTCGCCAAGGGGCTGCGCCCGGGCGATTTCGTTACCGAGGCCGGCCAGCAGGTGCTGTCGGTTCCCGACGATCTTGCCGCCCGGATCGACGAAGCGCGCGCCGCAGGGCGCAAGTCGCTGCTCATCCTCATCCGGCGCGAGGGGGATCCGCGCTTCGTGGCCTTCGGGATCGACGGCTGATCGGCCCTTCACCGCGTCCGGGGTCTGGCAAACCCCGGACGAAGGGCTTACACGGTTGCAGACAGGGCCAGTATCGAGGACAGCATGGCACGCATCACCTATGTCGAGTTCGGCGGCAAGGCGCATGAGATCGAGGTCTCTGACGGTCTGACCGTCATGGAAGGGGCGCGTGACAACGCGATCCCCGGCATCGAGGCCGATTGCGGCGGCGCCTGCGCCTGCTCTACCTGCCACGTCTATGTCGCGCCCGAATGGGTCGATCGGCTGCCCCCGCGCGAGGCGATGGAGTCCGACATGCTCGATTTCGCCTATCATCCCGACCCGGTGCGCTCGCGCCTGACCTGCCAGCTCAAGGTCACCCCCGCGCTCGACGGCCTCGTCGTCCACATGCCCGAACGCCAGATCTGACGGCGCTACTCGATCACCTCGTCCGCCGTCACGCCCCAAATCGCGGTCTTGCGCACCCAGCCGCGCCCGCCATCGGTGGAGATCCGGCACCAGTCTGGCGTGCACGACAGGATGCGTCCGATTACCCCGGCCTCGAGCCGCGCCAGAAGGCGCGACGCCTCGTTGCCCTCGGCGCGCATGTCGGCCAGCGGGACAATCACGATCGTGCTGCGCGTGCCCGATAGCAGCGCGTAGTGCACCCATCCGCCGACACCGTCCGCATCCTCCACGCGACGCCAGTTCTCGTATTCCGCGGTGATGCGCAGGGGCATGCCGGGGCGGGTGAAAACCCAGTCGATGCGGTGCGCGAGGCTTGGTCCGCGCCGGGCGTTGCCCTCGGCCGTCTTGAGCGAAACAAAGCGCGGCAGCGGCAGGTTCGTCACCGCACCGCGTGTCGGCGCAGCGAGGGTCGGCTCGGGCAGGGGCGCTGCAGGTAGCGCGACGGCGGGGGCCGGGACCTGCTCGACCGACTCAGGCGCTTCGGGCGTATTGTCGGCCGCTGGCGCTTCGGCATCGACCTGCGTGGGCGGCGTGGGGCGCGGTGGCGGAACGGGGATCGATTGCCCCTGCGCCGAGGCCGCTGCTACGGCGAGTTGCGCAACCACCATTGCGAGGAGGACGGTCCTGCCGATCCAGCGCGCCATACTGCGCCCTGTTCCCTGCGTCATGGGTCGATCCGACATCTTGCGTGCCTGTCCTGCGGTCTTGTCCGACGTCTTGTTGCGCGGTTTGCGACGCGCCGCTTGTGCCGCGCGCAAAGCTTTGCCAACCTGCCAGAAAGGGCACGTCAGGGGAAGTGCGGGAGGGCGGAAATGTCGGGTCGCAGGCTCAATGTGGTGGTGACGCGGCGTCTGCCCGAAGCGGTCGAGACGCGGATGAAGGAGCTATTCGACGTCCAGTTGCGCGATCCCGACACGCCGATGGATCGCGCCGAACTCGTGCAGGCGATGCAAGGCGCGGATGTGCTGGTGCCCTGCGTCGGCGATCAGATCGACGCGGGGCTGATCGGGCAGGCGGGCGAGCGGCTGAAGCTCATCGCGAACTATGGGGCGGGGGTCGACCATATCGACGTCGCGACCGCCCGCCAGCGCGGGATCCTCGTGTCGAACACGCCGGGCGTGCTGAGCGAGGACACCGCCGACATGACGGTGGCGCTGATGCTCGCGGTGCTGCGGCGCATCCCCGAGGGGATGGCCGAGATGCAGGCGGGCGAATGGCGCGGCTGGTCGCCGATGGCGCATCTGGGGCGGCGGATCGGGGGGCGGCGGCTCGGCATCCTCGGGATGGGGCGGATCGGGCAGGCGGTGGCGCGGCGGGCACGCGCCTTCGGGATGCAGATCCACTATCACAACCGCCGCCGCCTGCGCCCCGAGGTCGAGGCCGAGCACGAGGCGACCTGGTGGGAGAGTCTCGACCAGATGATCGCGCGGATGGATGTGATCTCGGTCAACTGCTCGCATACGCCCTCGACCTTCCATCTGCTGAACGCGCGGCGGCTGAAACTCCTGAAACCCTCGGCCGTCATCGTCAACACCTCGCGCGGCGAGGTCATCGACGAGAACGCGCTGACGCGCGGCCTGCGCGCGGGCGAGATCGCGGGCGCGGGCCTCGATGTCTATGAGCGCGGGACCGAGGCGAACCCGCGCCTTCGCGCGCTGCCCAATGTCGTGCTGTTGCCGCACATGGGCTCGGCCACGCTCGAGGGGCGCATCGAGATGGGCGAGAAGGTCATCCTCAACATCAAGACCTTCGCCGATGGTCACCGGCCGCCCGATCAGGTCGTGCCCGGGATGCTCTGAGGTGGCGCCCGTCATCGCGGGTTTTGCCCGCCGCCGCGTCGATTGCGGCGAGGTCGCGCTGTCGGTGCAGGAGGCGGGGCAGGGCGCGCCGCTCGTGCTCTTGCACGGCTTTCCGCAGAACGGAATGTGCTGGGGGGCCGTCGCGCCGGCCTTCGCGCGGCGCTTTCGCGTGATCGTGCCGGACCTGCGCGGCTATGGCGCCTCGGACGCGCCCGCCGACGATGCCGCGCACCGCGCCTATGCCAAGCGCACCATGGCGCGCGACATCTGCGGGCTGCTCGATGCCCTCGGGATCGGGCGCGCGATGGTGCTCGGCCATGATCGGGGCGCGCGCGTCGCCTATCGCCTGGCGCTCGACCATCCGGGGCGGGTGAATCGCCTCGGGATCATCGAGATCGCGCCGACGGCCGAATACTGGCGCGCCTGGGGGCCCGAGATGGCGCTGGCGGCCTGGCACTGGACCTTTCTGGCGCAGCCCGCGCCGCTGCCCGAACGGATGATCGGCGCGGACCCCGCCGCCTATGCGGACTGGACGCTCGCGGCCTGGTCGGGGACGCGTGACCTCTCGACCTTCGCGGCCGAGGCCCTCGCGAGCTATCGCGCGCAGATGGCCGATCCGGCGCGGCTCAGTGCCATGTGCGCCGACTATCGCGCCGGCGCCACCACGGACCGCGCCGACGACGAGGCCGATCTGGCCGCCGGGCGGCGCATCGCGGCGCCGCTCCATTTCCTGTGGGGGCGGCACGGCTTTCCGGCCCGCACGGGCGATCCCGCCGGCATCTGGCGCCGCTGGGCCGTCGAGGTCAGCGATACGCCGGTCGAGGCCGGGCATTTCGTGATGGAAGAGGCCCCGCAGGCGGTGCTCGATGCCTTCATGCCGCACTTCGGCGGCTGAGCGCGGTCATCTCAGGCCGAAAAAACCTTCAAGATCTGACAGATGCGCGTTGATCATCGCGTCAAACCGCGCGTCGGGCTGGCGCGCGGCCAGCGTCGCCGCCAGCGGATCGGGCGCCGCGATGGCCGATCCCGCCATCTCGGCCAGCACCGCATGGCCGCAAAAGGGCACATAGGCCTCGGAATAGCCCCCCTCGTGCAGCATCGCGACCCGCCCGCCGCAGAGGTGATCGGCCGCATCGAGGGTGCGGCGCGCGAGCTGGGCGAAGGTCTCGGCCGTCGCGAGCATCCGCCCCAGCGGATCGACGGCGGCCGCGTCATAGCCGCAGGCAACCAAGATCGCGTCGGGCCGAAAGCGCGTCAGCGCCGGGATCACGAGCCGCTCGAAGGCCGCGAGATAGCCCCGATGCCCCGTCCCCGGCGGCAGCGGGATGTTGAGGTTGGCCCCGAGCCCCGCCCCCTCGCCCCGGACCGAGGCATGGCCCGTGTCGGTCGGATAGTTGCGGTCCTGATGCAGGCTGATCGTCAGAACATCCGGGTCGGCGGCATAGATCGCCTCGGTCCCGTTGCCGTGGTGGACGTCCCAGTCGATGACCGCGACGCGCAGGCCGGGCGTATGCGCGCGCGCGGCCTCGATCGCGATGGCGCCGTTGGCGAGCAGGCAGAACCCGTTCGGCCGGTCGGGCAGGCAGTGATGCCCGGGCGGGCGCGTCAGCGCATAGGCGTTGCGCGCCCGCCCCGTCAGCACCCGCGCGAGCGCCTCGATCCCGAGGCCCGCCGAGAGCGCCGCGATCTCGTAGCCGCCCCGGCCGAAGGGCGCGCGTGGCCCGAGTTCGCCCCCGCCCGCATCCGAGAGCGCCTTGAACCGCGCGAGATAGTCGGCCGGATGGACGCGCCGCAGATCCTCGGTCGTCGCGGGATCGGCGCCAGTTGCATCGAGTTCGCGCAGAAGGCCCGTCACCTCGATCAGGTTGCGCAGCCGCCGCTTCGTCTCGGGGTTCTCGGGCAGCCCGCCCGCCATGGGCTGCACGAGGTCGCCCGCCGGCAGGGTGAAGGCATAATTGCCCCCCGCATGCCAGAAGACGCGCTCATCGCAGAGAAAGGCCGTTTTCATGCGGGGGCGGAGAGAAGGCGCGCGCATCCCGCAAGGGCGGCCGCATCGGCGGTGATGAGCGAGACGGGCACGCGCGCCAGCCCCTCGACGATCGGGTGGGGGCGGGCGAAGCCCTGCGCGAAGGCATCGCCCAACCCGGTCGCGACCAGCCCCCGCATCACCCCGCCCGCGAAATGCACCCCCGAAAGCGGCATGAACGCGAGCACCAGATCGCGTGCGAGTTCGGCGACGAGCCCGAGATAGGCCGCGAGCACATGGGCAGGCGCGCCGTCGGGGCCGCTCAGCGCGGCCTCGGCCGAGGCGAAGTCGCGGCCCGAGGCGCGACTTGCGAATGCCGCGAAACCCCGGCCCGAGAAAAGTTCCTCGACCGTCGGAAACTCCGCCGGGTTTACCCCTAGGCCCTCGAGTCGGGCGGCGAGCGCCGCCGACAGCCCGACATGGCCGTATTCCGCCTCGGCCACGATGTCGGGCGCGATCACGAGGCTCACGTTGAAGCCCGTGCCGATGCCGACGATCAGCGATTGCCCGTTGCCGCGCGCCCTGACCGGCCCCGCGACGAGCGGAGCGAGATCGCCCTCCGCCAGCACCGGCAGCGCATGGCCGAGCGCGCGCAGATCGTTGACAAGCCGCACCTCCGCCCCGCCCAGATCGGCCGAGAGGCGGTCGGCGTCAAAGGCCCAATCAAGATTCGTCAGCCGCGCCACCCGCCCCGTCACCGGCCCCGCGATCGCCACGACAAGCGCGCGCACCCGCTCTCCGCCCCACTCGGCGACATGCGCCGCGATCAGGGCGCGAAAATCCGGGAATTCGGCGTTGCGATAGCGCCGGACCGAGTCCGGATCGACCCGGCCGTCGCGCGCACGCCCGAGCCGGGCGTTGGTTCCTCCGATATCGGCGACGATGTCGATCATGCCCGTTCGTTCCGTTGGGGTGGCGCGAGTAACCACTGCCCGCCCCCCGAAGGCAAGGGGATTTGACCGCGCCCGCCTGACGCATGCTGCGGGCGCGGCTGCCGCCCCTCAGCCCCTGCGCAGCACCGCGCCAGGGTTCAGGATCCCGCGCGGATCGAGCGCATCCTTGATCGCCCGCATCGCGGCAAGCTTCGCCGGATCGCCATACCGCTCCAGATCGCCGACCTTGAGCCGCCCGACCCCGTGCTCGGCCGCGACCGATCCGCCCATCGCATGCGCGATGTCGTGCAGCGCGCGCTTGATCTCCGCGCGCTGGTGCTCGTGGTCGGCACGCGCGCGGCCGTCGCGCGGAAAGACGTTGTAGTGCAGGTTGCCATCGCCCAGATGGCCAAAGCAGTTGACGCGGAAGTCATCGATCCGCGCCAGCGCCGCCCCGCCCGCGCGGATGAAGTCGGGGATCGCCCCGAGCGGCACCGAGATGTCGTGCGAGGATACCGCGCCGATGCGGCGGTTGGCCTCGGGAATGCCCTCGCGCACCGCCCAGAGGTCGGCCCGCTGCGCCGCCGAGGCCGCGAGCACCCCGTCGCGCACGAGCCCCGCCGCCATGCCGCGCTCGAACACCGCAAGCATCAGCGCCTCGGGATCGAGCGTCGCGGGCGTGCCGATCTCGATCAGCACGGACCATTCGGGCGGGTCGGCGAAGGGCAGGCGCAGGTCGGGCATCGTGCGGGCGATGAAGTCGAAGCCGCAGCGGTGCAGGATCTCGAAGGCCGAGACCATCCCCGAGGCTTCCTCCTGCGCGATCCGCAAGAGCGCCAGCGCCGCCTCGGCGTCGCGCACCGCGACCATCGCCGCCGCCTGCGCCCCCGGCGCCGGCACCAGCCGCAGCGCCGCCGCCGTGATGATGCCGAGCGTCCCTTCGGACCCGATCAGCAGGTGGCGCAGATCATAGCCCGCATTGTCCTTGCGCAGCCGCTTCAGCCCGCGCAGCACGCTGCCGTCGGCCATCACCGCCTCGACCCCGAGGCAGAGGTCGCGCATGTTGCCCCAGCGCAGCACGTTGACGCCGCCGGCATTGGTCGCGAGCAATCCGCCGAGCCGCGCCGACCCCTCGGAGGCGAGCGAGAGGGGAAAGAGCATCCCGGCATCCGCCGCGGCCGCCTGCACATCGGCAAGGATCGCGCCCGCTTCGGCCACGAGGACGGCCTCGGTCGCATCCGCGCTGCGGATCGCCGCCATCCGGTCGAAGCCGATGAGGATCGGCACCGGCCCGCCTGCCGCGATCTGTCCGCCGACAAGGCCCGTGCCGCCCGAATAGGGCACGATGCCGACGCCCGCCTCGGCGCAGAGGCGGACGGTCGCCGCGACCTCATCGGTGGTGCGCGGCAGCACGAGGGCCGCCGCCTGCCCCTGCCAGCGGCCGCGCGGCTCTGCGAGGTGCCGCGCCTCGGGCGGGCGCAGCGTGCCCTCGGGCAGATGCGCCGCGAGGCGGGCGAGGAAGGCGTCATCGGCGGGCCGCAGGGGGGGGCGCATGGTCATGACAGGCACCTAGCGCAGGGGCAGGGTGGCGGAAAGGGGCCTCAATCGGCCCCGAACAGGTCGCCCTCGCTGCCGCTTCGGGGCGGGGTCAGGCCGAGGTGGAGCCAGGCGCGGCGGCCGAGCATCCGGCCGCGAGACGGGCGGGGCCTCCATCGTCGGTCGGGCGAGGGGACGGGTGCGGGAGGATGACGATCACCCGGCGCAGGGCGGGGCGGGCGGAATCGGAGAAAGCGACCCCCGCGCTCAGCCGGGGGCCGCAACAGGCAGGTACCGCCCCCATTTGCTCCAGAGCGCGTCGGCAAGGTCGATGTCATTCCTGCGCGCAAACAGAAGCAGCATGGCAAGGACATCCGCGGCTTCGTCGGCAAGGAGCGCCCGCAACGCCTCGGGCGTTTGCCCGCGGTCGCGCCCCCTGCCGTGCAGCGAGAGCCACGCGGCGTTCAATTCTCCCACCTCTTCGGAGATCTTGGCCAGATGCCACAGATCATCGCGCGTGATCCCGAAGCGTGCGGCGTAGGTGTCCGAGACCGCCGCCACCATTTCCGTCAGATCGCCGATCCGGTCCTGCATGCGGTCACTCCGTCTCGAACAGGTCGCCCTCGCTGCCGCTTCGGGGCGGGGTCAGGCCGAGGTGGAGCCACGCGCGCCGGCCGAGCATCCGGCCGCGCGGCGTGCGCTGGATCAGGCCTTGCTGGAGGAGGAAGGGCTCGATCACCTCCTCGATCGCGTCGCGGGGCTCGGCAAGCGCCGCGGCGATCGTCTCGACGCCCACGGGCCCGCCGCCGTAATGCTCGGCCAGAAGCCCCAGATAGCGCCGGTCGGCGCTGTCGAGCCCCAGCGCATCGACGCCAAGCCGCGTCAGCGCTGAATCTGCAATCGCGCGCGTGAGCCGCCCGTCGCCCTCGACCAGCACGAAATCGACGACCCGGCGCAAAAGCCGCCCGGCGATGCGCGGCGTGCCGCGGGCGCGGCGCGCGATCTCGCGGCAGCCGTCGGGGTCGGCGGCCACACCCAGCAGCCGCGCCCCCCGCGTCACGATCAGGTTGAGCTCATCCTCGGTGTAGAAGTTGAGGCGGGTCGGAATCCCGAAACGGTCGCGCAGCGGGGTGGTGAGCAACCCGAGCCGCGTCGTCGCTCCGACGAGCGTGAAGGGTTGGAGATCGATCCGCACCGTGCGCGCGGCCGGCCCCTCGCCGATCACGAGGTCGAGCGCGAAATCCTCCATCGCCGGATAGAGCACCTCCTCGACCACGGGCGAGAGTCGGTGGATCTCGTCGATGAAGAGGACATCGCGCGCGCCGAGATTGGTCAGGATCGCCGCCAGATCGCCCGGCCGCGCCAGCACCGGCCCCGAGGTCATGCGGAAACCGACGCCCAACTCGCGCGCCATGATCTGCGCGAGCGTCGTCTTGCCGAGCCCGGGGGGGCCGTGAAAGAGGGTGTGGTCCATCGCCTCGCCGCGCATCCGGGCGCTGTCGATGAAGACGCGCAGGTTGGCGCGCGCCTCGGCCTGACCGGTGAAATCCTCGAGCGTCTGCGGGCGCAGCGCGCGGTCGGCATCCTCGGGCTGCGGGTCGGGGCGGATGAGGGGGTCGGGGCCGGCCATCCGCTATCCCTTGGGTTGAAGGCTGCGCAGCGCGGCGCGGATCAGCGCCGCCGCGTCGGCCTCGGGCTCGGCCCCGGCAGCGGCGGCGACAGCCCCCGCGGCCTCGGCCTGCGCATAGCCCAGATTGACGAGCGCGGATAGCGCATCCGCCGTCGCCCCCGGCCCGGCGGGGGGCGGGGCTGCGGCTGCGGGGGGGCGCACGGCTGCGGGGGTGGCTTCGGCCGACGGGGCAGGGGGCGCCACGGGAGCCCCGCCCGCCCGCAGCAT
>JBIKVM010000012.1:0-28884 GCA_044356825.1 Limisphaerales bacterium
GCCTCGGCCTCGGCGCGGGATTTCAGGACCATTTCGCGCAGCGCGTCGATTTCCTCGCGGGTGGCGAGGTCACGCTCGGCCAGCCAGCGGTCGATCATGCCCTTCATCGCGGTTTCCGCCTCGGCGCGCGCGCCCTGCGCGACACCGAGCGCGTTGGTGAAAAGCTGCGACATGTCGTCGATGAACTTGGTGCGCGTCTGCATGGCCCGGACCCCTTCGCTAGGGCCCTATATGGGCGCGCCCCGGCGCGAGGGCAAGGTTGACTTCGTCCCCGTCGCGCCCGACAACCGTCCGACCCAAGGCCAGACGCATCGGAACCCGCCCGTGACGCCGATCCCCTTTCCCGACATCTCGCCCGAACTCTTCAGCCTTCAGCTTGGCGGGCTGACGCTCGCGGTGCGCTGGTATGCGCTGGCCTATATCGTGGGGCTGCTGATCGGCTGGCGGATCATCGCGGGCACGATGCGGCGGCCGGCGCTCTGGGGGCCGGGCGGGCCGCCGATGGCGCCCGAGGCGGCCGAGTCGCTCTTTACCTGGCTCATCTTCGGGGTGCTGCTGGGCGGCCGGCTGGGGTTCGTCCTCTTCTATCAGGCCGACGCCTATCTTGCCGAGCCCTGGCGCGTGCTGCAGCTCTGGCAGGGCGGCATGTCGTTTCACGGCGGCTTTCTGGGCGTCGTGGCGGCGACCCTGATCTGGGCGCGGCGCAACGGGGTGGCGGTGGCGCGGATCGCGGATGTGGTGGCGCTCGCGACACCGCCGGGGCTGTTTCTGGGGCGCATCGCCAACTTCATCAACAACGAGCTCTGGGGCCGGCCGACCGATCTGCCCTGGGCGGTGGCCTTTCCCGATGCGGGGCAGGTCTGCCCCGGGGTCGAGGGCGTCTGCGGGCGCCACCCCTCGCAGCTTTACGAGGCCGGGCTCGAGGGGCTGGTGCTGGGGCTCGCGCTCTGGTGGCTGGCGCGGCGGGGCGGGCTCATGCGGCCGTGGCTGCTGACGGGGGTGTTCCTCGCGGGCTATGGCGCCGCGCGGATGTTCGTCGAGACCTTCCGCGAGGCCGACGCGCAGTTCATCACGCCCGACAACCCGCTCGGCCATGTCGTCGGGCTCGGGCCGGTCGGGCTGTCGATGGGGCAGCTCCTGTCGCTGCCGATGGTGGTTCTGGGGCTCGTGCTCGTCCTCGGGGCCGTGCGCCGACCCCGGGCATGACGACCCCGCTCGGGCGCAGGATCGCGGCGCGCATCGCGGCAGAGGGGCCGATCGCGCTCGATGCCTACATGGCGGCGTGCCTCTTCGATCCCGAGGGGGGCTATTACACCACCCTGCCCGTCTTCGGCGGGGCGGGGGATTTCATCACCGCGCCCGAGATCAGCCAGATGTTCGGAGAGCTGATCGGCCTCGCGCTCGGGCAGGTCTGGCGCGACCAGAGCGCGCCGGGGCGGATCACGCTGGCCGAACTCGGGCCCGGGCGGGGCGTGCTGATGGCCGACCTCTGGCGCGCGGCGGGCAAGGTCGCGGGGTTTCAGGCGGCGGCGGACCTCTGGCTCATCGAGGCCTCGCCCCGGCTGGCCGCGATCCAGGCCGAGCGGCTGGCCCATGCCGCCCCGCGTTTCGCGACCGATGCGGCGGCCCTGCCCGAGGGGCCGCTCTATCTCATCGCGAACGAATTCTTCGATGCGCTGCCCGTCCGGCAGTTCCTCCGCACGCCCGAGGGCTGGGCCGAGACGGTCGTGGGCCTCGGCCCCGACGGCGCGCTGCAACCGGGCCGCGTGCCGGTCGCGGCGGGGCTGCCGCGCGCCATCGCCCGGCGCACCGCCACGACACCCCCCGGCACGGTCCTTGAGCATTGCCCCGCCGCGCCCGCCATCATGGCCGAGATCGCGGGCCGCATCGCCCGCCACGGCGGCGCCGCGATCGTGATCGATTATGGCGGCTGGGACGGGCAGGGCGATACGCTTCAGGCCATCGCCCGCCACCGCCCGACCGACCCCTTCGCCGCGCCGGGGACGGCCGATCTGACCGCGCATGTCGATTTCGCCCCCCTCGCGGCCGCCGCCCGCGCCGCCGGGGCCGAGGCGAGCGGGCCGGTGGCGCAGGGCGCGTTCCTCGGCCGGCTCGGGATCGGGCTTCGGGCCGAGGTGCTGGCGCGCGGTCTTGCGGGCGCGGCGCTCGCGGCCCATCGCGCGGCGACAGCGCGCTTGACCGACCCCTCGGAAATGGGGACGCTCTTCAAGGTTCTCGCGATCCACCCAAGGGGCACGCCCCCGCCACCCGGGCTGACGCCCGACGATGCCGCCGAGGAGGGCCCACCCGCATGAGCCTCGACATCATCACGAGCGATGCCCTCGCACCCGTCCGCCACGGGTTCTTCGGCCGGGTCGGGGGCGCATCCTCGGGGATCTTCGCGGGCCTCAACTGCGGCGCGGGGTCGAGCGATCAGGCCGAGGCGGTCGCGATCAACCGCGCCCGCGCGATGGCGGCGCTTGGCGCGCGCCCCGACGCGCTCGCGACCCTTCATCAGGTCCATTCGGCGCGCGTCGTGACGCTGGCCGCCCCGCCGGAGGCGCGCGCAGAGGCCGATGCGATGGTCACGCGCACCCCGGGCGTCGTGCTCGGCATCCTGACCGCCGATTGCCAGCCGGTCCTTTTCGCCGACCCCGAGGCGGGCGTGATCGGGGCGGCGCATGCGGGCTGGCGCGGCGCCCTCGACGGCGTGCTCGAGGCGACGGTCGCGGCGATGGCCGCACTCGGCGCGCGCCCCGAACGGATCCGCGCCGTCATCGGTCCCACGATCAGCCAGCGCGCCTATGAGGTCGGGCCCGAGTTCCTCGATCGCTTCCGCGCCGAGGATCCGGACAGCCTGCGCTTCTTCGCCGCCGGTGCGGGCGACCGGCTGCACTTCGATCTGCCGGGCTACGGCCTCGCGCGGTTGCGCGCGGCGGGCATCGGGCATGCCGAATGGACGGGGCATTGCACCTATGCCGACCCGGCGCGGTTCTTTTCCTTCCGCCGCACGACCCATGCGCGCGAGGCCGATTACGGCCGGCTGCTGTCGGCCATCACCCTCTGACCGCGCCGGCCCTTGCGAGGGCGCGCGCGACCCCCCACATCCCCCGCTGAGGCCCGCGAGGGCGGCGCGCCGGATCCCGGGTGCCGCGAGCGTCGGGCGCTTTGATGGAGAGACGACATGAACCTTGAGAAGTTCACCGAACGGGCGCGCGGTTTTCTTCAGGCGGCCCAGACCATCGCCACCCGCGAAGGCCACCAGCGTCTGACCCCCGAACATCTGCTCAAGGCCCTGATGGACGACGATCAGGGGCTGAGCGCGAACCTCATCCGCCGCGCCGGCGGGGCGCCCGAGCGCGTGGCCGAGGCCGTGACGGCGGCGGTCGCGAAACTGCCCAAGGTGTCGGGCGACGCCGGACAGGTCTACATCGACCCCGCGCTTGCCCGCGTCATCGACGAATCCGAGACCCTCGCCAAGAAGGCGGGCGACAGCTTCGTGCCGGTCGAGCGCATCCTGATGGCGCTTGCGATGGTGCCGGGCAAGGCGCGCGAGGCGCTCGAGGCCGGCGCGGTGACGGCGCAAAAGCTCAACGCCGCCGTCAATGACCTGCGCAAGGGCCGCACGGCCGATACCGCCTCGGCCGAGGCGGGCTATGACGCGCTGAAGAAATACGCCCGCGACCTGACCGAGGCCGCCCGCGAGGGCCGCATCGACCCCATCATCGGCCGCGACGAGGAAATCCGCCGCGCCATGCAGGTGCTGAGCCGGCGCACCAAGAACAACCCCGTCCTGATCGGCGAGCCGGGCGTGGGCAAGACCGCCATCGCCGAGGGCCTCGCGCTCCGGATCGTGAACGGCGACGTGCCCGAGAGCCTGCGCGACAAGCGGCTGCTGGCGCTCGACATGGGCGCGCTGATCGCGGGGGCGAAATACCGCGGCGAGTTCGAGGAGCGGCTGAAGGCCGTGCTGTCCGAGGTGACGGCGGCCGCGGGCGAGGTCATCCTCTTCATCGACGAGATGCACACGCTCGTGGGGGCGGGCAAGGCGGACGGCGCGATGGATGCGGCGAACCTGCTCAAGCCCGCGCTCGCGCGCGGCGAGCTGCATTGCGTGGGCGCGACGACCCTCGATGAATACCGCAAGCATGTCGAGAAGGACGCGGCCCTCGCGCGGCGCTTCCAGCCGGTGATGGTCTCGGAGCCGACGGTCGAGGACACGATCTCGATCCTGCGCGGGATCAAGGAGAAGTATGAACTCCACCACGGCGTGCGCATCTCGGATTCCGCGCTGGTGGCGTCCGCGACGCTCTCGCACCGCTACATCACCGATCGCTTCCTGCCCGACAAGGCGATCGACCTCATGGACGAGGCCGCGAGCCGGCTGCGGATGGAGGTCGACAGCAAGCCCGAAGAGCTCGACGCGCTCGACCGCGAGATCCTGCAAAAGCAGATCGAGGCCGAGGCGCTGAAGCGCGAGGAGGACGCCGCGAGCCGCGACCGTCTGGCGCGGCTCGAGACGGAACTGGCCGACCTCACGCAGCAGTCGGCGGCGATGACCGCCAAGTGGCAGGCCGAGCGCGACAAGCTCGAGGTCGCGCGCGACCTCAAGGAACGGCTCGACCGGGCGCGGGCGGAGCTGGAAACGGCCAAGCGCGACGGCGACTATGCCAAGGCCGGTGAGCTGCAATACGGGCGCATCCCCGCGCTCGAGAAGGATCTGGCCGAGGCCGAGGCGCGCGAGGGCGACAAGCTGGTCGCCGAGGCGGTCGGGCCCGAGCAGATCGCCGAGGTGATCGAGCGCTGGACGGGCATCCCGACCTCGAAGATGCTCGAGGGCGAGCGCGAGAAGCTCCTGCGGATGGAGGAGGAGCTTGGCCGGCGCGTCGTCGGGCAGCGCGCCGCCGTCGTCGCGGTCGCGAACGCGGTGCGCCGGGCGCGCGCGGGCCTGAATGACGAGAACCGCCCGCTCGGGTCGTTCCTCTTCCTCGGGCCGACGGGTGTGGGCAAGACCGAGCTGACCAAGGCCGTCGCCGAATACCTCTTTGACGACGACAGCGCGATGGTGCGCATCGACATGTCGGAGTTCATGGAAAAGCACGCGGTCGCGCGGCTGATCGGGGCGCCGCCGGGCTATGTGGGCTATGACGAGGGGGGCGTCCTGACCGAGGCGGTGCGGCGCCGGCCCTATCAGGTCGTGCTGTTCGACGAGGTCGAGAAGGCGCATCCGGATGTGTTCAACGTGCTCCTGCAGGTGCTCGACGACGGGGTGCTGACCGACGGCCAGGGCCGCACGGTCGATTTCAAGCAGACGCTGATCGTGCTGACCTCGAACCTCGGGTCGCAGGCGCTGAGCCAGCTGCCCGAGGGTGCCGACAGCGGGCAGGCGCGGACCGAGGTGATGGCCGCCGTGCGCGGGCATTTCCGGCCCGAGTTCCTGAACCGTCTGGACGAGACGATCATCTTCGAGCGTCTGACGCGCGCCGACATGGACGGGATCGTCGAGATCCAGCTCGGCCGCCTCGCCCGCCGCGTCGCGGGGCGCAAGATCGTGCTCGAGCTCGACCGCGACGCGAAGGCGTGGCTTGCGGATCAGGGCTACGATCCGGTGTTCGGGGCAAGGCCGCTCAAGCGCGTGATCCAGCGCGCGCTGCAGGATCCGCTGGCCGAGATGCTCTTGTCGGGTGACGTGCTCGACGGCACCGTTCTACCGGTGACGGCGGGACCGGGCGGGCTTGTCATCGGGGGGCGGATGGTGGCGCCGCAGCGCGAACCGGGGGCGGGCGCACCGCCCGCGATGGTGCATTGACGAATGGGGGCGGGCCCCACGGGCCCGCCCCCCTTGCCGATCACATCGGCGGCAGGATGACCGCGTCGATGACGTGGATGACGCCGTTCGTGGCCTCGATGTCGGCCGTCGAGATGGTCGCGCCATTGACCTTGGCGCCGCCCTCGAGGGTGATCGTCACTTCCGAGCCCTGCACGGTCGCGGCCTTGAGGCCTTCCGAGAGGTCGGTCGACATCACCTTGCCGGCGATGACGTGATAGGTGAGGATCGCGATCAGCTTGTCCTTGTTCTCGGGCTTCAGCAGATCTTCGAGCGTGCCCGCGGGCAGAGCGGCGAAGGCCGCATCGGTCGGCGCGAAGACGGTGAACGGGCCTTCGCCCTTCAGCGTCTCGACGAGGCCCGCGGCTTCGAGGGCGGCGGCGAGCGTGGTGAAGTTGCCCGCCGCAACGGCGGTGTCGACGATGTCCTTGCTGTGGCTGCCGGCGAAGGCGGGGGCGCCGAGCATGCTGGCGGCGGCGGCAAGGGCGATGAACGTTCTGCGGATCATGTCTCTCTCTCCGGTTTGGGGGATGCCCGAACTGGTGCATCGACGGGGATACGCCGCCGGCTATCCGATCGGATCAGGGGAAAATTTCTGTGATGGCCCCTTGCCGCAGCGCGGCATCGCGCCAGGCCACGGCGCATCGCAGTGTCCAGTCAGAAAATCGTGATCATCAGCGCAGGCGCAGATCAAGCGTCTCGCCCGTCCCCTTCAGCGCGGTAAAGCGCAGCGCATCCCCCCGCATCTCGACCGTCTGGCAGTCATAGCCGAGCAACCCCTCGCCCATGAAGTCGCGGCAGAAATGCGGCCCCTTCCATTCCCAGCGCCCGCTCACCCGGCGGCCGAGCGCACGGCCGGTGATATCGCCATCGGGCGAGAGGACGAGCGACACGCCAAAGCGTGTGAGGGCGCGGCCTTCGACAAGGCGCAGGAAGTCCGCTCGGGTCGTGATCTCGAGACTCTCGGCGCGCAAGGGGTGCGGAAGCACGAGTACGAGGCTCAGGAGGATGGCACAGAGACGCATGTTCGGGGCCCGGGCGGAGGATCGCCTAGGGAAGATGGTTCGCCGACGGAGCCTGGCAAGACCGAGAATTTGTGATCACAGCCAAATCTGCAGTGATCACAAAGCATCGATTTTTTCCGCAGTTGCAGAGATGAAAGCGAAAAATCCGTTTATTTCCGGGTGCAATTGCGGCAAACCGACATTCAGAATCGCGCCGGAGCGGGACAGAGAGCATGAACATCCACGAATATCAGGCCAAGGGCCTTCTGCGCAGCTACGGGCTGCCGGTCGCCGACGGGCGCATCGTGCTGCGCGCCGAGGATGCCAAGACCGCGGCGGGCGAGCTCGACGGGCCGGTCTGGGTCGTCAAGGCGCAGATCCACGCGGGCGGCCGCGGCAAGGGCCGCTTCAAGGAAACCGCCGCCGGCGACAAGGGCGGGGTGCGGCTGGCGCGCTCGGTCTCGGAAGCGGCCGAGATGGCCGCGCAGATGCTCGGCCGCACGCTCGTCACCCACCAGACCGGCCCCGCCGGCAAGACGGTCGGGCGCGTCTACATCGAGGAGGGCGCCGCGATTGCGCGCGAACTCTACCTCGCGCTGCTCATCGACCGGAAGTCGAGCCGCATCTCCTTCGTCTGCTCGACCGAGGGCGGCATGGACATCGAAGAGGTCGCCGCCCACAGCCCCGAAAAGATCCTGACCTTCACGGTCGATCCCGCGACGGGCATCCAGGGCTTTCACGGCCGCCGCGTGGCCTTCGCGCTCGGGCTCGAGGGCAAGCAGGTCAAGCAGTGCTCGGACCTCGTCAACCGTCTCTTCAGGCTCTTCACCGAGAAGGACGCCGAGATGGTCGAGATCAACCCCCTCATCGTCACGCAGTCGGGCGATCTGCGCTGCCTCGATGCCAAGATGGGGTTCGACAACAACGCGCTCTATCGCCAGCCCGACGTCATGGC
Source organism: Limisphaerales bacterium (assembly GCA_044356825.1). Lineage (GTDB taxonomy): Bacteria > Pseudomonadota > Alphaproteobacteria > Rhodobacterales > Rhodobacteraceae > JAUREX01. Next base: position 7,787 of record JBIKVM010000012.1, read on the forward strand.
CCTGCGCGACGAGAGCGAGGAGGACCCCAAGGAACTCGCGGCCTCGAAGTTCGACCTCAACTACATCGCGCTCGACGGCGAGATCGGCTGCATGGTGAACGGCGCGGGCCTCGCCATGGCGACGATGGACATCATCAAGCTCTATGGCGCGGCACCCGCGAACTTCCTCGACGTGGGCGGCGGCGCGACGAAGGAGAAGGTGACCGAGGCGTTCAAGATCATCACCTCGGACCCCAACGTGAAGGGTATCCTCGTCAATATCTTCGGCGGCATCATGCGCTGCGACATCATCGCCGAAGGCATCATCGCCGCGGTGAAGGAGGTGGGCCTGAAGGTGCCGCTGGTCGTGCGGCTCGAGGGCACCAACGTCGACAAGGGCAAGGCCATCATCGCGGGCTCGGGCCTCAACGTCATCGCGGCCGACAACCTGTCGGACGCGGCCGAGAAGATCGTGAAGGCGGTGCGGGGCTAGGGCCGATGAACACCCGCCGCACCCCCTCGCGCGCCCGCCCGATCGTCGCCCTTGCGGCGGCGGGGATGCTTGCGGGCTGTGCGGGTGGGGGTGTCGGCGGACCCGAGGGGTTCGAGCTCGCGAATATCGCCGAATCGAACATCGTTCCCAAATCGTCCCCGGCGCAGTTCGTCGGCGCCTTCGCGCGCTTCTGCCTCGACACGGCCGAGGCGGACCGCCCCGCCGCGCTGCGGGGTGCCGACTATGTGCCGTTCGCTCCGGTGCGGGCCGCCTCGCGCGTGCGCACCTTCGTCGTCGACGACCGCCGCCCGGCGGTGATGCTCTGGGGCGGGGGCAATTGCGCCGTCGCCGCCGAGGCGCGCACGGGCCAGAGCGCGCGCACCGCGCGCCTGATCGCCGAGCGCTTCCCCGCGGCCCGCCCGGTCGATCCCGCCCGCATCGGTCCGAGCATCGAGGCCGCGTGGCTCAGCCGACCCGGGGGGCCGGTCCTCGCGACATTCCGGATCGTCCGGCCGGGGATGCCTTCGCGCCATGCGCTCGCGATCCTGAACGATAGCTGAAGAACCCGCCGGCAGACCGGCGCATCACCGAAACGGAAGGGCTGACGATGGCCATACTCGTGAACGAAAACACCCGCGTGATCTGCCAGGGCTTCACCGGCAGCCAGGGCACCTTCCATTCCGAACAGGCGATCGCCTACGGCACGAAGATGGTCGGCGGCGTGACCCCGGGCAAGGGCGGGACCGAGCATCTGGGCCTGCCCGTCTTCAACTCGGTCCACGAGGCGCGCGCGCGCACCGGGGCGGATGCGAGCGTGATCTACGTCCCGCCCCCCTTCGCGGCGGATTCGATCCTCGAGGCGATCGACGCGGAGATCCCGCTCATCGTGTGCATCACCGAGGGGATCCCGGTTCTCGACATGATGCGGGTCAAGCGGGCGCTGGCGCATTCGCCCTCGCGCCTCATCGGGCCGAACTGCCCCGGCGTCATCACCCCCGGCGCGTGCAAGATCGGCATCATGCCCGGCCACATCCACCGCCGCGGCAAGGTGGGCGTGGTGTCGCGCTCGGGCACGCTGACCTATGAGGCCGTCAAGCAGACGACGGATGTGGGGCTCGGCCAATCGACCTGCGTCGGCATCGGGGGCGACCCGATCAAGGGCACCGAGCATATCGACGTGCTCGAATGGTTCCTCGCCGACCCCGAGACCGAGGCCATCATCATGATCGGCGAGATCGGCGGCGCGGCCGAGGAAGAGGCGGCGGCCTTCCTCGCGGTCGAGACGAAGAAGGGCCGGGGCAAGCCGACGGCGGGCTTCATCGCCGGCCGCACCGCCCCGCCCGGCCGGCGGATGGGGCACGCGGGCGCCATCGTCTCGGGCGGCAAGGGCGATGCGGGTTCGAAGATCGAGGCGATGAAATCGGCGGGCATCGTGGTGGCCGACAGCCCCGCGGGCCTCGGGCAGGCGGTGCTGGCCGCCATGGGCCGCTGAGACAGACAGGAAAGGGCGAGAGATGACCGAGCAATCCCCGAACGCGCAATTCCACGCATCTTCCTTCCTGCAGGGCGCGAATGCCGATTACGTCGATGCGCTGGCCGCCCGCCATGCCGAGGATCCGGGCAGCGTCGATGCGCAATGGGCCGAGTTCTTCCGCGCGCTCGGCGACGATCCGCGCGACGCCCGCCGCGCCGCGCAGGGGCCGAGCTGGGCGCGCCCCGACTGGCCCCCGACACCCGCCGACGATCTGACGCTCGCGCTGACGGGCGCCTTTCCGGCCGAGGTGCGCGCCAAGGCCGAGAAGATCGCGGCGAAGGCCGCCGAAGGGGGCGTGAGCATCAGCGACGCGCAGATCCAGCGCGCGGTGCTCGATTCGATCCGGGCGCTGATGATCATCCGCGCGCACCGCATCCGCGGGCACCTCGCGGCCGATCTCGATCCGCTTGGCATGCGCGAGACCTCCGCGCATCCCGAGCTCGACCCCGCCTCCTACGGCTTTACCGAAGCCGACATGGACCGGCCGATCTTCATCGACAACGTGCTCGGCCTCCAGACCGCGAGCATGCGCCAGATCCTCGAGATCGTCCGGCGTACCTATTGCGGCACCTTCGCGCTGCAGTACATGCACATTTCCGACCCCGAGCAGGCGAGCTGGCTCAAGGAGCGCATCGAGGGCTACGGCAAGGAAATCGCCTTTACCCAGAACGGGCGCAAGGCGATCCTCAACAAGCTCGTCGAGGCCGAGGGCTTCGAGAAATTCTGCCATGTCAAGTTCATGGGCACCAAGCGCTTCGGCCTCGACGGGGGTGAGGCGCTGATCCCCGCGATGGAGCAGATCATCAAGCGGGGCGGCGCGCTCGGCGTGCGCGACATCGTCATCGGGATGCCCCACCGGGGGCGGCTGTCGGTGCTCGCCAACGTCATGGGCAAGCCCTACCGCGCGATCTTCAACGAATTCCAGGGCGGCTCGTTCAAGCCCGAGGATGTCGACGGCTCGGGCGACGTGAAATATCACCTCGGCGCATCGTCCGACCGCGCGTTCGACGGGAACACGGTGCATCTGTCGCTGACGGCCAACCCCTCGCACCTCGAGGCGGTCAACCCGGTCGTGCTCGGCAAGGCGCGCGCCAAGCAGGACCAGATGGGCGACGCCGACCGCGCCAAGGTGCTGCCCATCCTGCTGCACGGCGATGCCGCCTTTGCCGGCCAGGGGGTCGTGGCCGAGTGCTTCGGGCTGTCGGGCCTCAAGGGCCACCGCACCGGGGGCACGATCCACATCGTCGTCAACAACCAGATCGGCTTCACCACGGCGCCGAGCTATTCGCGCTCATCGCCCTATCCGACCGACATCGCGCTGATGGTCGAGGCGCCGATCTTCCACGTCAACGGCGACGACCCCGAGGCGGTCGTCCACGCCGCCAAGGTCGCGACCGAGTTCCGCCAGAAGTTCCACAAGGACGTGGTCATCGACATCTTCTGCTATCGCCGCTTCGGCCACAACGAGGGCGATGAGCCCATGTTCACGAACCCGGCGATGTATACCCGCATCAAGCGGCAGAAGACGACGCTGCAACTCTATACCGAGCGTCTCGTGCGCGACGGCCTGATCCCCGAGGGCGAGATCGAGGACATGAAGGCGGCCTTCCAGGCGCGCCTCAACGAGGAGTTCGAGACGGCGAAGGACTACAAGCCCAACAAGGCCGACTGGCTCGACGGGCGCTGGTCGCATCTCGACCGCGAAGGCGAGGACTACACCCCCGGCGATACCGCCATCGCGCCCGAGACGCTGGCCGAGGTGGGCGCCGCGCTGACGCGCGTCCCCGACCGCTTCGATCTGCACAAGACGGTCGGCCGCCAGCTCGAGGCCAAGCGCGAGATGTTCGCGACCGGCAAGGGCTTCGACTGGGCCACTGCCGAGGCGCTCGCCTTCGGGAGCCTGCTGACCGAGGGCTTCCCCGTCCGCCTCTCGGGTCAGGACTGCACGCGCGGCACCTTCAGCCAGCGCCACTCGGCCTTCATCGACCAGACGACGGAGGAGCGATTCTATCCGCTCAACCACATCCGCGAGGGCCAGTCGCGCTACGAGGTCATCGACTCGATGCTCTCGGAATACGCGGTGCTCGGCTTCGAATACGGTTTTTCCCTCTCGGAGCCGAACGCCCTCGTGATGTGGGAGGCGCAGTTCGGCGATTTCGCGAACGGCGCGCAGATCATGTTCGACCAGTTCATCAACTCGGGCGAACGCAAGTGGCTGCGGATGTCGGGCCTCGTCATGCTGCTGCCGCACGGCTTCGAGGGGCAGGGGCCCGAACATTCCTCGGCCCGGCTCGAACGCTTCCTGCAGCTTTCGGCCGAGGACAACTGGATCGTCGCCAACTGCACCACGCCCGCCAACTACTTCCACATCCTGCGCCGCCAGATCCACCGCAGCTTCCGCAAGCCGCTGGTGCTGATGACGCCCAAGTCGCTGCTGCGCCACCCGATGTGCATCAGCCGGGCCGAGGAGTTCACCACCGGCTCGACCTTCCACCGCGTGCTGTGGGACGATGCCGAAAAGGGCAACTCGACGCTGAAGCTCCAGCCCGACGCCCGCATCCGCCGCGTCGTGATCTGCTCGGGCAAGGTCTATTTCGACCTCCTGGCCGAGCGCGACGCGCAGGGCCTCGATGACGTCTACCTGCTCCGGCTCGAACAGTTCTATCCGTTCCCGGCGCTCTCGATGGTGCGCGAGCTCGAGCGCTTCAAGCAGGCCGAGATCGTCTGGTGCCAGGAGGAACCCAAGAACCAGGGCGGCTGGTCCTTCGTCGAGCCGAACCTCGAATGGGTGCTGACCCGCATCAAGGCCCGCAGCACGCGCGCCACCTACGCCGGCCGCGCCGCCTCGGCCTCGCCCGCCACGGGGCTCGCGAGCCGCCACAAGGCCGAACAGGCCGCGCTCGTGGCCGAGGCGCTCGGCCGCGCCGGGGCCTGAACCTTGTGGGCCGACGATCCCCGCGCCTGCATCGGGCGCGACAACCCGAAACCGCGGCGCCCCGCCGCCGCAATCCAGACCGCGCAAGGGCGTTCCCGCCAGCGCAGAAGAGGGCAGAATGGTTGACGTGATGGTGCCCGCCCTGGGCGAAAGCGTGTCCGAGGCCACGGTCGCGACCTGGTTCAAGAAGCCGGGCGACGCGGTCAGGCAGGACGAGATGCTCTGCGAGCTCGAGACCGACAAGGTCTCGGTCGAGGTGCCGAGCCCCGCCACCGGCACGCTCTCCGAGATCCTCGTGCCCGCGGGCGCGACGGTCGCCGCCGGCGCCCGCCTCGGCATCGTCGCCGAGGGCGCGGGCGCCGCCACCGCCCCGGCCCCCGCCGCACCCCCCGCTCGGGCGGTCGAGGATGCCCCCTCCGCGCGCAAGCTCATGGCCGAGACGGGCACCCCGCGCGAGGCCGTCACCCCCACGGGCCGCGACGGCCGCGTGATGAAGGAGGACGTCCTGCGCGCCCTCGCCGCCCCGGCGGCACCGCCCGCCGCTGCCCCAGCTGCCGCCACCCCGGCCCCCGCCTCGATCCCGCGCGCCCCCGTCCCCGCCGACGACGCCGCCCGCGAGGAGCGCGTCCGCATGACGCGCCTGCGCGCCACCATCGCCCGCCGCCTCAAGGACGCGCAGAACACCGCCGCCATGCTCACGACCTACAACGAGGTCGACATGTCCGCGGTGATGGAGCTGCGCAACAGCTACAAGGACAGCTTCGAGAAGAAGCACGGCGTCAAGATGGGCTTCATGTCCTTCTTCGTGCGCGCCTGCTGCCATGCGCTCAAGGACGTGCCCGAGGTCAACGCCGAGATCGACGGCCAGGACATCGTCTACAAGAACTACGTCCACATGGGCGTCGCCGTCGGCACGCCCTCGGGCCTCGTCGTGCCGGTGGTGCGCGACGCCGACCGCCTCTCGCTCGCCCAGATCGAGAAGAAGATCGCCGAGCTGGGCCTGCGCGCCCGCGACGGCAAGCTCTCGATGGCCGAGATGCAGGGCGGCTCCTTCACCATCTCGAACGGCGGCGTCTACGGCTCGCTCATGTCCTCGCCGATCCTGAACCCGCCGCAGTCGGGGATCCTCGGCATGCACAAGATCCAGGACCGCCCCGTCGTCGTCGGCGGCCAGATCGTCGTCCGCCCGATGATGTATCTCGCGCTCAGCTACGACCACCGCATCGTCGACGGCAAGGGCGCGGTCACCTTCCTCGTGCGCGTCAAGGACGCCCTCGAGGATCCCCGCCGGCTGCTCCTGGACCTCTAGCCCGATGGGCCTCGCGCGCGCCCTGACGCCCCTCGCCGCCTGCCTCGCCCTCCCCCCGGGGAGGGCCGGGGCCGAGGGCCTGCCCCAGAGCCGCCTGATCGCCCATGAGGGCGCCACCCGGCGCGAAGACCTGGCGCCCCGGGCGCGCACGGACGCCGCCACCCTCATCTCGCGCACCCCCCAGGGCTTCGCCTGGACAAGCCGGGGCGACATCCCCCTCTCGCGCACGACATCGGGCATCCATGAAATCTCCACCGCGCCGGGCGGCGCCGGCTTCATCAAGATCCAGACCTTCCCGCTGCCCGGCGAGGATCCGGGCACGCGCCCCTATCTCGAGGTGATCCACCAGCACCTCGTCACCATCACCCATTTCGGAACCGGCAGCCCCCAGCCATGACCCCCGAACTCGCCGCCCTGGCCCTCGCGGGCCTCCTCCAGATGGCCCAGATCGGCCTGATGGCCGTCCCCGCCAACCGCGACCTCGGCCCCGACTGGACGGCCGGCCCCCGCGACACCCCCCCGCCCCGGCCGCTCTCGCCGCTCGCTGGTCGGCTCCAGCGCGCGGTCGCCAATCACTTCGAGGGGCTCGCCCTCTTCACCCTCGCCGTCCTCGTCGTCACCCTCGCGGGCAAGGGCTCGGCCCTCACCGCCACCTGCGCCTGGGTCTATCTCGGCGCCCGCATCCTCTACGTCCCCGCCTACGCCCTGGGCTGGACACCCTGGCGCTCGGTCGTCTGGGCCGCGGGCTTCTTCGCCACCGCCGTCATGCTCCTCGCCGCCCTCCTCGGATGACCCTGCCGCCTCATCTTGGCTCAAATACCCTCGGGGGGGCCGCGCGGCACGCGCGGCGGGGGGCCGAGGCCCCCCCGCCCTTCCGCCACCAGCAAAGGATCCTGCCATGCCAAGCTTCGATCTGATCGTCATCGGCGCCGGCCCCGGCGGCTATGTCTGCGCCATCCGCGCGGCCCAGCTCGGCCTCAAGGTGGCGGTGGCCGAGGGGCGCGCGACGCTCGGCGGCACCTGCCTCAACGTCGGCTGCATCCCCTCGAAGGCGCTCCTCCACGCCACCCACCTGCTCCACGAATCACAGGAGAACTTCGCCCGCATGGGGCTCGTCGGCCCCGCCCCCGCCGTCGACTGGCCGAGGATGCGCGCCTACAAGGACGAGGTCATCGGCCAGAACACCAAGGGCATCGAGTTCCTCTTCAAGAAGAACCGGATCGAATGGCTCAGGGGCTGGGCCTCGATCCCCGCCCCGGGCCGCGTGCAGGTGGGCGAGACGGTGCACGAGGCGCGCGCCATCGCCATCGCCACGGGCTCCGAGGCAAGCCCCCTCAAGGGCGTCACGATCGACGAGGAGGTCATCGTCACCTCGACCGGCGCGCTCGAGCTCGGGCAGATCCCGAAGACGCTCGCGGTCATCGGCGGCGGCGTCATCGGGCTCGAGATGGGCTCGGTCTATGCCCGCCTCGGCGCCGAGGTCCACGTCTTCGAATACCTCGAGACGATCCTGCCCGGCATGGACGCCGAGGTGCAGAAGACCTTCCAGCGCATCCTCGCCCGGCAGGGGCTCAAGTTCCACCTCGGCGCCGCGGTGGGCGCGGTCGAGCGGACGGGGGCGCGTGCCCGGCTCGACTGGGCCCAGCGCAAGGACGGCAAGCCCGGCACGCTCGAGGCCGACGCGGTCCTCGTCGCGACCGGCCGGCGTCCCTTCACCGCGGGTCTCGGGCTCGAGGCGCTGGGGGTGGCGATGACGCCGCGCGGCCAGATCGCGGTCGATGCCCGCTTCGCCACCAGCGTGCCCGGGATCCACGCGATCGGCGACGCGGTGCCGGGCCCGATGCTCGCCCACAAGGCCGAGGACGAGGGGATCGCGCTCGCCGAGATCCTCGCGGGGCAGGCGGGGCATGTGAACCATGCCCTCGTGCCGGGCGTCGTCTATACCCATCCCGAGGTCGCGACCGTCGGCGCCACCGAAGAGGCGCTGAAGGAGGCCGGCCGCCCTTACCGCGCCGGGCGCTTCTCGCTCATGGGCAATGCGCGCGCCAAGGCGGGGTTCGCCGCCGAGGGCTTCGTCAAGATCCTCGCCGACGCCGAGACCGACCGCATCCTCGGCGCCCACATCATCGGCCCCGTGGCGGGCGAGCTGATCCACGAGGTCTGCGTCGCGATGGAGTTCGGCGCCGCCGCCGAGGATCTCGCGCGCACCTGCCACGCGCACCCGACCCTCTCCGAGGCCGTGCGCGAAGCCGCCCTCGCCTGCGGGGCGGGTCCGATCCACGCCTGAGGCCCCGCCGCCCGGCGGGTGCATCCCGCACCCGCGCGCGGCGCGAGCCCTCAATGGGGTCGCGCCGCGCGTCCACCGCCCCCCCCTCAGCCCGCGATCAGCGCCTGCGCCGCGGCCCGCGCGGCGTCCGTGACGCTTTCGCCCGCGAGCATCCGCGCGATCTCCTCGGTGCGCGCCTCGGGGTCGAGCAGGCTCACCCCGGTTTGCGCCACCCCGTCTGCCAGCCGCTTCTCAACCCGCCAGTGATGCGCGCCGCGCGCCGCGACCTGCGCCGAATGCGTCACGACCAGAACCTGCGCCCCGGCCGCAAGCGCGGCGAGCCGCCGCCCGACCGCATCGGCTGTCGCGCCGCCGACGCCCCGGTCGATCTCGTCGAAGATCAGCGTGCCGGCCGATCCCGTCCCCGCCAGCGCGACCTTGAGCGCAAGCAGGAAGCGCGACAGCTCACCCCCCGAGGCGATCTTGTCGAGCGGCCCTTCGGGCGCGCCCGGCGATGTCGCGACGACGAAGGACACCGCGTCGGCGCCCTCCGGCCCCGGCTCGGCCGGCGCGATGGCGGTGCGGAAGGCCGCGCGTTCCAGCCGCAGCGGCGCGAGTTCTGCCGCGACCGCCGCATCGAGCGCACCCGCCGCCCGGGCGCGGATCGCGCCCAGCGCCGCCGCCTCCTCGGCATGGATGGCGGCGGCGGCCGCGACCGCGCGGCGCGCCGCCCCGATCCCCGCCGCCCCGGCATCGAGCGCCTGCAGCCGCGCGCCCAGATCGCGCGCGAGCGCCGCCAGATCGTCGGGCGCCACGCCATGCTTGCGCGCGAGTGCCCGGATCGCGAAGAGCCGCTCCTCCGCGGCCTCGAGCGCGCCCGGATCGGCGTCGAGCCCCTCGAGCCAGCCCTCGATCGCGGCCTCGGCCTCGGCCAGTTCGGACCGCGCCCGGCCGAGCGCGCCCAGCGCCTCACCTAGGACCGGATCCGCCTCGGCCCCGGCGGCGGCGGCCGCGCCGAGGCGACGGTCGGCCTCGCGCAGGGGGCCGGCCGCACCCTCGGGCCCGAGGGCCGCGAGCGCGCGCGCCACATCCTCGCGCCGCCGGGCGCCCGCCTGAAGCGCGCGCCGGCGCGCGTCGAGCGCATCCGCCTCGCCGGGCTGGGGATCGAGCCGCGCGAGTTCCTCGACCGCGTGGCGCAGGAATGCCTCGTCGCGCTGCGCGGCCTCGAGTGCGGCCTCGGCCTCGGCCAGCTCGCCGCGCGCCTCGGCCAGTCGCCGCCAGGCCGCGCGGCAGCGCTCGACCGCTTCGGCGGCGCCCGCGAAATCATCAAGCAGCGCGCGGTGGCCGCGCGGGTTCAGCAGGCCCCGCTCATCATGCTGGCCGTGCAGTTCCACGAGCGTCTCGGCCAGCGCGCGCAGCGTCTCGGCACCGGCGCGGCGGTCGTTCACCCATTGGCTGCGCCGGCCGTCCGCCGCGACCTGCCGGCGCAGGATCAGCGTGTCGTCGGCGGCGGGGAGGCCGGCCTCGGCCAGGATCACGCGCGCCGGATGGTCGGGCGGCAGCGCGAAGGTCGCGCTGACCTCGCCGGTCGGGGCGCCGGGGCGCACGACATCGGCCCGCCCCCGCCAGCCGAGCGCGAGCCCGAGGCAGTCGAGCAGGATCGACTTGCCCGAGCCCGTCTCGCCCGTCAGCACCGTGAGGCCGGGCGCGAAATCGAGATCGAGCGCGCGGACGATCAGGATGTCGCGGATCGACAGGTTCAGCAGCAAGGCCCCACTCCCGCCCCGGGGGTCAGAGCCATTCGCCGCGCAGGGTCTGGCGCCAGATGCGTTGCAGCCAGCCTTCGCCGTCGGATGCCTCGGGGCTCAGGCCCTGCCCGGTCAGGAGGGCATAGCTGTCCTCGTAGAACCCGCTCGAGGCATAGTTGTGCCCGAGGATCGCGCCCGCCGTCTGGGCTTCGGTCGCAAGGCCGAGGGCCAGATAGCACTCCACCAGCCGGTGCAGCGCCTCGGGCGTGTGGGTGGTGGTCTGGAATTCCTCGACCACGACGCGAAAGCGGTTGATCGCGGCGGCATAGTGCCCGTCGCGCAGGTAATAGCGACCGACCTCCATCTCCTTCGCGGCGAGGTGATCGAAGGCGAGATCGAACTTGAGCCGGGCCGAGCGGGCATATTCGCTTTCGGGATGAAGTTCGATGACATCGCGCAGCGCGCGCAACGCCTCGAAGGTCAGCGCCTGATCGCGGCCGATCGCGTCGATCTGGTCGTAATAGGACAGCGCGAGGATATAGCGCGCCCAAGCCGCATCGGTGTCGCCCGAAAAGACCTCGAGATACCGCTGCGCGGCGCTGCGCGCCTCGTCATAGCGGCCGGCCTGGTGATGGGCATAGGCCTGCATCACAAGCGACCGGCGCGCCCATTCGGTATAGGGATGCAGCCGCTCGACTTCGGAAAAGAGGCGCGCCGCCTCGGTGCCCTGCGGATAATCGGCAAGTGTACGCTCGGCCAGGGTAAAGATATCCTGCGCGCCCATCTGCTCGATCGGGTCGACTTCGGCCGCCTGTTCGGCACAGCCTGCAACCAGCACGCCGAGCAAGACCGCAGCCGTGATGCTTCGCCAAGCCTTGCCGATCGTCATGACGCCCGCCTGTTTGTCTGCCTTCTTGGCGGCTGACTTAGCACAGAAGATCGGGGGGCGCAAAACGCCATTGCACGGCCGCGCGTCACGACCGGCTCAGGCTGCAAGATCGCCAAGGCTGATGCCCGATCCGGGCAGGCGCGCCGCGCAATCGGCCGAGCATTCCTCCCATGCCGCGGCGCCGGGGCGGGTGAAGACGGCGCGCAGCAAGCGGTTGGTCAGCGCATGGCCCGCGCGCACGCCACTGTAGCGGCCAAGGATCGCCCCCCCCGCAAGGGCAAGATCGCCGAGCGCGTCGAGCATCTTGTGGCGGACGGGTTCGTCGCTGCGTCTCAACCCTCCGGGTGAGAGTATCTCACCTCCGGAAAAGACGACTGCATTTTCATGGCTACCGCCAAGGGCAAGCCCGGCGCTGCGCATCGCCTCGACATCGGACGCGCGGCAGAAGGTGCGCGCATCGGCAAGTTCGCGCAAGAAACTGCCGTTCGCCATATCGAGTTCGAGCGCCTGCCGCCCGATGGCAGGCTCGGCGAAATCGATCTCGAAGGCGATGGCAAGGCCGCCGGCGGGTTCAAGGGCGGCGAGGGCCGCGCCCTCGCGCACCTCTATCCGCTCGCGCAGGCGCAGCACGCGCAGCGGCCGGTGCTGAGCACGCAGCCCGGCCTGCAAGATCGCGCGCGCGAAGGGGCGGGCGCTGCCATCGAGGATCGGCACCTCGGGGCCATCAAGCCTGACAAGGGCATTGTGCACCCCGGTCCCGGCCAGAGCCGCCATCAGATGCTCGATCGTGCCGACCGAGACGCCGTCGGCGTTCTCGATCCGGGTGCAGAGGCGAGTGTCGGCGACGGCGTGCCAAAGCGCAGCCACGCGGCCGGACATGGCCTGAGGGATGTCGGTCCGTTCGAACACGATTCCATGATCGGCAGGCGCAGGTTCGATCACCAGCGTCACGGATCGCCCGCTGTGCAGGCCTACGCCCGAAAAGCGCAAGGAATTGACGAGGGTATGCTGCACGTCCCGGTCCATTCAAGGTCAAACCTTGCTAGAAGGGGGCGGCGCGCGGCTCAAGTCACCTTTTGCAACGGTCGTGAAACAATCCCGCTTCACGGGGTCTCGGATGCGGCCCCGCGAGCGAGTTCGGCGCGAAACGCAGCGACTTCCGCCGTCCGGTGGCGCACGCGCGGCGAGAGGCGGCGCAGGTCGGCCTGCGCGAAATCACGCCAGGTGCGCAAATCGAGGACCGGCGCCCCCCGTTCGTCCGCGAGGTCGTTCAGCGCCTCGGCGAGAGCATGGACATCATGAACCGGATCTCCCCTCAGGCGCGCGCCGCGCACGAGCGCCCCGCCCTGCCCCGACCGGCCAGAGAGAATCCCGCCCGGCAGGCCCGTCGGGGTGCCGGTCGCGGGTGCCGCAGCCGCGAGGGCTGTCTGCGATCCGCCCTCTGGCCCTTCGAGGATCAGGTCGTGGGCCCGCGCGAATGCGGCAAGATACCGCGCGCCCCGCTCGGGGTCCGGCGAGTGGTAGTTACGCACAGCATCCGGCCAGGATCCGTGACGCTCATGGAGGTCGATCAGGAAGCGGACGGCGTAGTCGACATTCACAACCGGGTCGAGCATGGACTCGACCGAAGGAAAGTTGGCGCCGTGCCAGTAGTGGTTGATCTGCATGCAGCCGACATCGATGTTCGTCCGGCCGCCCGCCGTGGCCTCGCGCAGATAGGCCAGCGCCTCGCCGCGGGTCTCGAAATAGAGGCCCTTGCCCGCATGATTGAGGGTCCACGGCCAGGCGCGACGCTCGCCGCCCTTGCCGCGCCCGGCCTCGATCCGCGAGATGGCCGGCAGAAGGCCCGCGGGCAGGCCGGCACGGCGCCCGGCCTCGGCGGCCATAGCCTCGCAATCGGGCACGCCGCCCAAGGCATGCACCCGGTCGGGTGCTGCCAAAAGACCAAGAGCGATGAGGATGACCAGAAGCCGGAGCATGCACTGGTCACTGCAAGGAGCGCGCCAGATCGCGCGCCCTGGCCGGGTAGATCAGCCGATCAGGCCGGCGTGACGCATCGCGTCTCGAATGCGAATCCGCGTGCCCTCTGTGACGGGGACGAGGGGCAGCCGAACCTCATCGCTGCAGCGGCCGAGAACCGAAAGCGCGTATTTCGCCCCGGCCAGCCCCGGCTCAAGGAAGATCGCCTCGTGCAGCGGCATCAGGCGATCCTGATAGTCGAGCGCCTTGCGGTAATCCCCCGCGAGCGTCGCCGCCTGGAATTCGGCACAGAGCCGGGGCGCGACGTTGGCCGTGACTGAGATGCAGCCCACCCCGCCATGCGCGTTGAAGCCGAGCGCGGTCGCATCCTCGCCCGAGAGCTGGATGAAGTCGGCCCCGCAGGTGATGCGCTGTTGGCTCACGCGCTCGAGCTTGCCGGTCGCGTCCTTGACGCCGACGATGCGCGGCAGGCGGGCGAGCCGCCCCATCGTCTCGGGCGTCATATCGACGACCGAGCGGCCGGGGATGTTGTAGATGATGATCGGCAGGTCCGAGGCGTCGTGCAGCGCGGTGTAATGCGCGATCATGCCGGCCTGCGTCGGCTTGTTGTAATAGGGCGTGACCACGAGGGCCGCATCCGCGCCCACCTTCGCCGCGTGGCGCACGAGGTCGATCGCCTCGGCGGTGGCGTTCGAGCCTGCGCCCGCGATCACCGGCACGCGTCCGCGCGCGGCCTTGACGACCGCCTCGACCACGGCCGCGTGTTCGTCATGGCTGAGCGTCGGGCTCTCGCCGGTCGTTCCCACAGGCACGATGGCCGAGGAGCCTTCGGCGATGTGCCACTCCACCAGCGCGCGCAGCGTGTCGAAATCGACCGCGCCGTCGCGGAAGGGAGTGACGAGGGCAGGCATCGAGCCCTTGAACATGCGAGCCTCCTGACAGACGTGAGATCGGCTTCTAGCCCGGCCGCCGCGCCTTGCCAATGGGGCGACGACCGCTTGCACCCGGACCCGGGTTTTGGCATCACCACCCCATGCTTTACAGACCGACCCGACGCGACGTCATGTCCCTCGCCGCGCTGGCAGGGATATCCCTTGCTCTGCCGCGGATGGCCGCGGGACAGGATGCCGAGGCCGAGGCGCTGCGCCGGGCGCTCGCGTTGGCCGCGGACATGAAATGGGAGCAGGCCCTCGCCACTGCGGAGGGGGCGGGGCAGCTTGGCCGCGATGTCGTGCGCTGGCTCTGGCTGCGCAACGGTGGGGGGCGGCTGCCGGATTACGAGGATTTCATCGCCCGGCGTGGCGATTGGCCCGGCATGCCCTGGTTGCGGATGAAGGGTGAGGCCGCGGTGGCGCGTTCGGAGACGCCCGAGCGGATCATCACCTATTTCAACGCAGGCCCGCCGCAGACTGCCGAAGGCGCGACACGTCTGGTCTGGGCGCTGCAGGCGTCCGGGCAGGGCGCAAGGGCTGCCGAAGTCGCGGCGACAGCATGGCGCACCCTCGCCTTCACCCCCGAAACCGAGGCGGCGATGATCGCCCTTGTCGGTGACGCGCTCGGCCCCCACCACGCCGCGCGGGCCGATCACCTGCTCTGGGAGGATCGGGGCGACGAAGCCGGGCGGCTGCTCGGGCTGCTCGAGGGTGGCGCACAGCGCCTGATGCGGGCGCGGATCGGACTGCAGCAGGATGCCGACGGCGCGAGCGCGCTGATCGACGCGGTGCCCGCTGCGCTCGCGGATGATCCGGGTCTGGCTTTTGCACGCTTCGGCTGGCGGATGCGGCGCAAGAGGGTTGGCGATGCGGCCGCACTGATCGCAGAGCGGTCGGCGTCGGCCGAAGGTCTCGGGCGCCCTGAAGCGTGGGCCGAGGGGCGGCTCCGGCTCGCGCGCGAGTTCCTCTCGCAGGGCAGCCCGGGCGAAGCCTATCGCGTGGCGTCGGGGCACCAACTGGCCGAGGGTTCGGAATTCGCGAGCCTCGAGTTCCTCGCGGGCTTCATCGCGCTGCGCCGTCTGGGCGATCCCGGCCGGGCGCGGCAGCACTTTGAATTGCTCGGGCGCGGTGTGGGAACGCCGATCAGCATTTCGCGCGCGCTCTACTGGCAGGGGCGGGCCGCGCGGGCCGCGGGTGATTCCGCCGGGGCCGAGGCGGCGCTGCGCGCCGCGGCGGCGCACCAGACTGCCTTCTATGGTCAGCTTGCAGCCGAGGATCTGGGCATCCCGCTCGATCCCGCGCTCGCGACGCCGGCGCGGGGGCCCGATCCCTCTGGGGCGGGGTTCCTTGGCCACCCGGTGATGCGCACCGCAACGCTCCTGCGCGCGGCCGGCGACCTCGCGCTTGCGCGACGCTTCGCGCTGCACCTTGCCGAGGACTTCGGCGCAGAGGATCTGGGCAGACTCGGCCGTCATGCAGTCGAGACGGGCTGGACCAACCTGGCGGTGCATGTGGGCAAGGCCGCGGCGGCGCAGGGCATCATCCTGCCCGATCCCTATTTTCCGATCTCGGACGCTCTGCCCTCGGAGTTGCCGGTATCGCGCTCGCTCGTGCTCGCGATCGCTCGGCGCGAGAGCGAATTCGATCCCGCCGCCGTCAGTCCTGCGGGGGCGCTGGGCCTGATGCAACTCCTGCCCGGAACGGCACAGGAGATGGCGCGCAAAACGGGCCTGCCCTACGAGAAGGGGCGCCTCACGACCGATCCGGTCTACAATGCTCGCCTCGGCGCGGCCTATCTTGCCGAGTTGATCGAAAGCTACGGGCCGGTCCTGACGCTTGTCTGCGCCGCCTACAACGCCGGACCATCGCGTGCCGATGCGTGGTTGCGCAGCCTTGGCGATCCGCGTGATCCAGCGGTCGATGTGGTCGACTGGATCGAGTCGGTGCCCTTCAACGAAACCCGGATGTACATCATGCGCGTCACGGAGTCGCGGGTGATCTACGGGGCGCGCCTCGCAGGCACGTCAGGCCCGATCCGGTTGCGCGAACTTCTGACCGGCAGAAGCGACTAAAACCCGGCGCCCGGGCCGGAATGCTCGGATGGGGGGATTGCTCCAGAGGGGGCAGCACCCTAGGTAAAGCGACCATGCGCCGATTTGTTCCCTTCGTGAAATTCGCACCCCGTGTGGGTGTCGTCCGCCTGAGCGGCGCGATCGGTGCTGCGGGCCGTCTCGGGCAGGGGTTGAACGACGCCGCCCTCAGCCCGGTGATCGAGCGCGCGTTTCGCGCCGGCAAGCCGGCGGCTGTTGCGCTTGTCATCAACTCGCCGGGCGGGTCGGCGGTGCAATCGTCGCTGATCGCAGCGCGGATGCGGCGCCTCGCAGACGAACTCAAGCTGCCCATCCATGCCTTCGTCGAGGATGCGGCCGCTTCGGGCGGCTACTGGCTGGCCTGCGCGGCGGATGACATCTGGGTCGATCCGGGGTCGATCGTGGGCTCGATCGGGGTGATCGCTGCGAGCTTCGGGCTGGTCGATCTGATCGGGCGGCAAGGGATCGAACGGCGCGTCCACACGGCCGGTCGGTCGAAGTCCTTCGCCGATCCGTTCCTGCCTGAAAAGCCCGAGGATACAGATCGTCTGCGCCATCTGCTCGACGACATCCACGCGGCCTTCATCGCCCATGTCAGGGATCGCCGAGGCGAGCGGCTGGCCGCCGGGCAGGAGCTTTTCGAGGGCGATTTCTGGACCGGGCGGCGCGCTGTCGAACTTGGTCTTGCCGACGGGATCGGACATCTTGAACCCAAGTTGCGCGAGATCTATGGCGAGAAGGTCCGCCTGATCCACCACGGTGCACGCCGGCCTTTCCTGCGCCGGCTGAGCCTTGCCGGCGCGATCTCGGATGCGGTGGCGGATCTTCCGCGCCTCGCCGAGGAGCGGGCGCTCTGGGCAAGGATCGGCCTTTGAGATGACGAAGATCATCACGGTCTTTCTGGTGCTCATGGCGCTGCTGGCAATCTTCGGCCGGCTGCGGGTGCCGCGGTTGCCACGATTTCGGACCGGCCGGACCAAGGCCGCCACCTGCCCGTCCTGCGGGCAACATCAGATCGGACGGGGCCCCTGCCCCTGCGGCGGCGCTCCGCCTGGAACCAACCTGGAGGGATGATGCTTCTTGATATCGTGATGGTCGCGGCGGGTCTCGCGATTCTTGTCTTCTCCGGCGACGCTCTCGTGAAGGGGTCGGTCAACCTCGCGCTCCGGCTCGGCATCCCGGCGCTTGTCGTGGGCCTCACGGTGGTGGCCTTCGGGACATCGGCGCCCGAACTGATCGTCTCGGTCAAGGCGGCGTGGGAGGGGCAGGCGGGCATCGCGCTCGGCAATGTCGTCGGCTCGAACATTGTCAATGTCCTGCTGATCCTCGGCTTGCCGGTGCTGTTCGTGACGATCCATTCGAGCAAGATCGACACGCGGCGCAGCTTCGTCGTGATGATCGCGACGGCGATCTTGTTCATCGTTCTGAGCTTCCTCGGGCCGCTCACCTGGTGGCACGGTCTGATCCTGCTCGCGGGTCTTGCGCTGATGATCGGCGACAACCTGCGCACGGCGCGCGCCCATCGCGCCGCGAACGAGCCCGAACTTGACGGTGTCCAGCCCGGCATGGCGCTGTGGAAGCAGATCACGTTCATCGTCGTCGGCATCGTCGGCCTCGGGATCGGGGCGGATCTGCTGGTCGATGGGGCGGTGAACATCGCGCGCGTCCTCGGCATCAGCGAGACAGTGATCGGGCTGACGCTGGTCGCGATCGGCACGTCGCTGCCCGAGCTGGTGACCTCGATCATCTCGGCGATCCGCAAGCAGGCCGATGTGGCGATGGGCAACGTGATCGGCTCGAACACCTTCAACATCCTCGGCATCCTCGGGGCGGCCGCGATCGTGGGCGACATGGAAGTGCCCGCCCAACTCCTGACTTTCGATCTGTGGGTCATGCTGGCGGTGTCGCTCCTGCTCGTGCCCTTCGTGTTCTTCAAGCGCGACATGGGGCGTGCGGTCGGGGTGGTATTCGTCGCGATCTATGCCGCCTATGCGGTGGCGCTCGTCGCATGAGGGGGGCGGCGCTTGTCACCGGCGGGGCGCGGCGGCTGGGGCGGGCGATGGCGCTCGCCCTTGCCCGGCGTGGCCATGATGTCGTCGTCCACTACGCGGGCTCGGGCGAGGAGGCCGCCGAGGTGGTGGCCGAGATCGGCGCGCTCGGCCGGCGGGCAGTGGCGGTGCAGTCCGACCTTCTCGAAGATGCCCGGACGGCAACCCTGATCGCGCGCGCCCGCGAAGCGATCGGGGCGCCGCTGGCGGTGCTGATCAACAACGCCTCGATCTTCGAATACGACCGTCTCGGCAGCATCACCGCCGACAGCTGGGAGCGGCACATCGCCTCGAACCTGCGCGCGCCCGTGATGCTGACGCAGGATTTCGCGGCACAGGCCCCGCAGGCCGAACCGGACGCGCGGGGCGAGCCGGTGGCGCAGGCGCTCGTTATCAACATGATCGACCAGCGGGTGCTGAAGCTCACGCCCGAGTTCGCCTCCTATACCGTCGCCAAGATGGGGCTCTGGGCCTTCACGCGCACCGCGGCGCAGGCGCTGGCGCCGCATATCCGCGTGAACGCGATCGGCCCCGGCCCCACCCTGCGAGGCGGCCGCCAGAGCGAGAGCCACTTCGCCCGCCAGCGCGCCGCCACACTCCTGCAGCGCGGGGCGAATGAGGATGATATCATTTCGGCACTGGGCTACTTCCTCGACGCCCCGGCCGTCACCGGACAGCTGTTGTGCGTTGATGGCGGGCAGCATCTCAGCTGGCAGACACCCGATGTTCTCGGGACCGAATAGGCGGAAATGGTTGCCTCGACCGCAAGTTGTCCACCTTGTGCCGGATACGTCACAAACCCGTCACTAATCTGCCATTGATTTCAGGGTTTTGTCGTGTGGATAAATTTCTTTTCAACGATTACATATACTTAAAAAAATGCCTAAAAAATAGGCAAACTCGGAAAGGCCGCAGGAATCATCGGAAATCCTGCGGGGCGTTGCGGTTTTCGACAGAGTTATCCACAAAAGCAGGGGAAAGCTTGGGACTTGCACGCTGACCGTTCCAGTTGCAGACGAGCGCGAGAATCACGAGGGGGCTCAGGGCATGTCGGAGGGCAGCGGCGCGCCGATTTCGGACCAGCCAACGGGCCATGCGCTGATTGCGGATCTCGTGCGCGGGCTCGATGCCTCGCCCGGCGTCTACCGCATGCTCGATGCCGAGGCGCGCGTCCTCTACGTCGGCAAGGCGCGCAACCTGCGCGCGCGCGTTTCATCCTACGCGCGGCCCACGGGCCATTCGCCCCGCATCGCGCGGATGATCCGCGAAACCGCCGCGATGATGTTCCTCAGCACCCGGACCGAGACCGAGGCGCTGCTGCTCGAGCAGAACCTGATCAAGCAGTTGAAGCCGCGCTACAACGTGCTCTTGCGCGACGACAAGAGCTTTCCGGACATCGTCATCACGTCGGGCCACGCCTTTCCGCAGATCGCCAAGCATCGCGGGCGGCGGGCCGCGCCGGGGCGCTATTTCGGCCCTTTCGCGAGTGCCGGCGCCGTCAACCGCACGATCAACCAGTTGCAGCGCGTCTTTCGCCTGCGCACCTGCTCGGACGCGGTGTTCGAGGGGCGCACGCGGCCCTGCCTGCTCTATCAGATCCGCCGCTGCGCCGGCCCCTGCGCCGGGCGCATCACCGAGGCCGATTACGCGGACCTCGTGGCCGAGGCGGCGGCCGTCCTCGAAGGCCGGTCAAGCCAGATCCAGGCCCGCCTTGCCAACGAGATGGCCGCAGCCGCCGAGGCGCTCGACTATGAGCGCGCGGCGGCGCTGCGCGACCGCATCCGCGCGCTGACGGCCGTGCAGGCGCAGCAGGGGGTGAACCCCCGGGGCGTGCCCGAGGCCGATGTGGTGGCGCTGCACCTCGATGGCGGGCAGGCCTGCGTGCAGGTCTTCTTCATCCGTGGCGGCCAGAGCCGGGGCAACCGCGACTTCTATCCGCGCACCGGCGCGGGCGCCGAGGCGCCCGAGGTGCTGCAGGCCTTCCTCGCCCAGTTCTACGAGGAGACGCCGCCGCCGCGGCTGATCCTGCTCTCGCACACGGTCGAGGATCCCGACCTCATGGCCGAGATCCTGTCGCAACGCGCCGGCCGCAAGGTCGCGCTCGGCGTGCCGCAGCGGGGCGAGAAGGCGGAACTCGTGGAAAACGCCGCCCGCAACGCCCGCGAAAGCCTCGGCCGGCGCATGGCCGAAAGCGCCGCGCAGGGCCGTCTGCTCGAGGGGCTGGCCGAGGCGATGGGCCTCGACGCCCCGCCCCGGCGGATCGAGATCTACGACAACAGCCATATCCAGGGGCAGGATGCGGTGGGGGCGATGGTGGTCGCGGGGCCCGATGGCTTTCGCAAGAGCGACTATCGCAAGTTCACGATCCGCGCCGAGGGGGCGGCGGGTGACGACTTCGCCATGATGCGCGAGGTGCTGACGCGCCGGTTCGAGCGGCTCCTGCGCGAGGATCCCGACCGCGAGGGCGAGGGCTGGCCGGACCTTCTGCTGATCGACGGCGGGGCGGGGCAGGTTTCGTCGGTGGCCGGCGTGATGGCCGAGCTCGGCGTCGACGACATCCCCTTCGTCGGGGTCGCCAAGGGCATCGACCGCGACGCGGGCAAGGAAGAGTTCCACCGCCCCGGTTCTGCGCCCTTCGCGCTGCGGCGCGATGATCCGGTGCTCTACTTCGTCCAGCGCCTGCGCGACGAGGCGCACCGCTTCGCGATCGGGGCACATCGCGCCAAGCGGGCCAAGGCCGTGGGGGCGACGCCGCTCGATGACATCCCCGGGGTGGGGGCGGCGCGCAAGCGCGCGCTGCTCGCGCATTTCGGCAGCGCCAAGGCGGTGTCGCGGGCGGGCCTGCAGGATCTGATGGCCGCCCCCGGCATCTCGGAGGCCATGGCGCGCACGATC
>JBIKVM010000122.1:0-9055 GCA_044356825.1 Limisphaerales bacterium
GCAGGCGATCAAGTCCGAGTATGTCGCCCATGCCGCCCACGGCGATCAGGAGTGGCTCGACAAGTCGGCCACGATGGGGGCGCTGCGGCTCTATCTCGACTTCATCAACCTCTTCATGTTCCTGCTGCAGTTCATGGGCAGCCAGCGCGAGTGATCGCGGGGATCATGCGACAGACAGGGGCCGGTGCGCTGCACCGGCCCTTTTTTCTTGGAGACGCGCCATGCCCCATTTCGGTCTGCACGAGGCGATGACGGAGGAAAGCGACAGCGCCGGCAACCCCTGCGGGCCCTGTCGCGCGATCCTGCTCTCGGACACCGGCGGCCTCACGCAGTTCGGGGCCTTCATCGAGATCCTGCCGCCCGGGTCGCGGTCATCCCTGCCGCATTGGCACGCGGCGGAGGATGAGCTTGTCTTCGTGCTCTCGGGCGAGGTCGTGCTGCACGAGGGGGGCGCCGCGCATCGCCTCGGCCCCGGCGATACCGCGACCTTCAGGGCAGGGGTGCCGGTGGCGCATTGCCTCGAGAACCCGGGGCCTGTTGAGGCGCGCTATGTCGTCGTCGGCACGCGGGCGCCGCGCGATGTCGTGACCTATCCCGAACACGACCGGGTGCTGCACCTCGGGCGCAATCCCGAAACCCGCCGTCATACTGATCTTGCCGGCAATCCGGCCGACACGCCCTATCGCATCGCCGACTGAGCAGGGCCGAAACGAAAAGGCCGCGCCAAGGCGCGGCCCATGAACGCGCTCAGGGGCGCAGGATCACTTGATCTTGCCTTCCTTGTACTCGACATGCTGGCGCACGACGGGGTCGTACTTGCGCACGGTCATCTTCTCGGTCATCGTCCGGGCGTTCTTCTTGGTGACGTAGAAGTGCCCTGTGCCCGCGCTCGAGTTCAGGCGGATCTTGATCGTCGTCGGCTTGGCCATGTCATACCCCTTGCGCCGGGCGGGCCCAGCGTCTGCACCCGCGGGCTTCTGCCCAAAGCCGCGGCCTCTGTCAACCGCAAATCCGCCTTGCGTCAGCGCCGGCTGCCCGCGATTGCCCCAAAGGCATCGGGGGCGGGGGCGTTCTCGGTCCAGATCCCGCTGACCCCGGTTGCCCCGGATCCGTGAAAGCTGCCCCGGACCGTCGCGTTGGTCGCCCCTTCGTGCAGGCCCGTGAGAGTGAGCGACTCGCCCGCGAACTCGCCGCTGCGCATGTCGATGCGGATCCCCCCGCCCGCAAGCCGCAGATCCTGCGTCGACGCCTCGAGCGTCGCGGTCGCGGATGTGAAATCGGCGACCATCCGGAAGGTCCCGTCCTGAAAGCCCCCGCCCGCGAAACCGGCGAGATGCACGCCCTCGAAGACGAAGCTGCCCCGCGGCAGGTCGCGCGGCAGCGCGCCTGCGGTCTGCAGCGTCAGCGTGCCGTCATCCGCGCGCACGATGTGGCCGATCAGTACCACCTCGCACCCCGTCCCGCAGCCCGCGATCGGCCCCGCGACCGACCGGCGCCAGAGCGTCGCGACATGCCCACGCCCGGCATCGTCGACGAAGCTGCCACGGTGGACAGTCAGGCGGTCCGTTGCATTCAGCACCACGACCGTCGCCGGATCGACTGGCGCGCCCGTCCCCCCCGGCACGAAGCCCGCCGCATCCGAACTGAGCACGGTGTAGGCCAGGCCGCCGTCCCGGATGCGGAAGACGCCCGACCCGTCGGCAAAGGCAGCGGCCAGGCGCGCTTCGGTCTGGCCCGGGTCGATCGCGATCCAGGCTGCGCGCTCGTCCTCCTGCGGTGGCCCGCCTGGTCCCGCCCCGCTGGCCAAGACGGGTGGCGCACCGCCTCCCGGCGCGGTCGCGCCCCCGCCGCACCCCGTAGCGAGCGCGAGTGCCAGCAGGGCCGTGACACTGCGGCGGCAGGAGGGGAGAATGGGGCAGGGCCGGGGCGACATGCCCCGAAAGAACCGCATTCGCCCTGCGATTCGGTTAAAACCTCAGCCGATCAGGCCCGCGCGCAGGACCCGGCCGAGAAAATGCCGGTCGCCCTCGTTGGCGAGGATGCCGAGCGCGGCACCCGGCTCGGCCCAGATCGCGGTGTGGCCGGCCTCGCTCGGCGGCCCGAGCCGCGCGATGGGGCGCGCGAGATAGACCGTGCAGACCTTCTCGGCCCAGAGGTCGTATTCGGGCATGTAGGTAAAGCGACGGAACGCCCCGAGGCGACGATCGAGCCGCATCGTCCAGCCCGTTTCCTCGTAGACTTCGCGGTGCAGCGCGGGCAGGGGATGCTCGCCCGGATCGACCCCGCCGCCCGGCAGCTGGAATTCGGGCGCCGGCGCATCCTGATGCGTGAGCAGCATCTCGGCGCCGCGGAGCAGGATGGCATAGACGCCCGGTCGGCGGCGATAGCTGCGGCCGGCCTCGGGCGGGGTTTCGAATCGGCGGATCATCGCGGCCCTTGCGGTTGTGGGGCGGTCGGGATGGATGTATGGCAGCGCCGATCCGCGAAGGAAAGCACCCATGCCGACGGGCCCCCAGATCGTGTGGGACGACAGTGTCCTGCCGTTTCAGCTTGACCGCGCCGATGTGCGCGGCCGTTTCGCCCGCGTGGACGGGGCGCTGGCGCGCATCCTGTCGCGCCACGCCTATCCGCCCGCGATCGAGGAATTGGTGGCCGAGGCGGTGCTGCTGACCGCCCTGATCGGCCAGGCCATCAAGCTGCGCTGGAAGCTCTCGCTTCAGATCCGGGGCAACGGGCCTGCGCGCCTGATCGCGACCGACTACTACGCCCCCGAGACCGAGGGCGCGCCCGCGCGGCTGCGCGCCTATGCGAGCTTCGATGCCGAGCGGCTCGATCCCGTGGGGCCGGGATTTGCCCAGATCGGGCAGGGGTTCTTTGCGATCCTGATCGACCAGGGCGCGGGCAATCTGCCCTATCAGGGCATCACGCCGATCGCGGGCGGCGCGCTCGCGGCCTGTGCCGAGACCTATTTCGCCCAGTCCGAGCAGCTTCCGACCCGCTTCGCCACCGCCCATGGCCGGGATGATGCCGGCAACCGCCGCGCGGGCGGGATCATGCTGCAGGTCATGCCGAAGGCCTCGCCGGGGGCGGCCGCCGCCGCGGAGGCGCCCGAGGACGGGCTCTTGCGCGCGACCGACCTCCTCGGCGGGGCCGAGGGCGAGGATTGGGCGCGCGTCAACATCCTGCTCGACACCGTCGAGGCGGGCGAGCTGACCGGCCCCGAGGTGCAGCCGCCCGATGTGCTGGTGCGGCTCTTTCACGAGGAAGGGCCGCGCGCCTTTCCCGCCCAGCCGCTGCGCTTCGGCTGCACCTGCTCGGAGGATCGCGTGCGCGCCTCGCTCTCGATCTATTCGGCGCGCGACATCGCGACGATGACGACGCCCGAGGGTACGGTGACGGCCGATTGCCAGTTCTGCGGCGCCCATTACGTCCTCGACCCGGCGACGGTCGGCTTCGAGGCACCCGGCGGCACCCCGCCCGGCGCGGCCAAGGGCCGTGCCTGACAGGCGCCATGGACGCGCCCGCGCTCCTCGACCGTCTCTCGCGCCTCGTGGCCGAGCCCGCGCCGCCCTCGTCCGATTTCGATCCGGCGGGGCCCGGCACGCGCGCCGCCCCTGCCGCCCCGCTCATCCCCGCGGCCGTGCTCATGGCGCTCGCCGAGGGGGCTGCCGGCCCCGAGGTGGTGCTGACGCGCCGCGCGGCGGGCTTGCGCCACCATGCCGGGCAGGTCGCCTTTCCGGGCGGCAGGCTTGACCCCGCCGACGCCGGCCCCGAGGCCGCCGCACTGCGCGAGGCGGCCGAGGAAATCGCGCTGCCCCCCGCCCAGGTCCGGCTGATCGGCCGGCTGCCGGGGCACGAGACCGTCACGGGCTATCACGTCACGCCCGTCATCGGCTGGATCGAGGGGCGGTTCGATCCGCGCCCCGACCCGGCCGAGGTGGCCGAGGTCTTCGCCGTGCCCTTCGCCCATCTCGCCGACCCCGCCCGCTACCGGTTCGAGGCCCGCCTCTGGCAGGGAAGCCTGCGCAGCTATCCCGTCATCCCCTGGGGGCCGCATTACATCTGGGGCGCGACGGCCCGCATCCTGCGGGCGCTCGCGCTCAGGCTCGGGCCATGACGGCGCGCGTGGCCCTTGCCGGGATGCCGGGGGCGGGCGCGGTCATCCATGCGCTGCGCGCGGCGGGGCAGGGGGCGTGGTTCGTGGGCGGGGCGGTGCGCGACGCGCTGCTTGCCCGGCCGATCGGCGACATCGACATCGCGACCGACGCCCCCCCCGAGCGCGTGGCCGAGATCGCCGCCGCCGCGGGCCTGCGCGCGGTGCCGACGGGGCTTGCGCATGGCACGATCACCGTCATCGCCGAGGGCCGCGCGCATGAGGTCACGACGCTCCGGCGCGATGTCGAGACCTTTGGCCGCCATGCCCGCGTCGCCTTCGACGCCTCCCTCGCCGAGGATGCCGCGCGGCGCGACTTCACGATCAACGCCCTCTACGCCACGCTGGAGGGAGAGGTGATCGACCCCACGGGGCAGGGGCTTGCGGACCTCGGCGCGGGGCGGGTGCGGTTCGTGGGCGATCCGGCGCGGCGCATCGCCGAGGACGGGTTGCGCATCTTGCGCTTCTTCCGCTTCACCGCCCATTATGCCGACCCTGCGGGCGGGATCGACGCGGACGGCCTCGCGGCCTGCGCGGCGGCGGTGCCCGAGGCGCTCGCGCCCGTTTCGGCCGAACGGATCGGGGCCGAGATGCGCCGCCTGCTGGCCGCGCCCGACCCGGCGCCGGCGGTGGCGGCGATGGCGGCGGCGGGGGTGCTGTCGGCCGTGCTGCCGGGGGCGGCGGCGACGCACCTCGCGCCCCTCGTCCACGCCGAGGGCGGGCGGCCCGCGGGCTGGATCGCGCGCCTTGCGGCCCTCGGGGGCGAGGATGCGGCCCGAAGGTTGCGCCTCTCGCGGGCCGAGGCGCGCGACCTCGCGGCGCTTGGCGCGGCGGCGCGCTCGGAGGCGACGCCCGCGGCGCTTGGCCATCTGGCGGGGGCCGAGGCCGCGCGCGCCGCGGTGCTCCTGCGCGCGGCGCTGATGCTCTCCGCGCCCGATCCGGGGGCCGAGGCCGCGATCCTGCGCGGCGCGCGCGCGCGCTTTCCCATCCGCGCGGCCGACCTCATGCCCGCGCTCGGGGGCCCCGCGCTCGGCGCCCGGCTCGGGCGGCTCCGGGCGCGCTGGATTGCGTCCGACTTCACGCTGACCCGCGCCGAACTGCTCGAAGGCCCCGATGATGACGCCTGAAACCCTCGCCTCGCTCGCCGCCATCGCCTTTGCCTCCTGCTGGACGCCCGGGCCGAACAACGCGATGCTCGCAAGCTCGGGCGCGACCTTCGGCCTTGCCCGGACGCTGCCGCATCTGATGGGCGTGGCGCTCGGCTTTCCGGTCATGGCGGTGATCGTCGGCCTTTTTCTCGGCGAGGCGTTCCAGCGCAGCACGCTCTTGCAGGAGGGGCTGCGCTGGGGCGGCGCGGCGCTCTTGTTGTGGGTGGCGTGGAAGATCGCGACGGCGGGCGGGATGGGCCGGGCGGGGTCCGCCCCGCGGCCCCTGCGGGCGCATGAGGCGGCGGCCTTTCAGTGGATCAACGCCAAGGCCTGGGTGATGGCGATCGGCACCGCCGCGCAATTCGTCCGGGCCGAGGCGCCGGTGACCTCGGCCCTCTGGATCGGGGGGGTGTTCGTGGTGGCGGGCATCACCTCGGCCTTTGGCTGGGCGGCGGGGGGCGCGGCACTCGGGCGGTTTCTTGCCACGCCCGCCCGGCTTGCGGCCTTCAACCGGCTGATGGCGGCGATGATCGCGCTCGGCGTCGTCTACATGCTCGCGGGCTGACGGGGGAAGAACGGGCGCAAGAACGGGCGGCGGTTCCCCTCGGACGGCATTCGCGCTATACGCCGGCCCGATGTTCCGATTCTTCGAAAACCTGGTCGACCCCTACGCCCCCTGGCCGCAGACCGACACGCCCCCGCGCCGGCTCTGGCCCTTCATCCGCGAATGGTCGCGCCCCTTCGCCCGCGTCTTTGCCGCCGCCACCGCAAGCTCGGTCATCGTCGCGGCGGTCGAGATCGCGCTCATCTGGTACATGGGGCGGCTCGTTGATCTGCTGGGCCGCGCCTCACCGGCCGAGGTCTGGGCCGCGCATGGCGCCGAGTTCATCGCGGCGGGGGTGTTCGTGCTGGTGCTGCGCCCGGCGCTGCAGGCGCTGAACACGCTGCTGCTCAACAACTCCGTGCTGCCCAACTATGGCACGCTCTATCGCTGGCGGGGCCATGCGCAGGTGCTGCGCCAGTCGGTCGGCTGGTTCGAGAATGACTTCGCCGGCCGCATCGCCAACCGCGTGATGCAGACGCCACCGGCGGCGGGCGATGCGGTCTTTCAGGTCTTCGATGCGATCACCTTCTCGATCGCCTACATACTCGGGGCGGCGGTGCTGCTGGCCGATGCCGACCCGCGGCTCGCGCTGCCGCTCTTGGTCTGGCTTGCCCTCTACGGGCTCCTCGTGCGCTGGACGGTCACCCGCGTCGGCCCCGCCTCGCAGGCGAGCGCGGACGCCCGCAGCGCCGTGACGGGGCGGGTCGTCGACAGCTATTCGAACATCCATTCGGTCAAGCTTTTCGCCCATCACGACCGCGAGCTTGCCTATGCCCGCGAGGCGATCGAGGCCACCCGCCGCACCTTCGCCCATGAGATGCGGCTCTATACGATGATGGACATCGCGCTCGTCGCGCTCAACGGCTTTCTCATCGTCGCGGTCACGGGCTGGGCGCTCTGGCTCTGGATGGAGGGGCAGGCGAGCGTCGGCGCGGTGGCGGCCGCGACCGCGCTGACGCTGCGGCTCAATGCGATGACGGGCTGGATCATGTGGGCGCTGACGGGGTTCTTCCGCGCGCTCGGTGTCGTCGCCGAGGGGCTCGAGACCATCGCCCAGCCGATCACGCTCGCCGATGCGCCGGGCGCCCGCCCGATCGACTGGAAGGGCGGCACGATCGAGCTGCGCGGGCTCCGCCACAGCTATGGCCGCGGCGGGGGCGGGGGGCTCCATGGCATCGACCTGACGATCCGCCCCGGCGAGAAGATCGGCATCGTCGGCCGCTCGGGGGCAGGGAAGTCGACGCTCGTGAAGCTGCTCCTGCGCTTTTACGAGGCCGAGGGCGGCAGCATCCTCATCGACGGGCAGGACATC
Organism: Limisphaerales bacterium; assembly: GCA_044356825.1. GTDB lineage: Bacteria > Pseudomonadota > Alphaproteobacteria > Rhodobacterales > Rhodobacteraceae > JAUREX01. The sequence goes on from JBIKVM010000122.1 coordinate 7,218, forward strand.
CGCGACGTCCAGCAGGCCAGCCTGCGCGCCCGCATCGGCATGGTCCAGCAGGAGGCGACGCTCCTGCACCGCTCGGTGCGCGACAACCTCCTCTATGGCCGCCCCGATGCGACCGAGGCCGAGATGATCGCCGCCGCGCGGGCCGCGCACGCCCACGACTTCATCCTCGATCTCGCCGACCCCGAGGGGCGGCGCGGCTATGATGCCCATGTCGGCGAGCGGGGGGTGAAGCTCTCGGGCGGGCAGCGCCAGCGCGTGGCGCTCGCGCGCGTGATCCTCAAGGACGCACCGATCCTCGTGCTCGACGAGGCGACCTCGGCGCTCGACAGCGAGGCCGAGGCCGCGATCCAGGACACGCTCTGGCGCCTCATCGAGGGCAAGACCGTCATCGCCATCGCGCACCGCCTCTCGACCATCGCGGCGATGGACCGGATCGTGGTGCTCGACGAGGGCCGCATCGTCGAGGAGGGGCCGCACGCCGCGCTGATCGCGCGGGGCGGGCTCTATGCCCGCTTCTGGGCGCGCCAGTCGGGCGGCTTCCTGAACCCTGGCACCGAGGGGAATGCCGCGTGAGCGCGGCTGCGCGCCTCGGCCTGATCTATTTCGCCGCCGTCTTCGCGGCGGGCTTCGTGCTCGGCACCGTCCGCACGCTCGTCCTCATCCCGCGGCTGGGCGAGCTCGGGGCGGTGATGGTGGAACTCCCGCTCATCCTCGCGGTCGCGTGGTTCGTCTGCGGGCGCCTCGTCCGGCATCGCGGCCTTGCCGCGACAGAGGCCGCGGCGATGGGGGCGATCGCCTTCGCACTCCTGATGGTGGCCGAGGCGGGGCTGTCGCGCTGGCTCGGCGGGCGGTCGCTGGCCGAACATCTGGCGCTTTACGCCGAACCCGCGCATCTCATCGGCCTGATGGCGCAGCTCGCCTTTGCCGCCTTCCCCATGCTCCGGCGATGAGCGAGGATCCCCCCGCATGAGCCTGCCGTCCTTCCTGCGCCTCGATCCCTTCCGGCCCGCCGAGGGGCCGCCGCCGCGTCGGCTCGGGGCGTTCTTCCTCTGGGGGGTGGCGGGGGCGTGGCCGGTGCTCGCGCTCTCGACCCTCTTCTCGGTCGGCTCGGGCGTGCTCGAGGTCATCTCGGCCGATCTTCTGGGCCGCGTCGTCGACATCGCGGCCGAGACCGCAGCCGAGGGCGGGCTGGCGGCGGTGCTCGCGCAGAACGGGGTGCTGATCGCGGCCTTCGTCCTCTTCTATCTCGTGCTCAGGCCCGCGGTCTTCACCCTCTCTTCGGGGATCAACGCGGTCATCATCGGGCCGAACCTGATGCCGCTCGTGCTCTCGCGGCTGCACCGCTGGACGATGGGCCACTCGGTCACCTTCTTTGATGCCGATTTCGCCGGCCGCATCGCGCAAAAGCAGATGCAGGCCGCCCGCGCCCTGACCGAGACGGTGGTCGAGATGATCAACGTCGTGGCCTTCGCGCTCGCCTCGGTCGGGGGGGCCGTGATCTTCCTGCTGGTGATCGACTGGGGCGTGGCGCTCATGCTTGCGGTCTGGCTCGCGGCCTATCTGGGCTTCATCCGCTATTTCATGCCGCGGGTGCGGGTGCTGTCGGCGGCGCGCGCCTCGGCGCGGGCGAGCGTGACGGGCCAGGTCGTCGACACGATCACGAACATCAAGACGGTGAAGCTCTTTGCCCGGGCCGAGCACGAGGACAGCGCGGCCCTTGATGCGATGGAGCGCTATCGCGGCGCCTCGGTCGCCTTCGGCCGCCTCTCCACCGTCTTCCGCTTCGGGCTGATGATGCTCGCGGGCGTCCTGCCCGTCGTGCTCGTGGGCGGCACCTT
>JBIKVM010000123.1:0-9044 GCA_044356825.1 Limisphaerales bacterium
CCTGCGCACGGTGTCGGGGTTTCTCGACCCGACCGAGGGCGCGGTGCGCATCGGCGGGCAGGATATGGCGGGCATCAGCCCCAACCGCCGGCCGACGGCGCTGATCTTCCAGAACCTCGCGCTGTTTCCGCTGATGACGGTCGCGGAGAACATCGCCTATGGCCTGCGCGTGCGCGGCGTCGGCAAGGCCGAGCGGCGGCGCAAGGCCGACGAGTTGCTCGAGCTGATCGCGCTGCGCGGGCAGGGCGACAAGCTCGTGAGCGAGCTGTCGGGCGGGCAGAAGCAGCGGGTGGCGATCGCGCGCGCGCTCGCCGTGCAGCCCAAGGTGCTGTTGCTCGACGAACCGCTCTCGGCGCTCGACCTCAAGCTGCGCCAGCACATGCGGGCAGAGTTGCGCGCGATCCAGCGGCAGGTCGGCATCACCTTCATCTACATCACCCACGATCAGGGCGAGGCGCTGACGATGTCGGACCGCATCGCGGTCATGAGCGACGGGGTGATCGAGCAGGTGGGCGACGGCAAGGCCGTCTATGACAACCCCGCAACACCCTTCGTCGCCTCCTTCGTGGGCGAGAACAACGCATTCGCCGGCCGGATCGTCGCCGCCGACGCGCGCATGGCGGTGGTCGAGACAGCCTTTGGCCGCCTTGCGGGGCGCAACCCGGCGGGGCTCGGCGCCGGGGCGCGCGCGATCCTCTTCGTGCGGCCCGAGGCGATCGTGCCCGTCGCCGGCGCGCCCGAGGCGACGCTGACCTCCGAAGTGGAATCGGTCGCCTTCGAGGGCAACCTCACCCACATCTATCTGCGCGGCGCCGGCAAGAAGGAGATCAGCCTCAGCGTCGGGCGGACGGCGGGCTTCGCGATGCCCGCGCAGGGCGCGTCGACGCCCGCGAGCTACGCGCCCGAGGCGGGGCTCGTGCTGCCCGAGGGGGCGCTTGCCCGTGAGTAGCCGCTTCGTCGTCCTGCTGATCCCGCTCGCGGTCATCGCCGTCTTCTGGCTGATGGCCCGGCGCGAGGCCGCGAGCCGCGGCCCGGGCCACCGGGGCTATTTCGACCGCAACGGCGCGCTTCTTGGCACGGTGTTCCTCGCGCTCGTGGGGTTCTGGACGGTCTTTCTGGTCGTGCTGCCCTATCTCTACATGGTGGTCGAGAGCTTCCATCCCCGCCTCATCCCCTCCAAGCGCGGCGGGCCCGAGGATGTGCTGACGATCGCGCAATACAAATCCTTCTTCGTCGAGCCGAGTTCGGGCAACTGGAACACCATCCACCTCTGGGCCTTCATCTACACGATCGGGGTCTCGGTCGTGGTCGCGGCCTTCAACTTCGCGATCTGCTATCCGATCGCCTATTACATGGCACAATCGGGCACGCGGCAGCGGGTGCGGGTGCTGATGCTGCTGCTCGTCGTGCCCTATTGGGTGAACGAGATCCTGCGCGCCTTCGCGCTGCGCCTGTTGCTGGCGTCGAAGGGCCTCATCAACCAGATGCTGATGGGGGCGGGCATCACCGACGGGCCGATCGATTTCCTCGGCGCCAATGTCGGGCTCTATGTCGGTCTGTCCTATGCCTATCTGCTCATCATGGTGTTCCCGCTCTACAACGCCATCGAGAGCCTCGATCGCAACCAGATCGAGGCCGCGCGCGACCTTGGCGCGCCGTGGTGGAAGATCCACCGCGATGTCGTGATCCCCTATGCCAAGCCCGGCATCGCCTCGGGCTGCACCATGGTCTTCATGCTCTCGGCGGGGTCGCTCGCGGCGCCGCAGTTCCTCGGCGGGCCGAGCACGCTGTGGTTCACCTCGATCGTCTATGATTTCTTCTTCCAGTCGTTCAACTGGCCGCGGGGGGCGGCCTATGCGTTCATCCTGCTCACCGCCTGCATCGGCTTCGTGCTGCTGATGCTGCGGGTCTTCAAGGTCTCGCTCGGGGAGACGATCCGATGACCTCGCGCGCGATCCTGCGGGCGATGCTCGGGTTCTACATCGCGATCTTCCTGCTCTATCTCTTTGGGCCGCTGCTGGTGACGGGCATCACCGCCTTCAACACACCCACCTATCCGCAGGCCTGGCCGTTCGAGACCTTCACCTTCGAGTGGTTCGTGGCACTCTGGAACCATCGCGCGATGATGGAGGGGTTGCAGAACTCGGTCATCATCGGGCTTGCGGTGGTGGCGCTGTCGGTGCCGATGGGGCTCGCGGCGTCGATCATGATGAACCAGATCTACGCCCGCGCGCGGGGGCTCTTCTACCTCGTCACCGTCTCGCCGGTGCTGACGCCCGGCGTCATCATCGGCATCTCGACCGTGATCTTCTGGAAGGACGCGCTCGCGCTCTCGGATTTCACGAAATCGACCTTCTACAACGGCCTCGTGCTCTCGACCCTCGGGCAGGCGAGTTTCATCTCGGCCTATTGCATGCTCATAATCTCGGCCCGGCTCCAGCGCTTCGACCGCGGGCAGGAAGAGGCCGCCCTCGACCTCGGCGCGAGCTTTCCGCAGGTGTTCTGGCACATCCTGCTGCCCTTCCTGCGGCCCGCGCTGATCTCGGCGGCGGTGATCGCGTTCCTCACCTCGTTCGAGAACTACAACACCACGACCTTCGCGATCCTCGCCGACAAGACGCTGGTGACCGTGATCGCGGGCGAGGTGCGGCAGGGCACGACGCCCGCCCTGTCGGCGCTCGCGGTCGTCATCATCACCATCTCGCTTCTGGGCGCGATCGCCTACGAGATCCTCAAGCGCCGCGAGGAGGCCCGCGCGAGCCGGATCCTCGAGGCCGGTCGCCTTGCGGACCGGCAGGCCAAGGCCGAACTCGCGGCCTGACGGGCGCCCTTGCGAGGGCGCGACCCGCTTCCCATATCTCGACCGTCCGGGCTGCCGATGCGGGGTCCGGCGCATCGTCGCTTTGAAGAAAGGATGAGAGAGATGACAAAGCTGGGCTTCGGGGCGCACCCGTTCCTGCTGGGCTTCGAGCAGCTCGAGCGGCTGGTCGAGCGGACCGCCAAGACCGCGACCGAGGGCTATCCGCCCTTCAACATCGAGAAGATTTCCGAGAACGATTACCTCATCACGCTGGCCGTGGCGGGGTTCGCCGAGGGCGACATCCAGATCACGCTCGAGGATCGCCAGCTGATGATCCGCGGCCGTCAGGACGAGGCCGATGACGGCCGCGTGTTCCTGCACCGGGGCATCGCCGCGCGGCAGTTCCAGCGCAGCTTCGTGCTGGCCGAGGGCGTCGAGGTCGCGGGCGCGCGCCTCGTGAACGGGCTCTTGCACGTCGAGTTGCGCCGCAGCGTGCCCGAACCCACCGTCAAGACCATCGAGATCACCCGCGGCTGATGAAGGAGGGCCGGAGATGAACGCAGCTTTCGATTTCGGACCGGAAAACGGCGATGCGATCGTCTATGTCCGGCCCGTCGATGTCGCCGACCTGCCCGAGCCGATCCGGGCGCAGATCGGGGGCGCCGGCGTGATCTATGCCGTCCACCGCGCGGATGGCGAGCGTCTGGCGCTGGTGCGCGACCGGGCGCTGGCCTTCGCGCTGGCGCGCCAGAACGACTTCGCGCCGGTCAGCGTCCACTGACAGCGCCGATCCGGGCCCCTCAGGCCCGGATCAATCCCATCCCTTCGAGCTTGAGCAGCACCGTCTGCGCGCAGGCGTCCACATCCTGCCCTTCGGTGTCGATCCGCAGCTCGGGCGTCTCGGGCGCCTCGTAGGGGTCGGAGATGCCCGTGAACTCCTTGATCTTGCCCTCGCGCGCGAGCTTGTAGAGGCCCTTGCGGTCGCGCCGCTCGCATTCCTCGAGGCTCGTTGCGACGTGAACCTCGATGAAGGCGCCGACCTCCTCGATCATCTGGCGGACCTGGCGGCGCGTCGCGGCATAGGGCGCGATCGGGGCGCAGAGCGCGATGCCGCCGTTCTTGGTGATCTCGGAGGCGACATAGCCGATGCGGCGGATGTTGATGTCGCGGTGCTCCTTGGAAAAGCCGAGCTCGGACGAGAGGTGCTTGCGCACCACGTCGCCGTCAAGCAGCGTCACCGGCCGGCCGCCCATCTCCATCAGCTTGACCATGAGGGCGTTGGCGATGGTCGATTTGCCCGACCCCGAAAGCCCCGTGAAGAACACCGTGAAGCCCTGGCGCGAACGTGGCGGCGAGGTGCGGCGCAACTCGGCCACGACCGAGGGGAAGGAGAACCATTCGGGGATCTCGATCCCCTCGCGCAGGCGGCGGCGCAGCTCGGTGCCGGAGATATCGAGGATCGTGGCGCCGGGCTCGACCTCGTCGCGCGGCTCGTACTGGGCGCGTTCCTGCACATAGACCATCTGGCGGAAATCGACCATCTCGATGCCGATCTCGGCCTCATGCGCGCGAAAGAGTTCCTGCGCGGCGTAGGGGTCGTAGAAATCCTCGCCCTGCGCGTTCTTGCCGGGGCCGGCGTGATCGCGGCCGATGATCATGTGGGTGCAGCCGTGGTTGCGCCGGATGATCCCGTGCCAGAGCGCCTCGCGCGGGCCCGCCATCCGCATGGCGAGGTTGAGAAGGCTCAGATGCGTCGTCGCGGCCGGATACTGGTCGAGGACCGCCTCGTAGCAGCGCACGCGGGTGAAGTGATCGACATCGCCGGGCTTCGTCATCCCGACGACGGGGTGGATGAGCAGGTTGGCCTGCGCCTCGCGCGCGGCGCGGAAGGTCAGTTCCTGATGCGCGCGGTGCAGGGGGTTGCGCGTCTGGAAGGCGATGACGCGGCGCCAGTCGAGCTTGCGGAAATGGGCGCGCAGGTCGTTGGGGCTGTCGCGGCGGGCGCGGAAATCGTAATGCGTCGGCGGTTGCAGGCCGGTCACGCTGCCGCCGAGATAGACGGGGCCCGCGACGCGGTGCAGATAGTCGACCGCCGGGTGCGTGGCGTCGTCGGCACCGAAGACGAGGGCGGCCTCGCGCGCCTTGTCGGGCGTCCACTTGTCCGAGACATGCAGAATCGCGAGGATCACCCCCTCGGGGTCGCGCAGCGCGATGTCCTGCCCCGGCGCGACGCGGGCCGCGAAGACCTCCGAGACATCGAGCGTGACCGGGATCGGCCAGAGCGTGCCGTCGGCAAGGCGCATGTCCCGCACGACGCCGTCATAGTCCGCCTGCCCGAGAAAGCCCCTGAGCGGGGAAAAGCCGCCGTTCATCAGCAGTTCGAGATCGCAGATCTGGCGCGCCGAGAGATCCCACGAGGGCAGCGCGGCGGCCTCGAGCCGCATCGCGCGGGCGGCTTCGGGGGCGACGTAGAGCTCGGGGATGGGGGCGTGATTGGCGGGAAGGGGCATCATGGATCCTGCAGGTGATTGAAACAGGCGCGGCTTAGCCCCTCACCCGCCGGGCCGCAAGGGGCGGGATCAGCCGTGACCGGCAAGGAAACGCTCGGCATCGAGGGCGGCCATGCAGCCCATGCCGGCACTTGTCACCGCCTGCCGATAGACATGGTCGGTCAGGTCGCCCGCCGCGAAGACGCCCGCGACCGAGGTGCGCGTCGTGCCGGGCTCGACCCAGACATAGCCGCCCGAATGGGTGCGCAGCTGGTCCTTCACGAGGTCCGACGCCGGGGCGTGGCCGATCGCGACGAAGACGCCGTCGCAGGGGATCTCGCGCGCCGCGCCGGTGGTGGCGTGGCGGATGCGCAGGCCGGTGACGCCGAGCGGGGCCTCGGTGCCCAGCACCTCGACGACCTCGTGGTTCCAGATCACCTCGACCTTGGGGTGGGCAAAGAGGCGCTCCTGCATGATCCGCTCGGCGCGCAAGGAATCGCGGCGGTGGATCAGCGTGACCTTCGAGGCGAAATTGGTCAGAAACAGCGCCTCCTCGACCGCGGTGTTGCCGCCGCCGATGACCGCGACCTCGCGGCCGCGATAGAAGAAGCCGTCGCAGGTCGCGCAGGCCGAGACGCCAAAGCCCATGAACCGGCCCTCGGACGGGATGCCGAGCCACTTCGCCTGCGCGCCGGTGGCGAGGATCAGCGCGTCGGCGGTGTAGGTGGTGCCGCTGTCGCCCTCGGCGCGGAAGGGCCGGGCCGAGAGATCGAGGCGCAGGATCTGGTCGGCGACGACATCGGCGCCCATGGCGCGCGCGTGTGCCTCCATCCGGGCCATCAGGTCGGGGCCGAGGACATGGGTGTCGCCCGGCCAGTTCTCGACCTCGGTCGTGATGGTCAGCTGCCCGCCCGGCTGGATCCCCTGGATCAGAACGGGGTTGCGCATCGCGCGCGCGGCATAGACGGCGGCCGTGTATCCCGCCGGGCCCGAGCCGATGATGAGGACGGGGCTGTGCCGAACCGTTGCCATGACCGTCGCCTTTCCTGTCGCCTGTCGCTCGCGGACGTCTTAGCGAAGCGCCCCGCTGGAGGGAAGTGGTGCCTGACCTGCGACATATGATTGCGCCCCTTTGAAAGAATGTTGCGCAATTGGGGTTGCGACGCTAGGGAATACGTCCCGCAGGAAAGGGGAAACCATGCCCGGCACGAAGCTTGATCCCATCGACCGCCGCATCCTCGCCGAGCTTCAGGCCGACGGGCGGATGACGAACGTCGAACTCGCGCGCCGGGTCGGGATCTCGGCCCCGCCCTGCCTGCGGCGCGTCCGCACGCTCGAAGAGGCGGGCTATATCCGCGGCTATCACGCCGACATCAACGCGCGCGAGCTCGGCTTCGAGGTGCAGGTCTTCGCGATGGTGCGGCTGCACAGCCAGGCCGAGGCCGACTTGTCGGCCTTCGAGGCGCGCGCGCGCGCCTGGCCGCTCGTGCGCGAATGCCACATGCTGAACGGCGAGATCGACTTCATCCTCAAATGCGTCTCGCCTGATCTCTCGACCTTCCAGCGCTTCCTGACCGAGGAATTGCTCAAGGCCGAGAACGTCGCGAGCGTCAAGACCTCGCTCGTGATCCGCGGCGCCAAGGCCGAACCGGGCGTGCCCTTCGAGGTGCTCGAGGAACGCCTCGCGCGTCGGGCCTGATGGCTGCGCGGCGCAACCCCCATCCATCAAAGATATCATATCGAAACTTGAGGTAGCCATCTTTCCTCGAGCAAGATATTGTGCCGCAAGGTGTTTCGTCCCTTGCGATGGCTGAGATGTATCCTGAAAGAAAGAAGCGCGCCGCCGTCGGTTCTGGCCGTGGCACGCGCGCGAAGACGGCATCCCCGCTGATGGCCTTCTATGGACTCGCGGCATGCGGCAGCGGCGGTTCGAGCGGTGGCGACGACGGGGGATCGGCGACCGGCACCCTCCCGGCAGGCTATGAGGCGCCACACTCGGTCTACACGCCCCCTTCCGAACCCGATCCGACTGCGTTTCTGCTGCAACCGGCGCCCCAAGAGGCCTACTGGATCAATAGTCTGGCGAACGCGGACTATCCCGACCTGGATGATTTCTACGCGAGCTTCGGCAACACGATCAGCTACATCTTCCCCGATACGATGCCCTATTACTATGTCGACGAGGATGCGGACGGATGGAACCCCGCTTCGGCGGCTGTCCGCGCTGCATTTCGCGAGGTCTTCGACGGGCTGGAAGACATGTTCGTCGTCACCTTTGTCGAGGTTGACGATGTCGAGGGCTTCAACGTCATCGTCGTCTCGCAAAACGACCAAGACTCTCAAGGCTATGCGTTCTTTCCGAGCGTCACGAGCTTCTTCGGCTCAGACGTTCTGATTTCCAATGAGTTCGCATCGCCCGATCAGGAGAGCGACACCGATTACGAACTCATCATCCATGAGCTTGGCCATGCACTTGGCCTCAAGCATCCTTTCGAGGTCGAGGGCACGGCGACCGAAATCCTGCCTGTCGACGAAGATAATTCCTACTGGACGGCGATGACCTACACGGATGTCCCGGAGGCCTGGGATGGTGCGTTCCGGCCTCTGGACCTCATGGCCCTTGCCGGGATGCTCGGCGTCAATCCGGACTACCGGCCCGACAACGACACCTATGAGTTCTCCGAAGCGGCAGGCAGCTTTGTCATCGACGGAAGCGGATACGACACGATCTCGGCGGCGCCCCTCTCGAACGCCGTCACCATCAACCTCAACCCGAACACCCACAGCAGCGCCGGGACGATCGCGGACAGGATCACCGCACCGTTTCAACTTACCATTTCCTCGGGCAGCATCATTGAGGCCGCCGTCGGAGGGCTGGGTGATGATTACCTCATCGGCAATCCTTCCGACAATCTTCTCGTCGGCGGGAGAGGCGATGACATGATCTTTGCAGGCGAAGGCGCGGACCGGGTCGATCCTGGAAGGGGCGATGATGTCGTCGACCTCTCGGAGTTCATCTCGATGGCAGACCGGCTGATCTTCGCGGGCGATACAGATCCCATGGGGCATGACGTGGTCCTCGGCTTCGGGCAAGGCGCGGAGGGTGATATCGTGGATGTGGCAGGCATGACTGGGGCGGTTCTGCTCGCCGTCGTCGCTGCCGCGACTGTTCCGCTGGCAAATGTCGGAGGCGCGATCCTGAGACTCGCCGCCGCCGGTATCGATACTGCAAACGGCCTGCGCGCGGCGTTCGAGCCGACCGGCATCTTTGCGGCACTTTCTGTCGATGACGGTTCGGAAGTGCTGGTGATCACGTCGGACTCCCAGGCGACGGGCGAAGATCAGGAACTCTTCCATCTGATGAACGATCAAGGCGACATCCTCGTCACCCACATCGCCACTTTCGTTGGCAATTACCTCGATCTGGACGAGTGGCACGGAGCCAACTTCGCCTGAAGGCCGTGCCGTCCGATCAGCCTATGCTGACGCCCGGGGAAATCTCTCCTCGACAGGGGCGGCATTCCCGCCGCCCCTCGACGCCACCTTGTGCCCTGCACCGATGCTGCGCTAAGAACGATCCGTGGAGAGGTGGCCGAGCGGTCGAAGGCGCACGCCTGGAAAGTGTGTAGGCGGGAAACCGTCTCGCGGGTTCGAATCCCGCTCTCTCCGCCACATGGCACTGAAATAAATAAATTATTTATCAGTTTGGAATATCGTTACCAAAACCGCTCCCCGATAACTCGGCGACTGTCACG
>JBIKVM010000124.1:0-9036 GCA_044356825.1 Limisphaerales bacterium
CCCCACGATCGAGGCCGCTGGGCCCGACAGGATCGTCTCGATCGGCCGCTCGCGCGCCTGCGCCGCGGACATGAGCGCGCCATCGCCCCGCACGACCATGAGCGGCGCCTCGATCCCCCGCCGCGCCAGTTCCGCCTCGGTCGCGACGATGAGCCGCGCGATGAGGCCGATGAGCCGGGCATTGAGCAGCGCCGTCAGCGCGCGCTTGGGGCCGTTGAGGCGCGCGGAAAGCTCGTGCGAGCAGGTCACGGGCAGGCCGGCAAGGCGGGTGACCGCCGCGCGCGCCGCGATTTCATGCGCGGGGTTGCGCACGGCAAAGCGGGCGGCCACGGCAACACCCGTCAGCCCCGCGGGCAGCGCCGCGACCGCGGCCTCGAGGGCGGCAAGATCGAGCGGCCGCGCCTCGGCGCCCGAGGCCTCGTGCCCGCCCGCCACCGCGATGAGCGTGTCGGACCCGAGCGCCTCGGCCAGCCCCGCGCGTTCGAGGTCCGGGGCGTCGAAGCCGATCGCGATCAGCGCGGCGCGTCCGCCCTGACCCTCGACCAGCGCATTCGTCGCCAGCGTCGTCGACATGGCAACAAGCCCCACATCGCCCGGCCCGACCCCGGCGGCCGCCATCGCGCCGTCGATCGCGCCCGCGATCCCCACCGCCAGATCGGGCCGCGAGGTCAGCGCCTTGGCCTTGCCCAGCACCCGCGTCTGGTCGGCATCGACCACCGCCGCGTCGGTGTAGGTGCCGCCCGTGTCGACCCCGAGGAGAACCTTCATCCGACGTGCCCCCGCCCCGCTTCAGCGGGCTTCGGCAAGAAGCGCCGCGAGGTCGAGCCGCGCGTTCGACATCGCGAGCGTCCCCGACGCGTCGCGCGGCCATTCCGCCTCGGGACGGTCGCGATAAATCTCGATCCCGTTGCCGTCGGGATCGGCGAAATAGACGGCCTCGCTCACGCCGTGGTCGGCCGCGCCCTGAAGCGGAACGCCCGCCGCGATCACCCGCGCCAGCGCCTGCCCGAGGCTCCGCCGGTCGGGATAGAGGACCGCGAGATGGTAAAGCCCCGGATGCCCGGCGGGCGCGGGGGGGGCGCCGGCACTTTCCCACGTGTTCAGGCCGATGTGGTGGTGATACCCGCCCGCCCCGAGAAAGGCGGCCTGCGTGCCGTAGCGCTGCGTGAGCTCGAACCCCATCACGTCGCGATAGAAGGCGATCGCGCGCTCGAGGTCGGCGACCTTCAGGTGGACATGCCCGATGCGGGCGCCGGGATGGATCGGTGCGGACATCGGCCCCTCAGTGCCGGCGCGAGCGGATGAGGCCCACGATCTCGCGCGTGCGCGCAAGGATCGGGGCGGCGATGGCGTCCGCGCGCTCGGCGCCCTGGCCGAGGATCGCGTCGATGCTGGCGGGATCCTTCACGAGGCGCGCCATTTCGGTCGAGATGGGCGCGAGCATCGCCACCGCGAGGTCCGCGAGCCGCGGCTTGAAGGCCCCGAACCCCTGCCCGCCGAATTCGGCCAGCACGGCCGCGGGCGTCGTGCCCGCGAGGGCCGCGTAGATGTTGACGAGGTTGCGCGCCTCGGGCCGCCCCTCGAGCCCCTCGGGCGCCGAGGGCAGCGCGTCGGCATCCGTGCGCGCCTTGCGGATCTTCGAGGCGATGGCGTCGGCATCGTCGGTGAGGTTGATGCGGCTCTGGTCCGAGGGGTCGGACTTCGACATCTTCTTGGTGCCGTCGCGCAGCGACATCACGCGCGTCCCGGCGCCCTCGATGACCGGCGCGGGCAGCGGGAAGAACTCGACCCCGTAGTCGTGGTTGAACTTGGCCGCGATGTCGCGCGTCAGTTCCACATGCTGCTTCTGGTCCTCGCCCACGGGCACCATCGTGGCGTGATAGGCAAGGATGTCGGCCGCCATCAGCGCGGGATAGGCGTAAAGGCCGAGGCTCGCGTTCTCGGCGTTCTTGCCGGCCTTGTCCTTGAACTGGGTCATCCGGTTCATCCAGCCAAGGCGCGCCACGCAGTTGAAGATCCAGGCAAGCTCGGCGTGGGCGGCGACCTGGCTCTGGTTGAAGAGGACCGAGCGCGCGGGGTCGATGCCCGCCGCGATGAAGCCCGCCGCAAGCTCGCGCGTGGCATCGCGCAGGCGCGCGGGTTCCTGCCAGACGGTGATCGCGTGCAGATCGACGATGCAATAGATCGTCTCGATCCCCTCGTCCTGCTTCTCGACGAAGCGCTTCAGCGCGCCGAGGTAATTCCCGAGCGTGAGCCCCCCCGAAGGCTGGATGCCGGAAAAGATGCGGGGCGCGAAGGCGGGGCGGTCGGACATGGGGCAGACTCGCGGCTGAGGCTGGCGGATCGGAGCGTTTCGCCTTATCGCTCGGTCTGACGGTCGTCAATCGCGCGGGGGGCTGGCGGGATGGAACGCGAACAGGGGTCCGAGGGGATGTTCAGCCGGCTGCCGATCGTGGTCTGGGCCGTTGTGGCACCCATGATTGCGATGGAGCTCGTGATCGGGCTTGCAGGACTCGGCATCGTCGGCGGGGCCGAGGGGGGCTTCTGGCGGATCGAGGCGATCCAGCGCTTTGCCTTCCTGCCCGAACTTGCGCGCCTGATGGCAGAGACCGGCGCGTGGACGGAGGGCGGCGCGGTGCGCTTCCTGAGCTATCCATTCGTCCACCGCGGCCTGATCGATGCGGTCTTCATGGTCGCCCTGACGCTCGCGCTTGGCAAGGTCGCGGGCGAGGCGCTGGGCAGCACGGGCTTCATGGCCGTCTTCTTCGGCGCGGCCATCGCGGGGGGGGCGGCGGCAGCCTTCGTGCTGACCGGGGTCGAGGCGCTGATCGGCGGCTTTCCGGCCGCCTATGGCCTGATCGGGGCCTTCACCTTCCTGCTCTGGGCGCGACTGGGGCAGTTGGGCGGGCCGCGCGCCCGCGCCTTCGGGCTGATCGGGATGCTCGTCGGACTGCAGATCGTCTTCGGGCTCGCCTTGGGCGGCCTCGCAGGCCTTGCCGGCCTCGTGCCCGATCTGGCGGGGTTCGCGGCCGGCTTCGTGCTGGCGCCCTTTTTCGTGCCGGGTGGCATGGCGCGGATCGTCGCCGCCCTGCGCCGGCGGGGGTGATGGAGGTCTGGGACCACATCGTCGTCGGGGGCGGCACGGCGGGCGCGCTGATCGCCAACCGGCTGAGCGCGCGGGGCCGGGTGCTGTTGCTCGAGGCCGGGGGGCGGGACAACTACATCTGGGTCAGGATCCCGATCGGCTATCTCTATTGCATCGGCAATCCGCGCACCGACTGGATGCTCTCGACCCGGGCGGAACCCGGGCTTGGCGGGCGGGCGCTGCGCTATCCGCGCGGGCGCATCCTCGGGGGGTGTTCGTCGATCAACGGGATGCTCTATCTGCGCGGGCAGGCGGCCGATTACGACCACTGGCGCCAGCTCGGCTGCACCGGCTGGGGGTGGGAGGATGTGCTGCCCCTCTTTCGCCGCCACGAGGATGACGCGCGCGGCGCCGATGCCCACCACGGCGCGGGGGGCGAGTGGCGGGTCGAGGGGCAGCGCCTGCGCTGGGACATCCTCGACGCCTTCGCGCGCGCCGCGACCGAGGCGGGCATCCCCGCGACCGACGATTTCAACCGCGGCGACAACGAGGGCGTGGGATACTTCCGCGTCAACCAGCGCTCGGGCTGGCGCTGGAACAGCGCGCGCGCCTTCCTGCACCCCCTGCGCGGCCGCGAGAGCCTGCGGGTCGTGACGGGCGCCGAGGTGATGCGGGTCGTCTTCGAGGGCGCGCGCGCGGCGGGGGTCGAATACCGCCACGGCGGGCAGATCGTGACGGCGCGCGCGGCGGGCGAGGTGATCCTTGCCGCGGGCGCCATCGGGTCGCCCAAGATCCTGCAGCTTTCGGGCATCGGGCCGGCGCGACACCTCGCGGCGCTCGGGATCGACGTCAGGCACGACGCGCCGGTGGGCGAGAACCTGCAGGACCACCTGCAACTGCGCTGCGCCTTTCGCGTGCGGGGAGCGCGGACCCTCAACACCCTGTCGGCGAGCCTCTGGGGCAAGGCGCGCATCGCGCTCGAATACGCGCTGCGGCGCACCGGGCCGATGTCGATGGCCCCCTCGCAACTCGGCGCCTTCGCCCGCTCGGGCCCCGATGTCGCGACGCCCGACCTCGAATACCATGTCCAGCCGCTGAGCCTCGATGCCTTCGGCGAGCCGCTGCACGATTTCGACGCCATCACCGCAAGCGTGTGCCACCTGCGCCCCGAAAGCCGGGGGCATGTGCGCATCCTCTCGCCCGATCCCTTCGCGGCGCCCGAGATCGCGCCCAACTACCTCGCGACCGAGGGCGACCGGCAGGTGGCGGCCCGGGCGATCCGGCTGACGCGCAGGATCGCGGCGCAGCCCGCCCTCGCGCCCTATGCCCCCGAAGAGTTCCGCCCCGGCCCCGAGGCCCGGAGTGACGCCGAACTCGCCGATGCGGCGGGCCGGATCGGGACCACGATCTTCCACCCGGTCGGCACCTGCCAGATGGGGGCCGACCCCGGATCGGTCGTCGATCCCGCGTTGCGCGTGCGCGGCGTTGAGGGCCTGCGGGTGATCGATGCCTCGATCATGCCCGCGATCACCAGCGGCAACACCAATGCGCCCACGCTGATGATCGCCGAGAAGGGCGCGCAGATGATCCTCGCCGCCCGCTGACGGCTTTACCGGCGGGGCGGGGCGCGCTAAGTCGACCGGTGAGGGGGCCGCGTCGGGCCCACGCGCAAGGGGGATGCGATGGCCGAGGATCTGATCAACTCCTACCGCACCGGCCCCGATGAGGCCGGGCGCTTCGGCATCTTCGGCGGGCGGTTCGTGTCCGAGACGCTGATGCCGCTGATCCTCGACCTCGAGGCCGAATACGAGCGCGCCAAGACCGACCCCGCCTTCTGGGCCGAGATGGACGATCTGTGGACCCATTACGTCGGCCGCCCCTCGCCGCTCTACTTCGCCGAGCGGCTGACGGCGCGGCTCGGGGGCGCCAAGATCTACATGAAGCGCGACGAGCTCAATCACACCGGCGCGCACAAGATCAACAACGTGCTGGGCCAGATCCTGCTTGCCCGCCGCATGGGCAAGAAGCGCATCATCGCCGAGACGGGCGCCGGCCAGCACGGGGTTGCGACCGCGACGGTCTGCGCGCGCTTCGGCCTGAAATGCGTGGTCTACATGGGCGCGCACGACGTGGAGCGTCAGGCGCCGAACGTCTTCCGGATGCGGCTTCTGGGCGCCGAGGTGATCCCCGTCACCTCGGGGCGCGGCACGCTCAAGGACGCGATGAACGACGCGCTGCGCGACTGGGTCACGAATGTGCGCGACACCTTCTATTGCATCGGCACCGTCGCGGGGCCGCACCCCTATCCGGCGATGGTGCGCGACTTCCAGTCGATCATCGGCAAGGAGGCGCGCGCCCAGATGCTCGCGCGCGAGGGGCGGCTGCCCGACACGATCATCGCCGCGATCGGCGGGGGGTCGAACGCGATGGGCCTCTTCCACCCCTTCCTCGATGACAGCTCGGTGCGCATCATCGGGGTCGAGGCGGGCGGCAAGGGGGTCGACGACCGGATGGAGCATTGCGCGAGCCTGACGGGCGGGCGCCCAGGCGTGCTGCACGGCAACCGCACCTATCTCTTGCAGGACGCCGACGGCCAGATCCTCGAGGGGCATTCGATCTCGGCCGGGCTCGACTATCCGGGCATCGGGCCGGAACATGCGTGGCTGCACGACATCGGGCGGGCCGAATATGTCTCGATCACCGATACCGAGGCGCTCGCGGCCTTCCGGCTCTGCTGCGAGGAGGAGGGGATCATCCCCGCCCTCGAACCCGCCCACGCGCTTGCCCATGTGATGAAGATCGCACCCGCGCTTCCGGCCGATCACCTCGTCATCATGAACATGTGCGGCCGGGGCGACAAGGACATCTTCACCGTCGCCCGCCACCTCGGCTTCGAGATGAAGGTCTGAGCGGCGGCTATCCGCCGAAGCCCCCATCCTCGGGCGCGACCGTCAGCACGACGCGGTCGGCCGCGAACCATGTCTCGCCCAGTTCGACCGGCCGGCCCTCGGGGTCGATGTTGACGCCGCGCGTCACGATCAGCGCCGCGCCTTCGGCCAGCCGCAGGCGCAGCGCCTGCGCGGCGTCGGCGGTGGCGGCCGAGATCTCGGTGCGCGCGCGCGTGTAATCCGCGACCCCGAGCCGGCCGAGGGCCGCGGTGATCGAGGCCGTCTCGGCCAGCGCGGCGGGCAGGGACTTCAGCCGCTCGGCCGGAAAGACCGACCGGAACACCGCGACGGGCACCCCGTCGGCGTGCGAGACCCCGCTGATCGCATGCACCCGCCCC
The DNA here is from genome assembly GCA_044356825.1 of Limisphaerales bacterium. GTDB lineage: Bacteria > Pseudomonadota > Alphaproteobacteria > Rhodobacterales > Rhodobacteraceae > JAUREX01. The sequence goes on from JBIKVM010000124.1 coordinate 6,372, forward strand.
CCCGGCGCGATCGCGAGCGCCTCTGCCTCGGCCGCGTCGGCGCGCCGCGTCTCGACCCCGAGGATGGTGCGCTGCGCCCGCGCCCCCTGCGCGGCGAGCGTCGCCTGGAACCGGACCCGCCGCCCCAGCGGATAGGCGATGCGCCGCCCCGCCGTGACAAAGACGCCCGCCCCCTGCCGCGCCTCGACCAGACCGCGCCGCGCCAGCGTCGCCACCGCCCGGCGCAGCGTGTGGCGGTTGACGCCGAAGCGCGCGGCCAGTTGCACCTCGGGCGGCAGGCGGTCGCCCGCAGCATAGCGCCCCGCGCCGATCTCGGCGCCGAGCGTCTCTGCGATCGCGGACCAGAGCGGGGTGCGCGCCATGGGCTTCCTGTCATCGAAATTTCATCCGCCCCGGGGTTGTCATCGCGGGCGGCGGGGGATACGACTTGTCTAGTTGTATAGTAAAGACCGAGCAGGGCAAGCCCCATGTCGCCGACCGAAGCCACCGCCGACCGCCAGCACTGGATGGGGCTGCTTGCCCGCGCCGAGCCTGCGCGGCTCGCCGCGCTCATGCCCGCCGATCTGCCCGCGCATGACTGGCTGCGCCCGCCCGAAACGGGCGCGGTGATGGTGCGGGGCCGCGCCGGCGGCACCGGCGCCCCCTTCAACCTCGGCGAGATGACGCTGACGCGCTGCGCGCTGCGCACGGCCGACGGGGCGGTGGGGATGGCGCATGTGCAGGGCCGCGACCGGGCGCATGCGACGCGGGCCGCGCAGATCGACGCGCTGATGCAGGGCCCGCGCGCGGCCGAGGTGCGGCGCGCCGTCCTCCTGCCGCTGGCCGAGGCCGAGGCGGCGGCCGACCGCGCCCGCGCCGGGGCGGCGGCGGCGACGAAGGTCGAGTTCTTCACCCTTCTGCGCGGAGAGGATTGATGCAAGGTCCCGCCGATACCCTCTCGGGCGGTTTCGCCGCCCCGCCCGAGGATGGCGCGCGCGCCTTTCGCGCGCTCCTCGATGCGATGGCGCGCCCGGGGCGGGTGGTGACGCTTGGCGGTGCGGCACCGCCCGCGCCGGCATCGGCGGCGGCGGGGGCGGCGCTTCTGGTCCTGACCGACCGCACGACGCGGGTTTGGCTTGCGCCCTCGCACGACACGCCCGCGCTGCGGGGCTGGATCGCCTTTCACACGGGCGCCCCCGTCGTTGCCGACCCGGCCGAGGCGGATTTCGCCTTGGGCGACTGGGCGGGGATGCTGCCGCTCGGCCGCTTTCAGACCGGCACCCCCGAATATCCCGACCGGGGCGCGACGCTGATCGTCGATGCGGCGGCGTTCGCGGGCGTGCCCGTGCGGCTGACCGGCCCCGGCATCGCGGGGGCGGCGCAGGCGCTCATGCCCGATCCCGCGATCCTTGCCGCGCGCACGCCGCAGTTCCCCCAAGGGCTCGACATCATCTGGACGGCCGGCGCCGAGGCGATGGCGCTGCCGCGCAGCACGAAGCTGGAGGCGATCTGATGTATGTCGCGGTCAAGGGCGGCGAGCGGGCGATCGAGGCCGCGCACGACTGGCTCGCGCGCGCCCGGCGCGGCGCGCCCGAGGTGCCCGAACTCGGCGTCGCGCAGATCCGCGAGCAACTCGCGCTCGCCGTCAACCGGGTGATGGGCGAGGGGTCGCTCTATGATCCCGACCTCGCGGCGCTCGCGATCAAGCAGGCGCGGGGCGATCTGATCGAGGCGGTGTTCCTCATCCGCGCCTATCGCACGACGCTGCCGCGCTTTGGCGCGTCAGAGCCCGTCGACACCGGCGCGATGGCCTGCGTGCGGCGCATCTCGGCCACCTTCAAGGATGCCCCGGGCGGGCAGGTGCTGGGCCCGACCTTCGATTACACCCACCGGCTGATCGATTTCGCGCTCGCGGCCGAGGGCGCCCCGCCCGCCCCCGCCCCCGCCCCGGCAGAGGGCCTGCCCGGGCCGATGCCCCACATCACGGGGTTCCTGAACCGCGACGGGCTGATCGAGGTCGAACCCCCGACCGACGCCACCCCCCCCGACCTGACGCGCGAGCCGGTCGAGTTTCCCGCCCCCCGCGCGCTGCGCCTGCAGGCCCTTGCCCGCGCCGATGAGGGCTTCACCCTCGGCATGGCCTATTCGACCCAGCGCGGCTACGGCCGCACCCATGCCTTCGTCGGCGAGCTGCGCATCGGCCTCGTCGAGGTCGTGCTGGAGATCCCCGAGCTCGGCTTTGCCGTCTCGGTCGGACGGATCGAGATCACCGAATGCGAGACGGTCAACCAGTTCAAGGGCTCGCGCACCGAACCGCCGCAGTTCACGCGCGGCTACGGCCTCGTCTTCGGCCAGGCGGAGCGCAAGGCGATCTCGATGTCGCTCGTCGACCGGGCGATGCGCTGGCGCGAACTGGGCGAGGACGACATGGGCGCCCCCGCGCAGGATCAGGAATTCGTCCTCATGCACGGCGACAACATCCAGGCGACGGGCTTTCTCGAACACATCAAGCTGCCCCATTACGTCGATTTCCAGGCTGAGCTCGAACTCATCCGCCGGCTGCGGGCCGAGGCCGAGGCGGCGCAGGCGCGGCCTGAGACCCACGCGCAGGAGGCCGCGGAATGATGCGCGTCGTCTTCGATGTGGGCAACGTGCTGATCGCCTGGGCGCCGCACCTGGCCTTCGC
>JBIKVM010000125.1:0-8970 GCA_044356825.1 Limisphaerales bacterium
CCGGTCGCGGGCCAGCGCCGCGATGTCGATGCTGCCGCAGCGCAGCGGCCAGAAGCGGCGGTTGCCGGTCTCGTCGCGCAGATAGGTGTCGGGGTTCACGGTGCCGGCGAACACGCATTGGCGCGGGACCTCGACCGTGTAGCGGCCGTAGGGCGGGCGGAAGCGGTCGGTGGTCCGGGTCAGGAAGGCCTTGATGCGCGAGACCTCGGCCCGGCCGATGGCATCGAGTTCGGCGATCTCCACGATCCAGACGCCCTGCATGTGGATGGCGGCGTCCTTTGACCCAAGCTCGGGCAGTTCGTCGGTGAACCATGCTTCGCCCGCCAGAACCTTGATGGCTGTCGATTTGCGCGCGCCTTGCGGGCCCTCGAGGATCAGCATGTGATCGGCCTTCACGCCGGGGCGGAAGATACGTGCCACGGCCGAGATGAGCCAGAGCGCACCGACGGTATGATGGAACGGGGTCGGCGCGGCGCCGAGATAGGTGCTGGTCCAGGTCTCGATCCGGGGCGCGCCGTCCCAGCGGAGGTGTTCCAGCCAGTCGCGGACAGGATGGATGCGGTGTTCGCGCGCGACGGCACCAACAGCGCGACCGACGACAAGTGGCGCGACATTGACCCCGCGCAGCTGCAGCCATTCCGCGGTCCGGACATCGTCGGCATCCTCCCAAGGGCGGGGAAACGGGCCGGTCGCGGTATCCCAAGGGAGCGGTTGGCGGACAACGATCTCCTGCGAGAAGTCGTCGAAGGCCAGCACGCCCGCGAAAGCGACGTCGGACGTCAGCGCGATGATGACATTGGCCTCGTTGCGCTCGGGCATTCCAACCAGATCCTGTCGCAGGCGGTTGAACCAGACAGGTTTGGCGATCCGCGCATGGGGATCGCCGGAGACGTTCACGCGCTTCACCAGTTCGATCAGCTGCTTGTCGAGGATCGACATGGCGATGCCGGTCGTGGTCTTGATGCGGGCAAGGATCTGGCGCGCGGGCAGCGGGTCCAGCCGCGCGAGGGCAATGCGGCCGAGAAGTTCGCCAAGGGCGGAGATATCGGGCGGGTTGGTCAGTGCATCGGCGGCCGCCACCAGGTCAGCGATGATGTCGCCAGCAGATGGCAAGCGAGCCATCGCGGCGGGCTGGTCTTCGGTCGGCATCCCCTGGCGCGGGCCGTAGTCCTCAGCGCGTGCGCTACGCATGAGATCGTCGTTGAAGTCGTCGCCATGGAGCGGGACCACGATCTCGTTCGGAATGTCGGCCCGGTTCAGCCGGTCCGAGAGCGTGGCAGCCGCCTGACGACCGGCATCGCCAGCATCGGCATAGATCGTGACCCGCGTCGTGCCCTCGGGCCAGAGAAAGCGCGCGAGGCCATCCGCGGACAGCGCCGCCCAGACAGCGGTGCCGAACAGGGCATGCGCTGCCAGAGCGGTCTCGATGCCTTCGGCAATGCCGAAATGGCCGTCGGCAGGCATGGCGAACAGGCGCATGGCCGCGTCGGCCACCGAACCCAGCATCTTCTTGCCAGCCGGGCCCTTGGCACTGCCATCGTCCAAAAGGAAGGTCCTGTGGATGCCCGGCGCGCGGGTGCCGTCCGCCAGTCGAGGCAGCGCGATCAGACCCGGCCACCCGCGCCGCGTGTCGAAATCCGGCAGGTCGGGATGGAACAGCAGATCCGGGCATTCCGGATCGCCGAGGCCGCGCGCATGCAGGTAGGCTTCGCCCACGGTTCCAGCGAGCGGCTGTGCGCCATCGACCAGACGCGCAACCTCCGTTGAATGGTCGGGCTTCGGGCGCGGTGCCGATCGGGGTGCGGGGCGATCTATCCCGGCAATCCGCGCCGCTTCGTCGAAGAGCGCGCCATCGCTCAGCCCCGTCGCCTGCGCGATCAGATCGATGGGCCCGGCGCATTCGCCAGTGGCATAGTCGAAGCCCCAGCCTGCATAGGGCCCGTCGAGGTGGATGGTGCACGATCCTTCCTTGCGCGGCGGGCGGCCGGACAGGTCGGCGCAGCGCAAGGAACGACGGTCGCGCGCAAGCCGCGCCTCCGGAAAGATGCCGGGGAGCCAGTCGCCTGCGGTGGCGGCAAGCCGATCCTTCACGGCCGCCAGATCGTGGCGTGCTTTCGGCGTGGCGACATCGTTGAGATCGATCATGGCGTCCCCTCACGCAAGGAGGACGAGGCCGCGCTCGGCGCGGGTGATGGCAGTGTAGAGCCAGCGGCGGCGGTCGATCTCGCTGCGACCAAGCCCGTCGTCCCAGACGATCACGTTCTCCCATTGTGACCCTTGCGCCTTGTGCGCGGTGATCGCCCAGCCGAAGGTCGCCTCGGTCAGATTGCGCTTTTCCCGCCAGTCGCGGTCATGGCGCTTGTCGTCATAGGCGACGTGGTCCTCGAAATGCCCCTTGTAGATGCGCAGCCGGCCCGGGCGGCCGTCGCTGTCGAATGGCGTCACACGTCGCCCCTTCGGCGCCTCCCTCGAACCAGTGGCGGGAGGCGCCTCAGCCTCATGCACCACGGCTGAGAAGTAGAGGCTGCCCTCATCGACGATATCCTCGAGGGTCAGGAACATGCCGTTGATTAGACCAAGTGAGTTGTCGTTCTTCAGGCAGATGATCTTTTCCGCCCCGCCGGTAGGAAGATATGTCCCGCCCAGCCCGGCGGCCGACCGCATCGCATTGTTCAGCTGGAAGCGCGTCGCGTTCAGGCCGCAGATCAGTTGTCCGCCGCGAAGCGCCTGATCCGGCGTGATGTCGCCCTTTCGAAGCTTGGCGACATGGGCGTCGTAAACCCCGAACCAGATGGGCTCCCCCATCCGCGCCATGGTGGCGAGGCGGATGATCGCGCTCTCGGCCGCTTGGCGGTGGATCTCGGTCAACATCACGTCGGGCGCGTCGCGGGTAAAGGCGCCTTCGCCCCGGATCGGCGGAAGCTGGCCCGGATCGCCCAGCACGAGGATCGGCTTGCCGAAGCTCATCAGGTCGCGGGCCATCTCCTCGCCCACCATCGACACCTCGTCCAGAACGATCAGCCGCGCATCCGCGGCATCGCTTTGCGGGTTCAGGGCAAAGCGAGGGTGCTTCATCGCGGACAGCGCCTGGCGCATCGCCTCGATCCCTGCCTCGGCTGCGGTCCTGTCGAAACCGGTCAGCTTGCGCGCGGCGGTCTCGGCCTCCTGAACCTTGGCGGCAGCGGCGGCGATTTCCTCTTCGGTCGACTCGATGACCGAATAGATCAGGCTGTGGATGGTGCGGGCGGGCGTGCCCTTGCGAGTCAGCACCAGCGCAGCCTTGCCGGTGAAGGTCGCGGTGACGACGCCCGGCACGCAACGGCCGTCCTTGGCGCTGCGGTGGGGCGACAGACCGAGATCGTCGAGGGCGAATTTCAGGACCGTGCTCTTGCCCGACCCGGCGTAGCCGAAGAGCCGGAACACTTGTTGCTCCTCGGTGCGGTTCTCGAACCAGTCGCGGACTTCGGCGATGGCGGCGGCCTGCGCGGCCGAGGGGACGAAGTCAGACACAGACGCCCCTCCAGCACCGCTCTGCCCATGCGCAGGGCGCGTGCCATTTGCCGCCGGCCATGCCGCCCCGACAGACGACCGCCGTGGGCTCGGTGGCCATCCGGGGCAACCATTCGCCCGCCGCCGAGGCCTGCACAACCGTGACGGCCCGATCCGACATCTCCTGTGCAAGGCGGGCATCGAAGGGGACGAGTTCCGCGTGCAATTCCATCGTGTCGCGGTTCAGCGCTGTGAAGAGCGCCGGGTTGGGCAGGTCCATATAGGCCTGATAAAGGGCGATCTGGGCACCATAGACGGGGCGCGCGATGCTGACACCACGCTTGACCACATCCTTCCAACTGGAAGCGCCGAGCGCCTTGTTCTCCCAGAGAGCGGGGTACTCCATCGCGACGGGGCCCGAGACGAAGCAGCCGTCGATATGGCCCTTGAACCGGCCCGCCATGGCCTCGAAGCCGAACTGGCGACCATCGGGGCGTTCGGTGCGCAGGTCGAACCCGGCAATCCTGAACCAGCCCGCGACGATATCCTCGGCCCGGTGGCCAGCCTCGAAGATCCGCAGAGTGCGCGGCTCGAACTCCTGGCCCTCGTCCTTGGGCACCGCGAGAAAGTCGTACTGGATCTGGCGGAGGCAGTCGCGGCCGAGACCCGAGGAACTGACATAGGTGCGGGGGCGCTCGGCGCGATTGCGCGCCGTCAGGGCGGCATCGATCGCGGATGAGACGGCGGCGGCGATCGGCGGACGCGGCGCATCCTGACCGTAGATGCAGCCCGAGCCGTGGTTCAGGTCGATCATTGGTCGCGCTCCCAGAAGCCGCCCGCCTGCGCGATGCAGGTCAGCTTGTGATGCTGGGCCTCGGTCAGCCGGGCACGCGCGCCGAATTTCTCGAGCTTCTGGCGCAGGCTCTCGCAGAACTCGACCTCGAAGTCGGTGATGGCGTTCGCCGTCGCGGCAGCGAGAAGGTCGGTCCAGGGGGCGGTCTCATTGTTCAGATCGATCATGACGGCCCCCTCAGAACGGAATCGGATCGTCATGGGCGGTGCCGGTCCGTTCCTTGCGCGCGCCCTGCGCCAGCATGCTGTCGACGTAGCCGGTCACGGCCGCCTCGATCAGCCGGTCGATGTCGGCGGCGGTTCGGTCGAAGAAGGGCGCCATAAGGCCGAGGTCGGTCAGCGCTTCGGCGAACAGCACCCGGGCATCGCGAATGGCCTGTGCCTCGCGGGCGGTCTTGTCGATCATGCCATTGTTCCTTTGAGCGATTGCGCTGCCCACGCCCTGACAGCGGAGCGAGCAGAAGCGGTGATAGGGATAGCGGTCGTGCTGGAGACGGTGGACGTAGCCAAAGCCCCGGGCTTCCCGGGCGCAGACGGCGCAGAGCGCTACCCGAGCAAGAGCGTCGCGATCGGGTCGTCCCGCGGCCAATCCTGTCGGTGGAGCCGTTCCGACTGCATCACGATCCAGCGCGAGATGGCGTTCACCGCCATGGCCTCGAGGTCGCCGAGGGTAAGGCTTGCGATGGGTTGGTGCAGTCTTCCTCGGGCCTCGAGCCATGTTCCGATCTCCAGAGCGGCGGCGCGCGTCACATGCGCCTGCCATTCGTCGGGGGGCATGGGCCGGTCGCCCGGCCCAGCCCATTCGGGCTCGGCGATGGGTGCCCCTGCGGAACCACCCGACCACCGTTTCCCCCGCGCCTCAGCCATTGAGCCATGCGGGCATGGCGGCGATGCTCGGCGTTGCGGGTGCGGGGGCCTGTGTCGCGGGCGGAGCGCCCGGGGCGTTCTGCGCCCCCCAGACGGGCGCCGGTGCCGCCGCGGGCTGCGGTGTCGCGCCCCAGGCCGGTGCTGGGGCCTGCCAACCCGGCGCTGCGACGCTCGCGGCCTTGCGCGGCGGGGCGTTGACCGGATCGGGCGGGACGGTTTCGCCGCGCATGATGGAAGCATGGTGCGGCTCGTCGGGCAGAACGACGTTGGCGATGCGGTTCTGGTCGCGGTACTGAGGGTTGGAGGCGGGCTCCACCATGATGCGGGCGGCGAAGACGATGCCCTCGAGGTGCCTGAGGCCAGGCAGAACCCGCTTGGCCTTGGTGGCGGGGCTCTCGTCCCTGGGATCAAGGCCAAGGGCGCTGTCCACGATGGCGCGAAAGGTGGATTTCGAGATCTTCCAGCCGATGGACTGGCCTTTCTCGTCCAGCTTGCCGCCCGCCACGGTGAAGCTCTGCCAGAACTTGCGGCGGGCATGGGGGCCGTCGACGACGGTGAATTCGCAGTCGAGCATGCGGGCATCGCTAGACTGCGAAGCCTTCAGAAGCCCCGCATCCATCGGGGTCGCGCCGTTCACGCCGCCGGGGCGGATGGTCAGACGCACCTTGGCAAATGTGCCGTCCGGGATCAGTTCCCCGATGGGGGCCATCTGCGGCTGGGCGTCGTTCAGATCGTAGCTCATGGGATCATGTCCTTTCGGGGGTCAGGAGGCGAAAGCGGGTTGATGGGGGGCGTGGCCGTCGATCCGGGCGAGCAGCGCGCCGAGGTCGGGTGGTTCGGTCAGGTCGAGGCGGCCGGAACGGTCCTTGGCGGGAAGGCGCCAAGGGTTGCCCGACTTGCAGACAAGGCGGCGGTCGGTGGCGGTCTCATCCAGGACCCAGCCACCCTCTGCATCGCGGGCGAAGAGGTGCATCGAGACGACCTGGTCCACGATGCCCGGCAACTCCCGCCCGGCCTTGCTGCCTTCCATCTGCGGTTGCCAGGAGACGGTGCCGAAATCGTCGGTCACCTTTTCCAGCACGCCGACAAAGATCACGGTCTTGCCGCGCGCATGCTGGAGGTGCTTGAGCGCCTGAATGACTTCACGCCCCAGAAGACCGTAGGCGCCTCGGACATCGGGCTTGCCGGTCCGGTCCGAGAAGGCTTCGGGCTGCTGGCGGGCATAGGCCATCGCCTGCCGCGTCAGATCTGTGATCGAGTCGACGAAGACGATGCGGCGCGCGGCAAGGAAGGCCTCGATGCCGCTTTCGCGATGCTGGGCCTGCAGCCACGCATGCCGTTCGGTCCCGTACCAGGACTGCGGGTGCTGCGCCGGATCCGGCCCGCCGATCAGCACCGCAAGGTCGCGGAAGTCGGTGAAGCTGCGCACCGGGATCGACGCGCCGCGCCAGTCCTGCACCGATTTCATCCCGGCCTCGAGGTCGAGGCAGACGGTTTCCTCGGCAGGCAGGGACTTCAGGAGCGTGGTCTTGCCCACGCCCGGTGGGCCGAAGATGGCGAGCGAGGTCTTGTTCTCGGCGGCCGAGAGGCGCTCGTCGGCAGTGATGATGCGGAAGGCCATTGGGTTCTCCGATGAATTGAAAAGGGCGCGGCGGCGGGGGTGACCGGGTGCCGAAGGGGAACCTGCCCGGCGTTGCCGCTCGGGCGTCCCGCCGCCGCGCGTTACCGGTCTCGGGTCTCGAGCCGGAACACAGGTTTGCCGGTGGTCTCGAAACGGGCGGCAGCAAAGCCCTCGCGGATGGCGTCGGGCCAGGCCCCAAACCGGCGTTCCGGCACGCGATAGGCGATCTCGAGGTACTGGGTCGGGTCGTCGCCCGCCTCGCGGATGCGGGTCGCCATCGCGGCCAGCCGGTCCTGATCCCACGTGACCTTCTTCGGCAGATCGGCGATCACCACCATGCCCGCATCCTCGATCCGAACGGTGCCGGAGGTCTTGCCTTGGGCGGAACGCGCGGCCTCGGTCGCCGCGCCATAGCGCTGCGCCAGTGCTGCTTCGAAACGGTCCTTCAGGCGCTTTACCCGGGCAGTCTCGACGAGTGCGGTCGTCTGCAACTCCAGCAGCATCTCGGGTGGCAGCTCAGCAATGTCGCCGATGGAGAGACCTTCAAGATCGGCGAAGCATGGGACGTTGTCGGCGCGTGGCATGGTGGGCACTCCGTTGAAGGGAAATGGCAGGGCCATCACTCGGCCTTGGTGTTATGGGAGAAGCGCGTGTGGTGTCGGCCGGTGGCGCGGTCTGGGCCGCGAGACAGCGAGATAGGCAAAGCGGGCCGGAGCGAGGCGCCGTTGCACGAGGTGGACGCGCTCCAGTGCGGCGAGGCGCCAGGCAGCATCGGCGAGTTCGCGCGGACCTTCGCGAACGATCCGAGGTGCCCCCGGCCCGTAGACGGGTGCGTCGATGGCGAGGTGTCCGATGTGATAGACCGCCGCGGCGCCCGGTTCGGCCGTGTCGGCCCAGGCGAGGAGCGCGATTGCCCCATCGACATGTGCAGCGCCGGCGAGGTTCATGCGCCGCCCCGGAGCTGGCCGGGCACGAGGCCCGCGTGGTCGCGCTCGAAGGCCTGCACATCGGCGTCGCGATAGCGGATATGCCGCCCGATCCGCAGAAAGCAGGGCCCGACGCTGTCAGCGCGCCAGCGTTCGAGCGTGCGCGGCGCGATGCGCCATCGCCGGGCAAGAAGCTTGGTTGTGAGCAACGCGTCGTTCATCTCGGGCCTCGTCTTTGGTGACGAGCACACCCTTGCCGAAGCTTCGGTTGGAGGTCGTGTCATGAGTGGTCGGTGGATGAATTTATTATTTGCTGGAAATTCAATGCCGCCGGCCTCCCATGGTTGGAGGATCGAGGGCTCACCAACCATTCACCAACCTGATACCGACCGAGCACCGACCAACCACCGACCGAATCACTCGACGGCGACGATTCGAGGCGGCGTGCAGACAGCAAAAAGCCCGCTCGCGGCGGGCCTCGTCAGCGTCGGATCTTGGGAATGGCGAGGGGGGTCAGCCAGCAGCCATCATGGCGACGACAAGCCCCGGCGCCATTCGGTAATGGCCGCGCCTGCCGGCGACCGGGAGGACGATGGCGCACCAGCCCTGCCGGCTCGAGAAGAGATAGCTGAGCTTGAGCGAGGCGGAGCCTGCCGCCGACAGGATATCGCCGCCACGCCGATCAGGCTCGCCCGCAAGCGCCGCGAGGAAGAGGTGGTGGAGCGCGCGCGCCTGCATCTCGGTGAAGCGATAGTCGCGCTCGAGAAAGCGAAAGCAGAGAAAGCGATGAAACTCATCGGTTCGTGGCCGTGCCTGCGCCTCGAGCGTGGCATCGAAGCGATCCTGCTCGTCGGCGCGCACGATGAGCGCCTGCCGCCGCGCGATCCATGCAGGGGCTCCCTCCGCGAGCGTCACCCCCCCGCCATCGGAGAGGCGAAAGGCGCGCAAGCTACGCTCGTCCTGCGCGAGGACTTCAATCGCGTCGCGGCGATGCAGATCGACCACCCCCTCGAAGTCGCGCCGGCGGGGTGCCGTTCCGGGGCGGCCATCACGGTGATCGACGCTGCCATAGATGCGCAGCGACAGCGTCAGAAGCCCGTTCTCGACGACATATCGCAGTTCGGTCTCGCTCAGCCCCCAATGTGCGACGGCTTCCTCGAGCGTGAAGTATGCGCGCTGGATCACCCCCATGTCTGCCCCCCGATTCTTCGCTCT
>JBIKVM010000126.1:0-8910 GCA_044356825.1 Limisphaerales bacterium
GAAAGGCGCAAGATTGCGGGGTGCAGCCGCGCGCGCCGGGGATGGCGTCCCAGCCATCGGGCAGCGCCTCGCCGGGGCGGCCCGTCTTGGGATAGGCGTAGACGACGACAAGACCGCGAAGCGCCGAGAGGTCGACCACCCGCCCGTCCGTCGCGGGCAGCGCCACCGCAGGCAGCCGCATGCCGGCCAGATGCGCCGCCGCCCCGTCATCGACCGGGGCGGGCAGGGTCGACCAGTCCACCGACGCGAGCGTGGCCGGCGTCATCACCGGCCCCGCCATCAGAGCCCCGCGTAGATCTGGGCGATGCGCGCGACCGCGGCCTCGGGCGTCATCTCTTCGGCCTCGCCCGTGCGGCGCGAGGTCAGCTCGACCTTCCCCGCCGCAAGGCCGCGCGGCCCGACCGTGATCCGCCACGGCAGCCCGATCAGGTCCATCGTCGCGAACTTGGCGCCCGCGCGCTCGTCGCGGTCGTCATAGAGAACCTCGAGCCCCCGCGCGGCAAGCCCCGCCTCGATGGCGGCGCAGGCCGCATCGGTCGCGCCGTCGCCCTGCTTGAGGTTGACGAGCCCGACCGGGAAGGGCGTCACCCCCTCGGGCCAGACGATGCCGCGCTCATCATGGCTCGCCTCGATGATGGCGCCGACAAGGCGGCTCACGCCGATGCCGTGGCTGCCCATGTGGACGGGCACCCGCTCGCCCTTGTCGTTGACGACAACGGCCCCCATCGGCTCGGAATACTTGGTCGAGAAATAGAAGATCTGCCCGACCTCGATCCCGCGCCCGACCTTGCGGTGCCCCTCGGGAACGGCGGCGAAGAGGGCGGCGTCATGCGTCTCTTCGGTGCGGGCGTAAAGCGTCGTGAACTCATCGCAGACGGCCGCGACGGCCGCGCGGTCGTCGTAATCGATCGCGCGGTTCCCGAGCCGCAGATCCTGCACGCGGTCGTCGTAATAGACCTCCGACTCCCCCGTCGCGGCGAGGACGAGGAACTCGTGCGTGTTGTCGCCCCCGATCGGCCCCGAGGCCGCGCGCATCGGAATGGCCGTCAGCCCCATCCGCTCATAGGTGCGCAGATAGCTCACCATGTGGCGGTTGTAGGCGTGCAGCGACGCCTCCTTGTCGATGTCGAAGTTGTAGCCATCCTTCATCAGGAACTCGCGCCCGCGCATGACGCCGAAGCGCGGCCGGATCTCGTCGCGGAACTTCCACTGGATGTGATAGAGCGTGAGCGGCAGGTCGCGGTAACTCCCGACATGGGCGCGGAAGATGTCGGTGATCATCTCCTCGTTCGTCGGACCATAGAGCAGGTCGCGCTTCTGGCGGTCGCGGATGCGGAGCATCTCCTCGCCGTAATCGTCGTAGCGGCCGGATTCGCGCCACAGATCGGCCGGCTGCAGCGTCGGCATCAGCATCGGGATGTGGCCCGCGCGCACCTGCTCCTGGTGGACGATCTCCTCGATCCGGCGCAGCACGCGATACCCGAGCGGCAGCCAGGAATAGATGCCGGCCGCCTGCTGGCGGATCATGCCCGCCCGCAGCATCAGGCGGTGGCTCACGATCTGCGCCTCGGCGGGGTTCTCGCGCAGGACGGGCAGGAAATAGCGGGACAGACGCATGGCACCTCGCGGGGCGGGGATTTCGGGTTGCCGGATGGTTACGCCATCGCCATCCTGCCGGCAAGCGGCCGAGGGCCGCGCGCATTCCGATCAGGTGTTTTCATGACCGACCACGATCCCGATTCCCGACGCAACGCGCCCCGCAACCTGACCGAATGGATGGGCTTCCGCGTCCCGCCCGACTGGTCGCGGGGGCGGCGGTTCGGGGGCGCGCTCGGATGGTTCCTCATGGCCGCGACGATCGTGCTCTGGCCCGCGGCGATCGTCGCCGCGGGCGCGGTCCTGCTGCACACGGCGGGTATTGCTTTCTCCGGCACCACCGAGGGCATCGACCTCGGCGCGGGGGCGCTGATCGTGGCCCTTCTCGGCGCGCCCTTCCTGATCTGGCGGACCGTGATCGCGCAAGGCAACCTCGAGGTCGCGCGCGAGGGGCAGATCACCGACCGCATCTCCAAGGCGGTCGAGCAGCTCGGGGCCGAGCGGACGGTGAACGGGGACGGCGGCCAGACCGAAGCCAACATCGAGGTCCGCATCGGCGGGATCCTCGCGCTCGAACGCATCGCGCAGGATTCGGTGCGCTTCCATCAGGGGCGCGACCATGTGCGGATCATGGAACTCCTCTGCGCCTACATCCGCAACAACGCCCCGGCGCGCGGGGCGCAGGATCACGGGTTTGGTGTATGGCAGGCCCCGACCTCCGACGCGCCCGCCGAGGAGATCCGCGCGGCGCTGGAGGGGATCGCGACCCGCCGCGAGGCGATACGGACATGGGCCCGCGCCCTTCCTGCCCCCAGGCTCGACATCGCGGTCGCGCTCGACGTCATCGGCCGGCGGACACCCGAGCAACTCCGGATCGAGGCCGCCTGGCCCGACCCGCCCGGCAGCACGACGGAGTGGCCCTTCGCCATCCCCTGCCCGACACGGCCCGAGGGCGCGGTGGAGGAACGGCAGGAGCGGGAGTATCGCGACAGGGTCGCGGCGTGGAAGCGTGCGATGGTTGGCTACAATGGCTACCTCCTCGATCTGCGCGGCACCAATCTGCAACGAAGCACGCTGTCGGGCAAGCAACTCGGCGGCGCGCAAATGGATGACACGCGACTCGAGGGCTCGTTCGGAGGAGGCGTCCAGTTTCAAGGCGCGAGGTTCTGGCTCGCAAGAATGGAGGGTGTAATTTTTTCTGCCGATATTTCAGGCCTTTCCAACATGGCATTCGCGGATCTCGCAGGTGCAAACCTCGAAGCTGCAGACTTTAGTGACCTCGATGCGAGCTACCTCAATCCTTTTCAAATAGATAAATCAAACCTTACCGACGCTTCCTTCGTTGACGTCAATTTTTCAGGTGCACGATTGGGTCGCTCAAGTCTCTACAAGTGCGCTTTTAAGAGGTGCCATTTCGACGACCAGACGGATCTTGACGGCGCCACCCTCTTCGGCGCCGACCTATCCCGCTCCAACCTCCCCCCCTCCATCCTCGAAAAGGCCCATGGCGACGACAGCACGCGGTTGCCCGAGGGCATGGCGCGGCCGGCGCATTGGGGGGGCTCCGCGGGGCCGCGTCCGCCTGCCGCCTCTTGATTGGCGGGGGCTGTCCTGCCATGTCGGGGGAGGGGCGGGAGGCGTCCGCGAGGGGGTGGCATGGCGTTGCCGGTGCGCGATCAGGTGGTCTGGTGGGGTGTCGCCGCGGCGGTGTTCGCGGGCGCGCTCTGGGGGCTCGGGCAGGTGATCCTGCCCTTCGTCGTGGGCGGCGCCATCGCCTATTTCCTCGACCCCGTCGCCGACCGGCTGGAGCGGGCGGGCCTGAGCCGGGTGGCGGCGACCTCGACCATCATCTTCGGGGCGGGGACGGTCGTGGTGCTGGCGGGGCTCGTGCTGTTGCCGGTGGTGATCGGGCAGGCGGCGGCGCTGGCCGAGGCGATGCCGCAGATCCTCGCCCGCCTCGCGGCCTTCGTGCAGGAGCGCGTGCCCGACCTCGCCGATGCCGACGGGCCGCTGCGCCGCTCGCTCGAGGGCGTTGGCGACACGCTGCGCGAGCGGTCGCTCGCGCTCCTCGATGTCGCGGTCAGCTCGGCGATGGGGGTGGTGGGCTTTTTCGTCTTCATCCTCGTGGTGCCGGTCGTGGCCTTCTACCTGCTGCTCGACTGGGACCGGATGATCGGGGTGATCGACGCGCATCTGCCGCGCGACCATGCGCCGGCGATCCGCCAGCTCGCGCGCGAGATCGACGCGGTGCTCGCGGGGTTCGTGCGCGGGCAGCTGTCGGTCTGCCTGATCCTCGCGGTGTTCTACGCCGCGGCGCTGATGGCGGCGGGGCTGCAGTTCGGGCTGGTCGTGGGGGTGGTGACGGGGCTCATCTCGTTCATTCCCTATGTCGGCGCGATCATCGGCGGGGTGCTCTCGATCGGGCTCGCGCTGTTTCAGTTCTGGGACACGCCGCTGTGGATCCTCGTCATCCTCGCGATCTTCGCGGCCGGGCAGTTCATCGAGGGCAACATCCTCGTGCCGCGCCTCGTCGGCGGGTCGGTCGGGCTGCATCCGGTGTGGCTTCTGTTCTCGCTCTCGGTGTTCGGGGCGCTCTTCGGCTTTGTCGGGATGATGGTGGCGGTGCCGGTGGCGGCGGCGATCGGGGTGCTCGCGCGTTTCGGGCTGCGCGCCTATCGCGAGGGGCTGCTCTATCGCGGGCGCTCGGGGCCGGGCACGGGCTTCGGCGTCGGGGAATGACGGCGCAGCTTGCCTTCGATCTCGCGCCCAGCGCGGCACGGGGGCGGGCGGATTTCTTCGCGGCGCCCTCGAATGCGGCGGCCCTCGCCGCGGTCGAGGGCTGGCGCGGCTGGCCCGGCGGGCGGCTCGTGCTCGCGGGCCCCGAGGGGTCAGGCAAATCGCATCTGGTGCAGATCTGGGCCGAGGCGGCGGGGGCGGCCGTGGTGCCGGCCGAACGCCTTGCGGGGGCGGCGCTGACGGCGCTGGCCGAGGGCGGGCGCGTCGCGATCGAGGATGCCCACCGCCTGGGCGGCAGCGCGGCGGCCGAACGCGCGGCGCTGCACCTCGCGAACCTCCTCGCCGAGGGGGCGGGGCATCTGATGCTGGCGGGAAGGGGCGCGCCGCGCGACTGGGGCATCGCGCTGCCCGATCTGGCGAGCCGCATCGCCGCCGCGCCGCAGGTCCGGCTGGAGCCGCCCGACGATGCCCTCCTCGCCGCCGTCCTCGTCAAGCTCCTCTCCGACCGCCAGATCGCGCCCGATCCCGACCTCGTGCCCTGGATCGTGGCGCGGATGCACCGCTCGCTCGCGGCGGCGGGGGCGGTGGTGGCGGCGCTCGATGCGCGCAGCCTCGCGCGCGGCCGGCCCGTGGGGCGCGCGCTCGCGGCCGAGGTCCTCGAGGAGCTTGCGGAAGGGATGGCGGACGCGCGATAGTCGGCGCTTGCAACCCGCAAGGCCAAGATGCCCGTCAACGCCGATTTCCTCGCCTCCGCCCCGCCGCAGCCCGTGGCCCTGCCCGAGGTGGCGGCCGGTCCGGGGCGGTTCTTCAACCGCGAACTCTCGTGGCTCGATTTCAACTGGCGCGTCCTCGAAGAGGCCGCGAACCCCCGCGTGCCGCTGCTCGAGCGGCTGCGGTTCCTCTCGATCTCGGCCACGAACCTCGATGAATTCTATACCGTCCGGGTCGCTGGGCTGCGCGAACTGGCGCGCTCGGGCAAGGGGCAGCCCTCGGACGACGGCCTGATGCCGGCCGAGCAGCTCGTGCGGATCAATCAGGACGCGCGCGCGCTGATGCAGACCCAGCAGCGCACGCTGCGCACGCTCCGCCGCGCGATGGAAGCCGAGGGGATCGCGATCCTGGGGGCCGCCAAGCTGTCGCGGCGCGACCGGGCGTTCCTTCAGGCGCATTTCGTGGCGCAGGTGTTCCCGGTGCTCTCGCCGCTCGCGATCGACCCCGCGCATCCCTTCCCCTTCATCCCCAACGGCGGCTTCTGCCTCGGCCTCGACCTCGCGCGGACCGAGGGCGGGCGGACGCTGACGGCCCTTCTGCCCATTCCCCAGCAGGTCGCGCGCTTTGTCGCCCTGCCCGCGCCCGAGGGGCGGCTGCGGGTGCTGCCGCTCGAGGATCTGCTGCTCTTGCACATCGACCGGCTCTTTCCGGGCTATGAATTGCGCGGGCATTGCGCCTTTCGCGTGCTGCGCGACAGCGACCTCGAGGTCGAGGACGAGGCCGAGGATCTGGTGCGCGAGTTCGAGGTCGCGCTGAAGCGCCGCCGCCGGGGCGAGGTGATCCGCCTCAAGATCTCGGCCGGGGCGCCGCCCATGCTGCGCGACACGATCATGGCCGAGCTTGGCGTCACCGCCGACGAGGTCGTCGAGGTCGCGGGCCTTCTGGGCCTGACCGATCTGCGCGAACTCGTCACCGACAGCCGGCGCGACCTGCTCTGGCCGCCCTTCACCCCCCGCGTGCCCGAGCGCGTCCACGACCACGGCGGCGACATCTTCGCCGCCATCCGCCAGAAGGACATGCTGCTCCACCACCCCTATGAGAGCTTCGACATGGTGGTGCGGTTTCTCGAACAGGCCGCGCGCGATCCCGACGTGCTCGCGATCAAGCAGACGCTCTATCGCACCTCCTACGACAGCCCCGTCGTCGGCGCGCTCTGCGAGGCGGCCGAGGCCGGCAAGTCGGTGACGGCGCTGGTCGAGATCAAGGCCCGCTTCGACGAGGCCGCCAACATCCGCCAGTCGCGCCGGCTCGAACGCGCCGGGGCGCATGTCGTCTACGGCTTCCTGCACCTCAAGACCCACGCCAAGATCTCGACCGTCGTGCGGCGCGAGGGCGACGGGCTCGTGACCTATACCCATTTCGGCACCGGCAACTATCACCCCATCACGGCGCGCATCTATACCGACCTGTCGTTCTTCACCGCCGATGCCGCGCTCGGGCGCGACGCGACGAAGGTGTTCAACTACCTCTCGGGCTACGCGATCCCCGAGGGGCTCGAGAACCTCGCGATCTCGCCCCTGACGCTCAAGCCCCGTCTGCTCGAGCTGATCGCGGCCGAGGCCGAGATCGCGCGCCGGGGCGGCCGGGGCGAGATCTGGGCCAAGATGAACAGCCTCATCGACGCCGAGGTGATCGACGCGCTCTATGCCGCGAGCCGGGCAGGGGTGCGCATCAGCCTGATCGTGCGCGGCATCTGCGGGCTCCGGCCGGGGGTGCGGGGACTGTCGGAGACGATCCGGGTGAAATCGATCGTGGGGCGGTTCCTCGAACACAGCCGGATCGTGTGCTTCGGGGCGGGGCACGGGCTCCCCTCGGCCGGGGCGCGGGTCTTCATCTCCTCGGCCGACTGGATGGGGCGCAACTTTGCCGGCCGGGTGGAGACGCTGGTCGAGATCGGGAACGCCACCGTCAAGGCGCAGATCGTCGATCAGATCATGGCCGCGAACCTTGCCGACACGGCGCAAAGCTGGGTGCTCGACGCCGCCGGGCGCTATCGGCGCGACGAGGCGCACGACCCGGCGACGGCCTTTTCTTGCCACCGCTTCTTTCTCGACAACCCCTCGCTCTCGGGGCGGGGCAGCGCGGGGGCGGCGGATGTGCCGGTGCTCGCACCCGCCGCTGGTGCGGGCGCGGAGTTGGGCAGGGATTGACCGCGCGCACGCATCGCGCCACCCTCTCGGACGCAGAATCGCTCCGAACCGGACGGCCGATGGACGACATGCCGCTTCATGCCGCCGATGAGTGGGGACCTTTCGGCGCACCGCTCTTCGATGATCCGTCCGCGCGCGCGCTCTCGCGCGTGGGCGTCATCGACATAGGCTCGAACTCGGTGCGGATGGTCGTCTTCGACGGCGCCGCGCGCTCGCCAGCGTATTTCTTCAACGAGAAGGTCATGGCCGGACTCGGGCGCGGTCTGGCCGAGACCGGGCGCCTCAACCCCGAGGGTCGGGTGCGCGCACTCTCGGCGCTTGGCCGCTTTGCGATCCTCGCCGAGGCGATGGCCGTCTCGCCGCTCAGCGTCGTGGCGACGGCGGCGGTGCGCGAGGCGATCGACGGCCCCGAATTCGCCGCCGAGGTGGCCGAGCGCACGGGCCTGCGGATGACGGTGATCGGCGGCGACGAGGAGGCGCGCCTTGCCGCGCAGGGCGTGCTGCTCGGCTGGCCCGATGCCGAGGGGATCGTGTGCGATCTGGGCGGCAACTCGATGGAGCTTGCGCGCATCTCGGGCGGAGCGGTCGGGGCGCGCGCGACGACCCCGCTTGGCCCGTTCCGCCTGCACGAGACAGGGACCACCCCGGCCGCGCGCGCCACCCGCATCGCCGCCACCCTGCGCCCCGTGGCGCAGGATCTCGCGGCGCCGGGCTCGCGGCTCTATCTGGTCGGCGGGTCCTGGCGCGTGATCGGCCGGCTCGACATGGAGCGGCGCGGCTATCCGCTGACGGTGCTGCACGAATACCGCATGACGCCGGCGCAGGTCCTCGAGACGATCGACTGGCTTGGCCAGAGCGACCTTGCCGCGCTGCGCGCGCGCACCAGTACCTCGTCCGAGCGCATGGCGCTCGTGCCGCAGGCCTGCGAGGTGCTCGCGGGGCTCCTGGCCGAGTTCCGCCCGCGCGAGATCGACATCTCGGCCTACGGCATCCGCGAGGGGATGCTCTATGACCAGATGCCCGAGCAATTGCGCCGGCGCGATCCGCTGATCGAGGCCGCACGCATGGCCGAGGCGTCGCAGGCGCGGATGCCGGGCTTCGGGCGCAAGCTGCACGCCTTCCTCGCCCCGCTCTTCCGACACGAGCCGCCGGCGCGCCAGCGCCTCATCAAGGCCGCGTGCCTCTTGCACGACACCACCTGGCGCGCGCATCCCGACTATCGCGCCGAAGTCTGCTTCGACAACGCCACGCGTGCCAATCTGGGCGGGCTCGACCATCCGGGGCGGGTGTTTCTGGGCCTCGCCCTCTTGCACCGCTACAAGAACTCGCGCTCGGGCTCGCGGTTCGAGCCGCTCTTGCGGCTGCTTGACGAAGATCAGATCCGCGACGCCGAGATCCTCGGCAAGGCGATGCGTTTCGGTGCCATGTTCTCGGTCGCCGAGCCAGAGACGGCCGGCGAATTGCGCGTCGCGCGCGACCGCAAGCGGGTCGAGCTGCACCTCACGCCCAAGGGGCGCACCCTGTTTGGCGAGGTGAGCGAGGCGCGCTTCCGCGCGCTCGCGCAGGCCATGAAGGCCGAACCCGTGGTGCTCGACCGCGGCTGATGGCGGTGGCGCCCGTCAGCCGCGGCCGGAACTGACCATCGCCGCCCCGATTC
>JBIKVM010000013.1:0-28508 GCA_044356825.1 Limisphaerales bacterium
CTCGCCGCGCTGATGGCCGAACGCGACCGGATGGCGGGGCGCGAGGTCGGCGTCATCCTCTGCGGCGGCAACATCGACACCGGCTGGATGCGCACCATCCTCGCGGGCGGCACGCCCCGGGTCTGACCCCGGGCGCGCCTATTCCGCAGTCAGGAGCGGCGGCTTGCTGCCGGCGATGCGCGGTTTTTGCGGCTCGGTCACCTGCAAGTCGATCGCGCCGTCGCGCAGCGCGACCCGCACGAAGCCCCCCTTGATCAGGCGACCGAAGAGCAACTCCTCGGCCAGCGGCTTCTTGATGTGCTCCTGGATCACGCGGACGAGGGGGCGGGCGCCCATCTTGTCGTCGTAGCCCTTCTCGCCCAGCCACGCCGCAGCCTCGGGCGTCAGGTCGATGTGCACGCCCCGGTCGATGAGCTGCGCCTCGAGCTGGAGGACGAACTTCTCGACCACGCGCATGATCGTCTCGCGCGAGAGGGGTGCAAAACTCACCACTGCGTCGAGGCGGTTGCGGAATTCCGGCGTGAAGGTGCGCTCGATCGCGGCCGTATCCTCGCCCTCGCGCCGCTCGCGGCCGAAGCCGATGGCGGATTTCGCCTGTTCGCTCGCGCCCGCGTTCGTCGTCATGATGAGGATGACGTTGCGGAAGTCCACCTGCCGGCCGTTGTGGTCGGTCAGCTTGCCGTGGTCCATCACCTGCAGGAGGATGTTGTAGACGTCCGGATGGGCCTTCTCGATCTCGTCGAGCAGGAGCACGCAATGGGGGTGCTGATCGACCCCGTCGGTCAGTAGCCCGCCCTGATCGAAGCCCACATAGCCCGGCGGCGCGCCGATCAGGCGGCTGACGGCGTGCTTTTCCATGTATTCCGACATGTCGAAGCGCAGAAGCTCGACCCCGAGCGTCGCGGCGAGCTGCTTGGCGACCTCGGTCTTGCCCACCCCCGTCGGCCCCGCGAAGAGATAGTTGCCGATGGGCTTCTCGGGCTCGCGCAGGCCCGCGCGGGCCAGCTTGATCGCCGAGGAGAGCGCATCGATCGCGGCATTCTGGCCGAACACCACCCGCTTGAGCGATTTCTCGAGGTCGCGGAGCACCTCGGCATCGTCCTTCGAGACGTTTTTCGGGGGGATGCGCGCGATCTTGGCGACGACCGCCTCGATGTCCTTGGGTCCGATCGTCTTGCGGCGCTTCGATTCCGCCACGAGGTGCTGGGCCGCGCCCGCCTCGTCGATGACGTCGATCGCCTTGTCGGGCAGCTTGCGGTCGTGGATGTAGCGCGCCGAAAGCTCGACCGCCGTGCGGATCGCCTCGGCCGTGTAGCGCAGGTCGTGGTGCTTTTCGAAATAGGGCTTGAGGCCCATGAGGATCTTCACCGAATCCTCGACCGAGGGTTCGTTGACGTCGATCTTCTGGAAGCGGCGCGACAGCGCGCGGTCCTTCTCGAAATGCTGGCGGAATTCCTTGTAGGTGGTCGAGCCCATGCAGCGCAGCTTGCCGCCCTGCAGCGCGGGCTTGAGCAGGTTCGAGGCATCCATCGCCCCGCCCGAGGTGGCACCCGCCCCGATCACGGTGTGGATCTCGTCGATGAAGAGGATCGCGTCGGGGTGATCCTCGAGTTCCTTGACGACCGCCTTCAGCCGCTCCTCGAAGTCGCCGCGATAGCGCGTGCCGGCCAGAAGCGCGCCCATGTCGAGCGAATAGATGGTCGAGCCCGCGAGCACCTCGGGCGTCTCGCCCCGGGTGATCTTGAGCGCGAGGCCCTCGGCGATGGCGGTCTTGCCCACGCCCGGATCGCCCACCAGCAACGGGTTGTTCTTGCGCCGGCGGCAGAGCACCTGAATGCAGCGCTCGACCTCGGATTCCCGTCCGATCAGCGGGTCCACGTCGCCCTTGCGCGCCTTGGTGTTGAGATCGACGCAGAATTTCGACAGCGCCGATTCCTTGGCCTCGCCGGCCTCGGCCTTGGGCGTCTCCTGCGCCTCCTCGGCGCCGGTGACGGGGCGCGTCTCGCCGAAGGCGGGGTTCTTGGCGACGCCATGCGCGATGAAGTTCACCGCGTCATAGCGCGTCATGTCCTGCTCCTGCAGGAAATAGGCGGCGTTCGATTCGCGCTCGGCGAAGATCGCGACGAGGACGTTGGCCCCCGTCACCTCGGTGCGCCCCGAGCTTTGCACATGGATCGCGGCGCGCTGGATCACGCGCTGAAAGGCCGCCGTCGGCACCGCCTCGGAGCCCTCGACCTCGGTGATGAGGCTCGAGAGATCGTCCTCGATGAACTCGACGAGGGTGCGGCGCAACTCCTCGAGATCGACCGAGCACGCCTGCATGACCTTGGCCGCGTCGGGCTCGTCGATGAGCGCGAGCAGCAGATGCTCGAGCGTCGCGAGTTCGTGGCGCCGCGCGTTCGCCTGGGCGAGCGCGGCGTGGATCGCTTTTTCGAGCGTGTTGGTGAACGACGGCACCTTGTCTGCTCCTCGGTTTGGCGGGGACGGGGCCGGGGGCCGCGCACCCTGTGCCTTTCTGCGTCATTAGATCGGCTTTCTTCGCCCCGCTTCAAGCCTTTTTTCGGTCCGGGCCAGAAATGTGACCGCAGCGATGAAGATTTCGTCACGGCTGCGGGCCGGCCGGTCGGAAATCGTCCTTGGCGCGGCGCAGCGCGGCGAAGACCTCTGCCGCGCTTGCCTTGTGCAGCCCCAGACGGGCGCGGATCTCGGCGCTGTCGGGACGCAGAAAGGGGTTCGTCGCGCGTTCCTGCGCCAGCGTCACGAAGAGGTGATCGGTCCCGCCACGCAAGCGGTGCGCCGCGGCGCGGGCGATGGCCTCCGGGTTGCCGGGCTCGACATGCGCGGCGAAGGCCGCGTTGCCGGCGATGTAGTCGTGCCCAGACCATACGCGCGTGTCGGGCGCGAGGCCCGCGAGGCGCGAGAGCGTCGCCCACATCTGCGCGGCCGTCCCCTCGAAGAGCCGCCCGCACCCCATCGCCATCAGGCTGTCGCCGGAAAAGAGCGCCGCCGCCTCGGGCACATGGATCGCGATATGCCCGACCGTGTGGCCGGGCGCGTCGATGACCTCGGCCCTAAGGCCCGCGAGGGTCAGCCGCTCGCCCGGCACGAGCGCGCGGTCGAGCGGCGGCAGGCGGTGGCGATCGGCCGCGGCCCCCATCACGACGGGGCGCGGCCCGCCGTCGGCCGCGAGTCCCCCGGGCCCCCCGAGCAGCGCCGCGAGGCCCTGCACATGATCGTCGTGATGATGCGTCAGAACGATCTCCCGCAGGCGCACGCCCTCGGTCCGGATCGCCCGCAGGATCGGTGCCGCCTCGGGCACGTCGATGAGTGCGGCCTCGGCGCCCGAGAAGATCAGGAAGGCGAAGTTGTCGCGCAGGCAGGGGATGGGGACGATGCGCGCCGTCATGGCTTTTCCTTTTCGCCGCTCTTGCCTAGCATGGATCTTGGCCGGCAGCATCGCCTGCACCGGGGGCGGTTTGCAATGCATCTCGATGTGCTCGACCTGCGCAGCTTCTATTACCGCACCCGTCTCGGCCGGGTCGCGCAGCGGGCGATCCGCGATCGGATGGTATTGCTCTGGCCGCCGCTTCCCGGGCAGTGCGTGGCGGGTTTCGGCTTTGCCGTGCCGCTGCTGCGCCCCTATCTCGAGGCGCAGGCGCGTGTCGTCGGCCTCATGCCCGCCCAGCAAGGCGTGATGGCCTGGCCGCAGGGGCAGGCCAATGTCGCGGTGCTGTGCGACGAGACGCTCTGGCCCCTTCAGGCCGAGAGTGTCGATCGGCTGGTGGTCATGCACGGGCTCGAGACATCGGAGAACCCCGACGCGGTCCTCGACGAGGCCTGGCGCGTTCTGGCGCCGAGCGGTCGGGTGATGTTCATCGTGCCGAACCGCGCCGGCATCTGGTCGCGCACCGATGCGACGCCCTTCGGCTTCGGGCGCCCTTACAGCGCGCGTCAACTTGAGGCGCAACTCCACCGGCACGATTTCAGCGTCGAGCGCCTGTCCTCGGCCCTTTATGCGCCCCCGTCGCCGCGCGCCTTCTGGCTGCGATCGGCCGATCTTTGGGAGCGGGTGGGCGCGCGCCTTCTGCCCTGGCGGGGTGGCGGGGTGCTGATGGTCGAGGCCGCCAAGCAGATCCTCGCCCCCCGCCGGCGCACCGGGCGGGCTCGCGTCCGGGCGCTGATCCCCGGCCTTGCGGTGGCGGGGCCGGGCGCCGGGCAGCCCGCCTGAACCCTCGAACCGGTGCGGCAATTGCGCGCCCCCTGTCCAGGATGACTTATCGGCGTGATTTTTCCGCTTGGGTCGTGCCGCAATCACGGTTGCGGCATTTGGGCGCCTCTGCTAGAGAACCCTCGGCCCGCGGATAGCGGCTGCCATCCAATAGCGGTGCGCCCGCCACATCGTGGCACTGCGGCCCGCAAGCAGGGGTTTGACGTGGCGGAAACGGTCGCGATTTCTTCTGGGATAGCCAGCCGCTACGCTGCGGCGCTTTTCGACTTGTCGCAGGAGGCCGGCGCACTCGCCGTGCTCGAATCCGACGTCGATACGATCTCCGCAGCCCTTGGTCAGAGCGGTGACCTTCAGGCGATGATCGCGTCGCCCATTCTTGGCAGGGCCGAGCAGGGTGCCGCGATCGGGGCTGTGGCGCGCGCCCTCGGGCTGTCGGAGCTCTTCCTCTCTACGCTCGCTCTTATGGCGACGAAGCGGCGCCTTTTCGTGCTGCCGCAACTGCTGTCCGATCTGCGCGCGCGCATCGCCGCCGCCAAGAACGAGGTCACGGCCGAGGTCGCGAGCGCGACCAAGCTGTCGGCCGCCCAGTCCAAGGCCCTCGCCGCTGCGATCAAATCGAAAGTGGGCAAGACCGTGAAACTCAGCGTGACCGTCGATGAGGCACTCATCGGCGGGCTCGTCGTCAAGGTGGGCTCGACGATGATCGACACCTCGATCCGCTCGAAGCTCGCCGCACTCCAGAACGCCATGAAAGAGGTCGGATAATGGGAATCCAGGCTGCCGAGATCTCGGCCATCCTCAAGGAGCAGATCAAGAACTTCGGCAAGGACGCGCAGGTGGCCGAGGTTGGCCGCGTGCTGTCGGTCGGGGACGGGATCGCGCGCGTCTACGGCCTCGACAACGTCCAGGCGGGCGAGATGGTCGAGTTTCCGGGCGGCATCCGGGGCATGGCGCTGAACCTCGAGACCGACAACGTCGGTATCGTGATCTTCGGCGATGACCGCGACATCAAGGAAGGCGACACCGTCAAGCGCACGAAGTCGATCGTGGACGTGCCGGCGGGGAACGCGCTTCTGGGCCGCGTCGTCGACGCGCTCGGCAACCCCATCGACGGCAAGGGCCCGATCGCGGCCTCCGAGCGGCGCGTGGCCGACGTGAAGGCGCCGGGCATCATCCCGCGCAAGTCGGTGCACGAGCCGATGGCAACCGGCCTCAAGGCCGTCGACGCGATGATCCCGATCGGGCGCGGCCAGCGCGAACTCATCATCGGCGACCGCCAGACCGGCAAGACGGCGGTGGCGCTCGACACGATCCTCAACCAGAAGAGCTACAACGAGGCCGCGGGCAGCGACGAATCGAAGAAGCTCTACTGCATCTACGTCGCGGTCGGGCAGAAGCGCTCGACGGTGGCGCAGCTTGTCAAGAAGCTCGAGGAGACGGGAGCGATCGCCTACACGATCGTCGTCGCCGCGACCGCCTCGGACCCCGCGCCGATGCAGTTCCTCGCCCCCTATTCGGCGACCGCGATGGCGGAATTCTTCCGCGACAACGGCCGCCACGCCCTCATCATCTACGATGACCTCTCCAAGCAGGCGGTCGCCTATCGGCAGATGTCGCTCCTGCTGCGCCGCCCGCCGGGGCGCGAGGCCTATCCGGGCGACGTGTTCTATCTGCACTCGCGCCTGCTCGAGCGGTCGGCGAAGCTCAACGAGGATTTCGGGGCGGGGTCGCTGACCGCGCTGCCGATCATCGAGACGCAGGCGGGCGACGTGTCGGCCTACATCCCGACGAACGTGATCTCGATCACCGACGGGCAGATCTTCCTCGAGACCGAGCTGTTCTATCAGGGCGTCCGCCCGGCCGTGAACACGGGCCTGTCGGTGTCGCGCGTCGGATCCTCGGCGCAGACCAACGCGATGAAGTCGGTCGCAGGCCCCGTGAAGCTCGAACTCGCGCAGTACCGCGAGATGGCGGCCTTCGCGCAGTTCGGCTCGGACCTCGACGCCTCGACGCAGAAACTCCTCAACCGCGGCGCGCGTCTGACCGAGCTGATGAAGCAGTCGCAGTATGCGCCGCTCACGAACGCCGAGATCGTGTGCATCATCTTCGCGGGCACGCAGGGCTTCCTCGACAAGGTGCCGGTGAAGGAAGTCGGGCGCTTCGAGGCGGGGCTGCTTGCGCATCTGCGTGGCAAGTGCGCCGACCTTCTGGCCGACATCACGAAGAACGACCGCAAGGTGAAGGGCGAACTCGAGGACAAGATCCGCGCCGCCATCTCCGCCTTCGCCAAAGACTTCGCCTGAGGCCGGGGCAGGGAACGGGCAGATGCCAAGCCTCAAGGATCTCAAGAACCGGATCGGCAGCGTCAAGAACACGCGCAAGATCACCAAGGCGATGCAGATGGTCGCCGCGGCGAAACTGCGTCGTGCCCAGGACGCCGCCGAGGCCGCGCGCCCCTACGCCGACCGCATGACGGCGGTGATCGGGGGCCTCGCCGCGTCGGTCGGCGGCTCGGACAGCGCGCCGCGCCTCCTCGCCGGAACCGGGAGCGACAAGGTCCACCTCCTCGTCGTGATGACGTCCGAGCGGGGGCTTTGCGGGGCGTTCAACTCCTCGATCGTGCGCATGGCGCGGGCCGAAGTGGCCCGGCTGCAGGGCCTGGGCCGCACCGTCAGGATCCTGACCGTCGGCAAGAAGGGGCGCGAGCAACTCAAGCGCGACCTCTCGGCGCTCTTTGTCGGCCATGTCGATCTCGCCGACGTCCGCCGCGTCGGCTATGTCAATGCCGAGGCGATCGCGCGCGACGTGCTCGGCCGCTTCGACAAGGGCGAGTTCGACGTCGCCACGATCTTCTACAACCGCTTCCAGTCGGTGATCGCCCAGATCCCGACCGCGCGCCAGATCATCCCGGCGCAGTTCGAGGCGGGCGCGGGCGGCGGGCTCTATGACTACGAACCCTCCGAAGAGGCGATCCTCGCCGACCTCCTGCCGCGCGGGGTGACGACGCAGATCTTCACCGCGCTCCTTGAGAACGCGGCCTCGGAGCAGGGCGCGCGGATGAGCGCGATGGACAACGCGACCCGCAACGCGGGCGACATGATCAACCGCCTGACGATCCAGTACAACCGCTCGCGTCAGGCCGCGATCACCAAGGAACTGATCGAGATCATCTCGGGCGCCGAGGCGCTCTGACGGAACCGGAGAGAAGAACATGGCAAAGGCGAAGGCTACGGGTAAGATCACGCAGGTGATCGGCGCCGTCGTGGACGTTCAGTTCGAAGGCGGCCTGCCCGCCATCCTGAACGCGCTCGAAACCGAGAACAACGGCAAGCGCCTCGTGCTCGAGGTCGCCCAGCATCTGGGCGAGAACACGGTGCGCACCATCGCCATGGACGCAACCGAAGGCCTCGTGCGCGGCACGGCCGTGGCGGACACCGGCAAGCCCATCGCGGTGCCGGTGGGTGACGCCACCCTCGGGCGCATCCTCAACGTCATCGGCGAGCCGGTCGACGAGAAGGGCCCCGTCGTCGCCGCCCAGACGCGCGCCATCCACCAGCCCGCCCCCGACTTCGCCTCGCAGGCGACCGAGAGCCAGGTCCTCGTCACCGGCATCAAGGTCATCGACCTGCTCGCCCCCTATTCGAAGGGCGGCAAGATCGGCCTCTTCGGCGGCGCGGGCGTCGGCAAGACCGTGCTGATCATGGAACTCATCAACAACATCGCCAAGGTCCACTCGGGCTATTCGGTGTTCGCGGGCGTGGGCGAGCGGACGCGCGAGGGCAACGACCTCTATCACGAGATGATCGAATCGGGCGTCATCAACATCGACAACATGACCGAGTCGAAGGTGGCGCTGGTCTATGGCCAGATGAACGAGCCGCCGGGCGCGCGGGCCCGCGTCGCCCTCACGGGCCTGACGCTCGCCGAGCAGTTCCGCGACCAGTCGGGCACCGACGTGCTCTTCTTCGTCGACAACATCTTCCGCTTCACGCAGGCGGGCTCCGAGGTGTCGGCGCTCCTGGGTCGCATCCCCTCGGCCGTGGGCTATCAGCCGACGCTCGCGACCGACATGGGCGCCCTGCAAGAGCGCATCACCTCGACGAAGGCCGGCTCGATCACCTCGGTGCAGGCCATCTATGTGCCCGCCGACGACCTCACCGACCCCGCGCCCGCGACCTCGTTCGCGCACCTCGACGCGACGACGGTGCTCTCGCGCGCGATCTCGGAGCTTGGCATCTACCCGGCCGTCGACCCGCTCGATTCGACCTCGCGCCTGATGGACCCGGCCATCCTCGGGGCCGAGCACTATGCCGTCGCGCGCTCGGTGCAGGGGATCCTCCAGCGCTACAAGTCGCTCCAGGACATCATCGCGATCCTCGGGATGGACGAACTCAGCGAAGAGGACAAGCTGACGGTGGCGCGCGCCCGCAAGATCCAGCGCTTCCTGTCGCAGCCCTTCGACGTCGCCAAGGTCTTCACCGGCTCGGATGGGGTGCAGGTGCCGCTCGAAAAGACGATCGCCTCGTTCAAGGCGGTGGTGAACGGCGAATACGACCACCTGCCCGAGGCCGCCTTCTACATGGTGGGCGACATCGACGAGGTGATTGCCAAGGCCCAGCGCCTCGCCGCGGCCGCGGCCTGAGGGGGGCGCGATGGCTGGCACCTTCGCCTTCGACCTCGTCTCGCCCGAGCGCCGTCTGGCCTCGGCCGAGGTCAGCGAGGTACAGATCCCCGGTGCGGATGGCGACCTGACGGCCATGCCGGGGCATGCGCCCGTGATCACGACGCTGCGGCCCGGCATCCTGCGCGCAAGCGCTCCGGGCGGGGCACAGGCCTATGCCGTCACCGGGGGCTTCGCCGAGATCGCCGCAGGCTCGGTGACGGTTCTGGCCGAGCGCGCCGTGCCGCTCTCCGAGGTCACGCCCGCGATGATCGATGATCTGATAGCCGACGCGCGTGCCCTCGCCGAAGGCGCATCCGACCGCGACGCCGCCGACAAGGCGGTGGCCGACATGCTCGCGCTGCGCGCTGCGATCGGCGCCTGACGGTTCAGCGCCGCGCGGCTTGTGCTGCGCGGCGTATCGCCTCCACGACATCTTCCTGCCGGGTATGGTGAGGCATGTGGCCTGCCCCATCGAGCAGGCTCAGCCGTGCGTTGGGCAGAATCTGCGCCAGCGGTTCGGCGTGAATTTCCGCCGGCACGATCCGATCCTTCGTGCCGTGCACCACCTCGACCGGCAGATCGAGCGTCCCGTAGCGCGCCGACATCGCCACGAGAGACGGCCGCAGCGCATTAACCTGCCGGGCGTTCGCCGCGAGTGTCTGCTGGCGCAGCGTCAGCCCCGCCCCGACGGCATCGACATAGCCATCTGGCACGGGGTCCGGGGCGAAGATGGCCGCGACCGTGCGCGTCACCGCCCCATCGGGCGCATAGGCCGCGGCGAAGGGCAGGACGGTCGATTGCCCGAAGCGGCTTGCCGTCAGCGCATACCAAAGCCCCAGCCCACCCGGCCAGGGCATGGTCGCCCCCGACAGCACGACGACGGCGCCCGTTTCCTGCGGCGCCTCGAGCGCCCAGGCGAGTGCCACCGCCGCGCCATAGCTGTGCCCCAAGATCACCGGCCGGCGCACGCCGAGGCTGCGCGCCGCCGCCGCCAGGATGCGCGCCTGCCCCTCGGGCGTCAGGCCGGCCGCGCCCGCATCCTGCGACCAGCCAAGGCCCGGACGGTCGAAGGCGATGACGCGGAACTCGTGCCCAAGGCGCGCGCTGAGGCCCTGGGTGAAGTCGCGCGTGCTGCCGCTTGCGCCGTGGATCAGGATCACGTCCTGCGCCGTGCCTGCGGGCTGCCCCTCGATGTGGGCATGGATGCGCAGACCCCCGACCTCAAGAAAGCGGCCCGTGGGCGGATAGGCGGCCTCGGCCGCGGCCGCGCGCCGGTCGGCTGGGCCATCGGCGACCGCGCTGCACCCGGCGGCGACAAAGGCGGCAAGCGCCGCGCTAAGGACGGCCAATCGCGTCGAGGTCATAGGGTGTCGTCTGATAGATCTCGTTGATCCAGTTGCCATAGAGCAGGTGGCCGTGGCTGCGCCAGCGGTTGGTGGGCGGGCGCGCGGGGTCGTCGTCCGGGTAGTAGTTCAGCGGCACGTTGATGGGCGCGCCGGCCGCCACGTCGCGGTCGTATTCCTGCTTGAGCGTGTCACTGTCATATTCGAAGTGGTTGAAGATGTAGAGGGCGCGGTGGCCCGCGTCCTCGATCAGGCAGGGCCCGACCTCGTCCGAGGCGATCAGCGTGCGCAAGCCGGGGTTGGCGTCGACCTCGGCCTTGCGCACCTCGGTCCAGCGGCTGACGGGGATCACGAAATCGTCCGACAGCCCCCGAAGATAGGGCGAGGCCGGCTGCACCGCGCGGTGGCGGAAACAGCCGAAGGCCTTGGCGGGGAGCATGTGCTTGGCAAGACCGTGGAAGTGCCAGGCCATCGCCATGCCGCCCCAGCAGACGCCGAAGGTCGCGTGGACGTGGCCCTGGGTCCAGTCGAAGACGCGGGTGAGTTCGTCCCAATAGGTCACCTGCTCGAACGCCAGATGCTCGATCGGGGCGCCGGTGATGATGAGGCCGTCGAACTTCTCGCCGCTCGCCTCGACCTCGGCGAAGGTGCGATAGAACGCCTCCATGTGCTCGGGCGCGGTGTGGCGCGACTGGTGCTCCGACATGCGGATGAGCGAAAGCTCGATCTGCAGCGGCGTCGAGCCGATCAGGCGGGCGAACTGCGTCTCGGTCTGGATCTTTTTGGGCATGAGGTTCAGCAGCCCGATCCGCAGCGGGCGGATGTCCTGCCGGCTGGCCCGGGTGCGGCCCATGACCATGACACCCTCGCGCGAGAGGACGTCATAGGCGGGCAGCGTCTCGGGCAGGGTGATGGGCATCGGGAACCTCGGAATGAAATCGACTTAGGCGCGGGGGGGCGCACCCTCAAGGGCGCGGGCGATGAGCGCGGTGAAATCATCGGGCGTGCGGACCTGCGCCACCTCCTCGGCCTTGACCGAGACGCCCCAGTTGCGCGCCATCGCGGCATAGAGCGGCTGGCGGTGGGCAAGCGCGCGCGCATAGGTCCAGCGCACGAAGGCGTCGGGGTCGACCTCGGCCTCGGCCAGCCCGGTTTCGCGGCCATAGTCGGCCCAGGCGCGCATCAGGAAATCGGGCCGATAATACATGGGCTTCGGCGCGCGGTCGAAGCGGCGGATGAGTTCGCCCGTATGCGCCTCCGACCCCTCGATCCAGACGAGCAGCATCTCGGCCGCGAGCGCCGTCAGCACCGGATCGGCCGGGTTCTCGGGGTCCACGACCTCGCAGATCGAGCCGCCCGAGTCGCAGATGAAATGCGGATAGCCGTAGATCTCGGACGCCCGCGCGATGAAGCGCGGCGCGTCGAGCAGGGCCGCGATCTCGGCCTCGCGGTGCTGGTCCTGCCGGAGGCGGTATTCGTGCAGGCTGAGGCCGCCCCGCGCCGGATCGCCCGGCTTGCCGAGATAGGTCGAGAGGGGCGCGAGGTTCTCGAAGGTGATGTTCGAGCCGATGTGGACCGAATCCGTCAGCAGAAGTTCGCGCAGGAAGGGGACCTTCATCGCCTCGCGCTTGAAGTTGTCGGTGATGTGCTCGCCCATGTAGCGGGTGCCGATGCGGTAATCGACCGAGTAATGGAACCACCCGCCGGCCGCGCGCAGCATCCCCGCGACATGGGTCTTGCCGAGCCCCGACATCCCGAACACGAGCACCC
Organism: Limisphaerales bacterium; assembly: GCA_044356825.1. GTDB lineage: Bacteria > Pseudomonadota > Alphaproteobacteria > Rhodobacterales > Rhodobacteraceae > JAUREX01. Next base: position 12,005 of record JBIKVM010000013.1, read on the forward strand.
GGCGCGCCGGCGAACCGAGCCATTCCCCTGCCGTCAGCCGCATCATCCGCGCCCCTTGCCCCATCCGCGCCCCTCGCACCAGATTTCCCCCCGTTTTGCAAGGCCGCGCACCGGGGCGGGAGGTGGAAAGAATATTGCGCAGACCTAGAAAAACGCGCATGAGGGCCGCAAACCCCGGCAGGGGTCCGGCGTGACGAAGGGGGACGATGGCGTGAGCGGCAGACTGACGATCGGCGCACCGAAGGAGGTGTTCGCGGGCGAGGCGCGGGTGGCGATGACGCCCGACTCGGCGCTCCAGTTGCAGAAACTCGGCTATGCCTGCGCCATCGAGGCGGGGGCGGGCAACGCGGCGGGCTTTTCGGACGATACCTATCGCGCCGCGGGCGTCACGGTCCTGCCCGACGCCGCGGCCCTCTGGGCGGGCGCCGAGATCGTCGTGAAGGTCCGCGGGCCCGAGCCCGCCGAGGCCGAGCGGCTGCGCGCGGGCCAGACGCTGATCTCCTTCTTCTGGCCGGCGCAGAACGCCGATCTGCTCGAGGCCTGCCGGGCCAGGGGCGCGAACGTGATCGCGATGGACATGGTCCCGCGCATCTCGCGAGCGCAGAAGATGGATGCGCTCTCGTCCATGGCCAACATCGCGGGCTATCGCGCCGTGATCGAGGCGGGCGCCAATTTCGGCCGCTTCTTCACCGGTCAGGTGACGGCGGCGGGCAAGGTGCCGCCGGCCAAGGTGCTCGTCGTGGGCGCGGGTGTCGCGGGCCTCGCCGCGATCGGCACGGCCGTCAGCCTCGGCGCCATCGTCAACGCCTTCGACGTGCGCCCCGAGGTCGCCGAGCAGATCGAATCGATGGGCGCCAATTTCGTCTTCCTCGAGTTCGAACCCGCGCAGGACGGCGCCGCGACGGGCGGCTATGCCGCGCCCTCGAGCCCCGAGTTCCGCGAAAAGCAGCTCGCGAAGTTCCGCGAGCTTGCGCCCGAGATGGACATCGTCATCACCACCGCCCTCATCCCCGGCCGGCCGGCGCCCAAGCTCTGGACGGCCGACATGGTCGGGATGATGAAGCGCGGCTCGGTCATCGTCGATCTGGCTGCCGAGCGCGGCGGCAACTGCGACCTGACGGTGCCCGACCAGAAGATCGTCACCGACAACGGCGTGACGATCGTGGGCTACACCGATTTCCCGAGCCGGATGGCGACGCAGGCCTCGAACCTCTATGCCACGAACATCCGCCACATGATGACGGACCTCACCCCGAAAAAGGACGGGGTGCTCGTGCACAACATGGAGGATGACGTCATCCGCGGCGCGACCGTGACGCATGCGGGCGCGGTCACCTTCCCGCCGCCGCCGCCCAAGGTCGCGGCGATCGCGGCCGCCAAGCCCAAGGAGAAGCCCAAGGAGCCCACGCCCGAAGAGCGGCGCGCGGCCGAGGTCGCGGCCTTCCGCGCCCAGACGCGCCAGCAGGTCGGCCTGCTGGTCGGTGGCGGGCTTTTGCTGCTCGCCGTCGGGCTCGTCGCACCGGCGAGCTTCATGCAGCACTTCATCGTCTTCGTGCTCGCGGTCTTCGTGGGCTTCCAGGTCATCTGGAACGTCAGCCACAGCCTGCACACGCCCCTGATGGCGGTGACGAACGCGATCTCGTCGATCATCATCCTCGGCGCGCTCATGCAGATCGGTTCGGGGTCGTTCCTCGTGATCGTGCTTGCGGCGCTCTCGGTCTTCATGGCCGGGATCAACATCTTCGGCGGGTTCATGGTGACGCGCCGGATGCTCGCCATGTTCCAGAAGTCCTGAGGGGGTCGCGGTTATGGATTACGGTTTCACCACCGCCGCCTATGTCGTCGCGGCCATCCTCTTCATCCTGAGCCTCGGCGGCCTCTCGGGGCAGGAGAGCGCCAAGCGCGCCGTCTGGTATGGCATCTTCGGCATGGCGCTCGCCGTCGGCGCGACGCTGCTCGGCCCCGGCTCGGGGCTGTGGCTGCTCTCGCTCGTGCTCATCGCCGCGGGCGGGGTGCTCGGCTGGATCGTCGCGCAGCGCGTGCAGATGACCGAGATGCCCCAGCTCGTCGCCGCCATGCACAGCCTCGTGGGCCTCGCGGCGGTGTTCGTGGGCTTCAACGCCGATCTCGAACTTTCCCGCGTGCTCGCGATGGACGAGGCGGCGCGCAAGGGGCTCGAAGGCTTCGCGGCGGTGCTTGCCAAGAAATCCGGGGTCGAGATCGCGATCCTGCGGGTCGAGGTCTTCCTCGGCGTCTTCATCGGCGCCGTGACCTTCACAGGCTCGGTCATCGCGTTCGGCAAGCTTGCCGGCAAGGTCACGAGTGCCGCCAAGAAGCTGCCCGGCGGGCATGTCCTCAATGCCGGGGCGGCGATCGGGTCGGCAGCGCTCGGCGTGCTCTACTTCAACGATGCCGGTCTCTGGACGCTCGCACTCATGACGCTGCTTGCGTTCTTCATCGGCTATCACCTCATCATGGGGATCGGGGGTGCCGACATGCCCGTGGTCGTCTCGATGCTCAACAGCTATTCGGGCTGGGCGGCGGCGGCGATCGGCTTCAGCCTCGGCAACGATCTGCTGATCGTGGTGGGCGCGCTGGTCGGCTCCTCGGGGGCGATCCTGTCCTACATCATGTGCAAGGCGATGAACCGCTCCTTCGTCTCGGTGATCCTCGGGGGCTTCGGCTCCACCACCGGGCCCGCGATGGAGATCGCGGGCGAGCAGATCGCGATCGACGCCGAAGGGGTCGCGGCCGCGCTCAACGATGCGGATTCGGTCATCATCATCCCGGGCTACGGCATGGCGGTGGCGCAGGCGCAGCAATCGGTCAGCGAACTGACGCGCAAGCTGCGCGCCAAGGGCAAGAACGTCCGCTTTGCCATCCACCCCGTCGCGGGGCGGCTGCCCGGCCACATGAACGTGCTGCTGGCCGAGGCCAAGGTGCCCTATGACATCGTGCTCGAGATGGACGAGATCAACGAGGATTTCCCCTCGACCGACGTCGCCATCGTCATCGGCTCGAACGACATCGTGAACCCGGCCGCGCAGGAAGACCCCAACAGCCCCATCGCGGGGATGCCGGTGCTCGAATGCTGGAAGGCCAAACAGGTCTTCGTCTCCAAGCGCGGGCAGGGCACGGGCTATTCCGGCATCGAGAACCCGCTCTTCTACAAGGAGAACACGCGGATGTTCTATGGCGACGCCAAGAAGTCGATCGACGCGCTTCTGCCGATGATCGAGTGATGCGGGCGGGGCGGGGACGGGTGAGATGACCACGGCCATCGACCACCCGCAACGCTATCCGCTTGTGAACGAGCTGCACGCGCGGCCGTTTCCGACGCTGCGCCCGCCCTGCCATGCCGTCTACATCGCGATCAAGGAACCCTCGAGTGCCGCCAACCGCGACCGCGAGCGCGACCGAGCGCATCTCGTGGCGCTGCTCGACCGCCACGGGGCGCCCCATCCGCAAACCGGCGTCACCCATTACTCGGGCCAGATCGGGCGGCATACCCTCAAGTGGGAAAGCCATACCGAGTTCGTGACCTATTCGGCCTTCGCGCCGGGGCTCGCCGAACGCCCCTTCGATCCGTCGAAGGCCGAGGTGTTCCCCGAGGCCTGGGTCGCTGCCGCACCGGGGCGGCGGATCGCGTCCGTCCTGATCCGGGTCGAGGAGATGCCCGAGGACGAGGCGCAGATCGCGGCGAAGCTCGAGGACTGGTTCGTGCCCGAAAGCCTCGCCTGCGCGAGCATCCTCGATGGTTCGGGGATCGTCGCGGGGGATTTCCGCATCGATCCCGCCGGGCACATGCGCTTTGCCGTCTTCGTGCGCCCCGGCACGGGTGAGCGGCGCGTGGGCCGGATCGTGCAGCGGCTGTGCGAGATCGAGACCTATCGTGCCATGTCGATGCTGGGGCTTGGTCAGGCGCGCGAACTGGGCGGGCGGCTCAACGCGCTCGACCCCGAGCTGTCGGCGCTGGTCAGCACGCTCACGGACGAGACGGGACCGGCCGAGAACAACCTGCACGAGCTCTTGCGCATCGCGGCCGAGCTCGAGTCGCTCGCGGTCGGCTTCTCCTTCCGCGCGGGCGCGACGGCGGCCTATGAGGCGATCGTGAACGACCGCATCGCGGTCCTGCGCGAGGAGCGGTTCCAGGGCCGCCAGACCTTCGGCGAGTTCATGCGCCGGCGCTACGATCCCGCCATGCGCACCGTGAAGTCGGTCGAGAACCGGCTCGGCGCGATGCTCGAACGCGCCGCGCGCGCGGCCGAGTTGCTGCGCACCCGCGTCGATGTCCAGCGCTCGGCGCAAAACCAGCTTCTGCTCGCCAGCATGGACCGCCGCGCCGATCTGCAACTGCGGCTTCAGCGCACGGTCGAGGGGCTCTCGGTCGTGGCGATCAGCTATTATGCCGTGAACCTCGCGGCCTATCTCGTCGCGCCGCTGGCCGAGGTGGCGGGGGTCGGCAAGGCCGCGTCCCTCGCGGTGCTGACGCCGCTTGTCTTTCTCGCGGTCTGGGCGATGGTGCGGCAGTTGCGTCGTTCCGTCCACTGAAAGGCCCGCCCCATGCCGCTCGTGCCCCCGCTCGATGAAGCCGACCTTGAGCCCGCGCTGCGCGAGATGGTGCAGTTCTTCAAGGGGCCGCTCGGCGTCATTCCCAATTCCGTGCGCACCATGGCGCATGTGCCCGAGATCGCGGCCGCCTTCACCGCGCTCAACCGCGCCGTCATGGCGCCGCGCGGCCGCGTCACGCCCGAGTTCAAGCGGCTCGTGGGCTATGCCTCCTCCTTCGCCTCGGGCTGCCGCTATTGCCAGGCGCACATGATCCTCGCCTCCGAGCGCTTCGGCGCGACCGAGGCGCGGCTTGATGCCGTGTGGAATTTCGAGGAAAGCCCCGCCTTCGATGCGGCGGAAAAGGCCGCCCTCGCATTCGCGCGCGCCGCGACCGAGGTGCCCTCGGGCGTGACCGAGGCGCACTGGCAGGACCTGCGCGCCCACTGGTCGCCGGCCGAGATCGTCGAGATCATGGGGGTCGTGGCGCTATTCGGCTTCCTCAACCGCTGGAACGATTCGATGGGCACCACGCTCGAGGATCTGCCGCGCGAAAAGGGCGAGGCGCGCCTCGTGCCGACGGGCTGGAGCGTCGGCAAACACGCCTGAGAGTGGGCCGGGAGGAAGATTCCTGTTCCGCAACCGCACACGAATGCGTTACAAAGATGGCGGGGAGGCGATGCCGGACTGCGTTCCGGCGATCACGTTTGCGGCCGCGCCGCGCCGCAGCGCATGGAGGAGGACGGAATGGCTGAACAGACCCCGCTGGCGCGGGATGGCATGCATGCGCCCGCACCTGAACTGGTGGCGCGCGCCCATGTGGACCGCGCGCGCTATGATGCCATGTATGCCGCCTCGGTCGCCGACCCCGCGGCCTTCTGGGCCGAGCAGGCGCGCCGGATCGACTGGCTGCGCCCCTTCACTAAGGTCAAGAACACCTCCTACGCGCTCGGCAACGTCTCGATCCGCTGGTTCGAGGATGGCGCGCTCAATGTCGCCGCCAATTGCATCGATCGCCATCTGGCGACGCGCGCGGCCCAGACTGCGATCATCTGGGAGCCCGACGACCCAAAGACCCCCGCCCGCCACATCAGCTATGGCGAGTTGCACGGGCAGGTCTGCCGCATGGCCAATGTGCTGAAGGCCCAAGGCATCGGGCGCGGCGACCGGGTCGTGATCTATCTGCCGATGATCCCCGAGGCGGCCTATGCGATGCTCGCCTGCGCGCGGATCGGGGCGATCCATTCGGTGGTCTTCGGCGGCTTCTCGCCCGACGCACTCGCCAACCGGATCAACGATTGCGAGGCGAAGGCCGTCATCACCGCCGACCACGCCCCCCGCGGCGGCAAGAAGACCCCGCTCAAGTCCAACGCCGACGCGGCACTCCTGCATTGCTCGGATGCGGTCAAATGCCTCGTGGTGCGCCACACGGGCGACCAGACGACGTGGATCGAGGGGCGCGACATCGACCTCAAGGCCGAGATGGCGAAGGCCCGGGCCGATTGCCTGGCCGAGGCGATGGGGGCGGAGGATCCGCTCTTCATCCTCTATACCTCGGGCTCGACCGGCAAGCCCAAGGGGGTGGTGCATACCTCGGGCGGCTATCTCGTCTATGCCGCAATGACCCATCAGCTGACCTTCGACTATCACGAGGGCGACGTGTTCTGGTGCACGGCCGATGTCGGCTGGGTCACGGGCCACAGCTACATCGTCTACGGCCCCCTCGCGAACGGCGCGACGACGATCATGTTCGAGGGCGTGCCGACCTTCCCCGACGCCGGCCGGTTCTGGGAGGTCTGCGCCAAGCACAAGGTGACGCAGTTCTACACCGCGCCAACCGCGATCCGCACCCTCATGGGCCTCGGGCGCGAGTGGGTGGACCAGCACGATCTGTCGTCGCTGCGCATCCTCGGGTCGGTGGGCGAGCCGATCAACCCCGAGGCCTGGAACTGGTACAACGACGTCGTCGGCAAGGGGCGCTGCCCCATCGTCGACACCTGGTGGCAGACCGAGACGGGCGGGCACCTCATCACCCCGCTGCCGGGCGCGACCCCGACCAAGCCCGGCTCGGCGACGCTGCCCTTCTTCGGGGTGAAGCCCGCGGTCCTCGACGCCGCCTCGGGTGCGGTGCAGCCCGCCGGCGCGGCCGAAGGGGTGCTCTGCATCTCCGACAGCTGGCCGGGCCAGATGCGCACGCTCTGGGGCGATCACAAGCGCTTCGAAGAGGCCTATTTCCAGCAATACCCCGGCTATTACTTCACCGGCGACGGCTGCCGGCGCGACGCGGACGGCTATTACTGGATCACCGGCCGGGTCGATGACGTGATCAACGTCTCGGGCCACCGGATGGGTACGGCCGAGGTGGAATCGGCGCTCGTCGCCCATGCGGCGGTCGCCGAATCCGCGGTGGTGGGCTATCCGCACCCGATCAAGGGGCAGGGCATCTATGCCTATGTCACGCTCATGAAGGGGATCGAGCCCACGGACGCGCTGCGCAAGGAGCTCGAGGCCTGGGTCCGCCAGGAGATCGGCCCGATCGCCAAGCCCGACCTGATCCAGTGGGCGCCGGGCCTGCCCAAGACGCGCTCGGGCAAGATCATGCGCCGCATCCTGCGCAAGATCGCCGAGAACGACTTCGCCGCATTGGGCGACACCTCGACGCTCGCCGATCCCGCGGTGGTCGACGACCTCATCGCTAACCGCATGAACCGCGGCTGAACCCCAAAATCAAAGGCAGGCGTCCCATGTCCGACCGAACCGTTCTGATCCTCCTGGGCCCCCCCGGTGCCGGCAAGGGCACGCAGGCGCGGATGCTCGAAGAAGCATTCGGCCTCGTGCAACTCTCGACCGGCGACCTGCTCCGGGCGGCGGTCGCGGCCGGCACCGAGGCTGGCCGCGCCGCCAAGGCGGTCATGGATGCGGGCGGTCTGGTCAGCGACGGGATCGTGCTCGCGATTCTAAAGGACCGCATGGCCGAGCCTGACACGGCGCGCGGGATCATCCTCGATGGGTTCCCGCGAACCGAAGGGCAGGCGGTGGCGCTTGATCGGCTGCTCGCCGAAGGGGGGGAGAACGTGGGCGCCGTGATCTCGATGGAGGTCAACGACGCCGCGATGGTTGAACGTGTTGCGGGTCGCTACACCTGTGCGGGCTGCGGCGAGGGGTATCACGACCGCTACAAGCAGCCCAAGGTCACGGGCGTATGCGACAAGTGCGGCGCCACCTCGTTCAAGCGTCGTGCCGATGACAATGCCGAGACGGTCGCCGCGCGTCTGGCCGCTTATCATGCGCAGACTGCGCCGCTCATCAGCTATTACGCGGCCCGTGGTGTGCTGCACCGCGTCGATGCAATGGCACCGATCGATGTCGTGGCCGATGCCATGGCCGCACAGGCGCGAAGGTTGACCGGGGCGCGCCGCTAGGGCGCTACGGCACGCACGAGCAATACCACGCCCGAGGCGCCGATCAGGCCCGCTGCAAGCAGGCTCGACCATAGCGCCTTTTCATAAAGCTCGCCCTGCATCGCCGCGACGATCAGGCCGCGTGCAACCGACAGTGCCGGGCGCTTCTCGGGTGCGAGCATGATCCAGACTTCGGTCTCGTCGATCCGCCGTCGGCGCGGATAACGCGCCGCTGCATAGCCGAGGCACAGTCCGAGGATCAGATAACCGCATGCGCCGATCCGAAGCGCCAGCGCGACGTCGTGCATCGATCCCATCATGGCCATCACGATGGCAAGGCTTGCGAAGCCCGCTGCGCGCAGGACCGACAGTCGGGCAAGGTCGCGGATGCTGTCTGCGGGCAAGGCAAGGGTCCAGAGGCCCCGCACGGGCCCTTCAGCCGATTACGCTCGCGACGACGAGGTAGATCACGATGAACAGGGGCGGGACACCCAGATAGGCATCCCCGAAGAGAAAGAGCTTGAGCACGAAGAAGAGGAACGCCCCGTAGAGCGACACCGCGAAGGGCAGCAGGAAGCCCGGCGTGATCGGGGCGATCAGGGCGAGCAACGGATCGCTCACGCGCCTCAGGACGACGAAGAAGGCGATGTCGCGCTCAACCCCGATCAGGAATTCGAGCACGCCGCGCGAGAAGAGCAGCGCGGCAACCGCGGTCAGCGCATAGGTTCCGCCGAGATAGACCGCCACCTCTCCCGGCATGTCCGAGAGAAGGAATGTCGCAACCGCAAGCAGGTAGAACCCCGCAAGCATCAGGAGGCCGCGCAGCACGGGTGAGGACATGGTCAGAAGCCTCCGGGGTTCCTGAAAAACGCAGGGCCCCGAAGGGCCCTGCGCCGGTGTTCATGCCGCTGCGCCGTCAGGACGACTGGCGCATCAGTTGACCGCCGCGGGGCAGGCGCAGCTTGTCGACGAACTCCTGCATCTCGGCGCTGGGTGCGGGGGTCAGGTTCGAGACGACCCACATCACGATGAACGACACCGGGATGCCAAAGATGCCCGACGAGATCGACTGCACGCCGAACCAAGAGGCGAACGGACGGCCCTGCAACAGAAGGGCACGTTCGGCCGCGGCCAGCGCCGCGCCGCCCTCGGCCTTTGCCGCTTCGACCGCGGCGAGCGCCGCCGTCAGACCTTCATTGTACTTGGCGAGCTTCTCTGCCCCGCCATAGACCCCGAAGGTCTCGACCCACCAATGCGGCGCATAGGTGATGCCGAGAAGATAGAACATCGTCACCGAGAAGCCCGCGAGGATGCCGGCGACGGCCCCCGCGCTGGTCGCACGCTTCCACCACACCCCGAGCACGAGCGGCGCAAAGAGGCCCGCCGCCGCGATCGAGAACGCCCAGGCCACCATCGAGAGGATGTCCGAGGGCTTGGTGCTTGCGGTGTAGGCGGCCGCGACCGCCACGATGACGAGGAGCACCTTGGCAACCAGCAGGCGGTTCTTCGCGTCCGCCTTCGGGTCGATCATCTTGTAGTAGACATCATGGCTGAGCGCGTTGGCGATGGCGAGCAGAAGCCCGTCTGCCGTCGAGAGCGCCGCCGCGAAGCCACCCGCACCGACGAGCCCGACGACCCAGATCGGCATCCCCGCGATCGACGGGGTCGAGAGCACGATCATGTCGTTGTTGAGGCGCAGTTCGGCATAGGGGAAGCCGCCGACATGGCCCTTGGCCTCGCAGGCTGCCTGGATTGCCGCCACGCTCTCGGCCTTGACGCCGCAGATCGTGACGAGCTGGTGCCCGGTGATCGAACCCCATTCGAGCATCCAGGCCGGGATGGCCGTGAAGGCAAGCTTGAGATCGGGCGATGTCGCGAAGATCTCCATCAGGTTCATCTTCGAGAAGGCCGCATAGGCAGGTGCGGTAAAGTAGAGCAGGAAGATGAAGAAGAGAGACCAGGCCACGGACTTGCGCGCCTCGCGCACGGTGGGGGTGGTGAAGAAGCGCATCAGGATGTGGGGCAGCGACGCCGTCCCCACCATGAGGCAGAAGATCAGGAAGAAATAGTCGCGCGCGGCCAGGTTCTGGAACGGCGCGACATGGGCCTTGGCGATGCCAAGGATCTGCTCGTATTCGGCAACCTTTTCCAGGGCTCCGCCATAGGTGAGCTGGGGCACGGGAATGCCGAACTTGACGGTCGACATCCAGATCGCCGGAATCAGGTAGGCGACGATGAGGACGATGTACTGCGCGACCTGCGTCCAGGTCACTGCCTTCATCCCGCCCAGCATCGAGCACACGAGGATGCCCGCGAGACCCGCATAGACCGCGATGTTGAAGTCGATGCCGAGGAACTGCGAGGCGATGATGCCCGAGGCATAGACCTGCGCCGTGATGTAGGTGAACGAGCAGGCGAACAGTACGATGATGCCGCACAGCCGCGCGAGGTTGCCGCCATAGCGCGTGCCGAGGAAGTCGGGCACGGTGTAGGCGCCGAACTTGCGCAGATAGGGCGCAAGCAGGACCGCCACGAGGACATAGCCCCCCGTCCAGCCCAGCACATAGGCAAGCCCGTCATAGCCGAGCACGAAGAGCGTGCCCGCCATGCCCACGAAGCTTGCGCCCGACATCCAGTCGGCGCCTGTGGCCATGCCGTTGTAGACGGCAGGCACGCTGCGGCCTGCGACGTAGTATTCCGACACCTGCGCGGTGCGGGACATGATGCCGATGAAGGCGTAGATGCCGATCGTGGCGCCGATGTAGCACCACAAGATGAACTGGTCGGGGATGCCCACCATCTCGAAGACAGCCATCAGCACCACGAAGGCGGCAAAGCCGCCGACATAGACGCCGTAGATCCGCCCGAGGTTGTCGGTGAAATCGCCCTTCATTGAGAATGCCATGTCCTGCTCCCCCTCAGTCCTCGGCCACGCCGAATTCCTCGTCGATGCTGTTCTGGGCGCTCGCGAACCAGAAGATCAGCGCGACGAAGATGATGAGTGAGCCCTGCGCGGCCATGTAGAAGCCGAGCGGAAAGCCCAGGATGACGATGCTGTTCAGGGCACCGACGAAGAAATGGATGACGAAGCTGAAGAACGCCCAGATGGCCAGCGTCAAGAACATCAGGTTCTTTGTCCTGGACCAGTGCGCCTTCGCCTTTTCCGGTGGCAGCGTTACCGACAAGTTTCCCTCCTTGGCTTATGGTTTCCGCGGGCGGATCAGGGTCTGCCCTCTGCGGTTCGCTGTCCAGTTTGCGCGGCACCCCCCCTGCCGCGCGCGGACTGCCGCGATGTTGACCTTCGCGGACGGAACATACTTGCCCGTTCGGGGGAATTTGTCAATTATCCGTCATCATCGCGGCGCAGCGTGCGCCGGTGGTGGCATGGGCGAGGCAGACGGATGCGCGACCTGATCGGAGCGATTTTCACCCGCCGCCGCGCGTCCGACTGGCCCTCGCTCGTCGAGGCGATACGGGCGGGCGCAGCCTTCCTTGCTCAGGGGTCGAGCTATTCCTACCTGCGGGCGCGGTCGCTTCTGGCGGGCCCGCGGCTGTTTCAGGACGAGGGGTTCGGTTTTGCGCTGCAGATCTGCAAGTGGGAGGCCTTCGCGGTTGCGGCGCAGGATCTGATCCTGATCCTCGATGCCGAACTGCGCCGCGGTGTAGCTGCACAGGCGCATGCCCGGGCAGCGGTGCTGGCCGATCTTTATGACGCGGTTCTAGCGGCCGAGGCGATGCCGGAGCATCGTCGCCAGACGGGGTGGGAGGATCTGCGCGCAGGTTTCGCGGCCCGGCTGGTCGTCGTGCTCGCCGCGCCGCCGCAACGGCCCGATGCCATCGCGCGCGCGACCGCCGAGGCAATCTTGCGCCACGCCCCGATCGACGATCTCGTGCGGGCCGCCGATCGCGAGATGGTGGTCAACAACGTGGCCTTCCGCTTCATCGACCATCAGTCGAGGATGCGGCGGGAATTCGATCTCGGCGCGGTCGGGGCGATGCTCGAAGCGCGCATCGCCTGCGCCGCCTGAGGGGGGCGGAGGTGGTCGTTTCCGAACCCGGGCGCGCAGGTCGCGCGGGGGCAACCCCGCTGATCGCGCTCGAGGCCGTGGTGCTCGATTGCGAGACGACGGGGCTCGATGTGCGATCGGACCGTGTCGTGCAGGTCGCGGCCGTCAGCCTGCGCGGGGCCGAGTTGCACGACGACGAGGTGTTCGACGCCCTCGTTGCCCCCGGCATCCCGATACCTGAGGCATCGCGGCGCATCCACGGCATCTCGGATGCCGATGTCGCGGGCTGCCCCGCGTTTCCCGAAGTGGCCGCGGCCCTTCGCTCCTTCATTGGCGGGCGCGTCGTCATCGGACATTCGATCCACTTCGATCTCGCGATCCTGCGCCACGAGGCCGCGCGCCACCGCCTGCGCTGGACCGAGCCTTCGCGGGTCATCGATATCGCGCTTCTGATGGCGGGCCTCATGCCCCATCTTGTCGATACCTCGCTCGACACGCTGGCGACGACCTTCGGGGTTGCGATCCCCGACCGCCACCGCGCGCTCGGCGATGCGCGCGCATCCGCGCGGGTCTACGGCGCCATGCTGCCGCGCCTCTTGGCCGAGGGGGTGCGGACCGACGCCGAGGCCGAGCGCGTGGCGGCGCGTCCGGCTGAATTGATTGCGCGCCAGACCCGGGCGGGGTGGTTCGACCGGCCCGATGCGCGCCCCGACTTCAGCCCGCGAGCGCTGCGCGAGGGCACGCGGAAGGCCATCGACGGCTTTCTCTATCGCCACCGCCTCGATGAGGTGATGGGCGCCCCGCCCGAGCGCATAGCGGCCGGCGCGACGCTCGCCGAGGCGGCGCGCGCCATGGCCGCCCGCGGCATCGGCTCGATCGTGGTCGATCGCGGCCCCGGCCTGCCCGAGGGCATCCTGACCGAGCGCGACGTCCTGAACGCGCTGGGGCAGGACGGCGCAGGGGCGGCGGCGATCTTGGTCGAGGCCCGGATGTCCGCCCCGATCATCGCCGCCCCGGGCGAGACGCGGCTCTATCGCGCGCTCGGCCTCATGGCGCGGCGCAACCTGCGCTATCTGGGCGTCAGCGATGGCGACGGGCACATCGCGGGAGTCTTCAGCCTGCGCAGTCTTTTGCGCCAGCGCGCGCTCACGGGCCTCAGCGTCGGGGACGAGATCGCGGGGGCGCATGATCCGGCCGATCTCGCGCGCGCGCAGGCCGCGCTGCCGGGCCTGGCGCAGGGGCTCGCGGCCGACGGGCTCCATGCCCGCGACATCGCCGCGGTGATCGCGGCCGAAGGGGCGGCGATGACCGCGCGCGCGGCCGAACTCGCCGCGGCCGAGCTTGCGGCCGAGGGGGTGGGCGGGGCGCCTGCGCCCTATGCGGTGCTGATCCTCGGTTCGGGTGGGCGGGGCGAGAGCCTGCTTGCACCCGATCAGGACAATGCGCTCGTGATCGATGACGCCTATGCGGGCAACCTTGAGGATCCCGCCGACTGGTTCGTGCGGCTGGCCGAGCGGATGACCGCGATCCTCGACCGCGCTGGGGTGCCCTTCTGCAAGGGCGGGGTGATGGCGCGCAACCGTCCCTGGCGGCGACGCCTTTCGGAGTGGATCGCGCAGATCGAGGTATGGACGGCCCGCCCCGATCCGGCAGCGTTGCTGAACGTCGACATTTTCTATGATTTCGCCCCGGTACATGCCTCGGATGTGGCAGGGATGGCGCTGGCGCAGACGCTGCGCGAGGCAGCAGAGGCGCGCGCGCGCGACTCGCGGGCGATGCTGCGCGCGCTCGGCGCGGCGGCGGCGGCGCATGGCGCGCCCCTTGGCATGTTCGGGCGCATCCGCACCGACGGCGAGGGGCGGGTCGACCTCAAGGCGGGCGGCATGCTCCCGATCGTGGCAGGCGCGCGCGCGGTGGCGCTGCGCCACGGCGTCGAGGCGCGTGGCACGGCGGTCCGGCTGATCGAGGCGTCGGCCCGCGCCGGGCGCAGCGCCACCGATGCGGCGCTGCTGGCCGAAATTCACGGCTTTCTCATGGGGCTCGTGCTCGACCAGCAGATCGTCGACATCGAGGCGGGCATCGCACCCTCAAACCGGGTCGTGCTGCGTGCCTTGCCCTCGCCCGAGGCTGACCGCCTGCGCGATGCCCTCGGCCGGGTCGATCTGATCGGCGGGGTTCTGAACGACCTTCTCGAAGGCATCTGAACCGCCGAAGGGGTCCGCCGGATAGCGCACCCCCGTCAGGCACAGGCCCTGCGGCGGCGCGACGGGCCCGCAGGCGGCGCGGTCGCGGGTGGCTAGCGCGCGCGCCACATCCGCCGGCGCCCAGGCCCCTGCGCCCACGCGTTCGAGCGTGCCGACCATCGAGCGGACCTGGTGGTGCAGGAAACTCCGCGCCGCGAAGTGCAGGCGATATTCCACCCCGCCCGTCACCTCTGCCGCCTCGATCCGCGCCAGATCGAGCGTACGGACCGGCGATTTCGCCTGGCAGAGTGCCGCGCGAAAGGTCGTGAAATCGTGCCGCCCGACCAGATGCGCCGCCCCCTCGCGCATCGCCGCCAGATCGAGCGGGTGGCGCAGGTGCCAGACCCGTCCGCGATCGAGCGCGGGCGGCGCGGCGCGCGCGAGCACCCGATAAACATAGGCCCGCCCGATGGCCGAGAACCGCGCATGGAACCCCTCATCCACCCGCGCCGCATCGAGGATCGCGACAGGCGCCGGGCGCAGATGCGCGTTGAGCGCAGCCTGCAACCGCGCCGGCGGCCATTCGCGCGAGAGATCGACATGCGCGACCTGAGCGGTCGCGTGAACCCCGGAATCGGTCCGCCCGGCCGCGTGCAGCACAGCCGGCGCCGGGTCGATCCGGGAGAGCGCGGCCTCGATCGCTCCCTGCACGGTCGGGGCCTCGCCCGCCTGCCGCTGCCAGCCCTGAAAGGGCGTGCCGTCGTATTCGATGCGGAGGGCGAAGCGCGGCATGGGGCGTACCTTTCGCCGCCGCCTCTAGCCCGTCGGGCAGCGCGCGGCAATCGGCTTGCACCGCATGGCCGCGCGCGTTGGTGGTGTCCTGACGCCTGCGCGACCCGCGGCACCCAACGCGCCCACTCGTGCTGAAGGGGGGCATTTGCCCACCCGCGGGCGCAGGTCCGGCTGCCGTCTGTACCGGTCCGCATGGCCTGAGCAGAAGTGGTTTCGCGGGCCACGTGAACGTCCGCGACTGTCTCGAGGCATCCGTTTACCCTCTGATGGACATCCGGGAGGAGAATTGCCGAGGTGCGCCACCCCGTTCACATGATCCGACCATGATCGCGCATTGGCTCTTGCCCGCAGAGCGCCGAGGGCGTGTCGGTGGCCGGGCCTGGGGGCTGAAGGACCGCGGCCTGATCGCGCCGGGCACGAATGGTCGCCATGCCCGATCTGCGCGCGGAACAGGTGCGCCCCGTTCGGGCGGCAGGTGTCTTCCTGTGCGACGGGTGGGCGATGGTGGAGCGTGCATTGCCGCTTGCGGGGTGGATGTCCCTCGCGGTTCGCGGATGTCAGCGGCACGCTTGAGGCCTTTCGCGCCGCGGCGCGCGGCCTCGGCGTCGTGCTGCCCGATCCGATCGTGCAACTGGCCTTCCGCGCCCTTCACGTGATAGCGCGTCTCAAGACCAAGGAGCGCGGCAGGGTCGATTTCGACCGCTTCGCGCGCATCGACGGAAGGGGAAGGGAATGGATCTAGGAATCAGGGGTCGTCGCGCCATCGTCTGCGCGGCGTCGAAGGGGCTCGGGCGCGGTTGCGCCGAGGCGCTGGCGGCGGCGGGCGTCGATCTCGTGCTGAACGCGCGCGGTGCCGAAGCGCTCGAGGCGACCGCCGCGGCGATCCGCGCGGCGCATGGCGTGCAGGTCACCGCCATCGCGGCCGACATCACGACCGAGGCGGGCCGGGCCGCGGTGCTCGCGGCGGCGGGCGAGGTCGACATCCTCGTCACCAACGCGGGCGGCCCGCCGCCGGGCCTGTGGTCGGACTGGAGCCGGGACGATTTCATCCGCGCGCTCGATGCCAACATGCTGACACCCATCGCGCTCATGCAGGCCTGCCTGCCGGGCATGATCGCGCGCGGCTGGGGGCGCGTCGTCAACATCACCTCGCAGTCGGTCAAGGCGCCGCTTGGCTCGCTCGGCCTGTCGAATTCGGCGCGCACGGGGCTCACGGGGTTCGTGGCCGGTACGGCGCGGCAGGTGGCATCGAAGGGCGTCACCATCAACAACCTTCTGCCCGGCACCCATGCGACCGACCGGGCGGTCGCCCTCGATGCCGCCGGTGCCAAGGCGCGCGGCATCACGCCCGAGCAGATGCGCACCGAGCGCGCGGCCGGCATTCCCGCGGGGCGCTACGGCACCGCCGAGGAGTTCGGCGCCGCCTGCGCGTTCCTGTGCTCGGCGCATGCGGGCTTCATCGTGGGACAGAACATCCTGCTCGATGGTGGCGCGGTCAACGCCACGATCTGAGCGTGGCTAACTCCGCGGGCCGGGCTCGATCCCGGCCTGCGGCAGAAGCGTCGCGATGCGA
>JBIKVM010000127.1:0-8829 GCA_044356825.1 Limisphaerales bacterium
CTCGCGCGGTCGGACCGGCTCGCGAAATACAACCAGCTTCTGCGCATCGAGGAGATGCTCGGCGAAACCGCGAGCTATCTCGGCGCGCGGATCCTGCGCGGCTGATCCGTCAACCCCCGGCGGCCTCAAGGTTCTCCTGCGCTGCCAGCCAGCGTGCTTCGGCGCGCTCAAGCTCGGCGCCGACCTCGATGTGGCGCCGCTGCAGGTCCGGGGCGCGCGCCGCTAGGGCGCCTTCCCATGTCGCGGGGTCGGCAAGCTTGGCCTCGATCCGCGCGCGTAGGGTCGACAGGCGTTCGACCTCGGCCTCGGCGGCGCGCAGATCGGCCCGGAGCGTGACAAGCGCAGCCCGATCGGCGCGCGGCGGGGTGGGGGCGGGCGCGGCGTTCTGGGCCGCACGGGCCGCCTGCGCGGCAGTCGGCGGCGGAGCCAGAAGCTGGCGCCGATAGGCCTCGAGATCCTGCTCGTAGGGCGACACGCGCCCCCCCTGCACCAGCCAGAGCCGGTCGGCCACGAGGCCCAGCAGGTGCATGTCGTGGCTGACGAGGATCACCGCGCCCGCATATTCGGTCAGCGCCTCGACGAGCGCCTCGCGGCTCTCGATGTCGAGGTGGTTGGTCGGCTCGTCGAGGATCAGCAGATGCGGCGCGTCGATCGTGGCAATCAGAAGCGACAGCCGCGCCTTCTGCCCGCCCGAAAGCCGCCCGACCGCCGTCTCGGCCTGATCGGCCAGAAGGCCGAAGCTCGCCAGCCGCGCGCGCAGTTTCGCCGGCCCCTCGGCCGGGCGCAGGCGGCGGATATGGGCGAGCGGCGTTTCCTCGGGATCGAGATCCTCGATCTGGTGCTGGGCGAAGAATCCCACGCGCAGCCGGTTCGACCGCTGCACCCGCCCGCCCATCGGCTCAAGCCGCCCGGCGATGAGCTTCGCGAGCGTCGATTTCCCCTCGCCGTTGCGGCCCAGCAGCGCGATGCGGTCGTCCTGGTCGATGCGCAGATCGAGCCCGCGCAGCACCGTGCGCCCGTCATAGCCGACCGACGCGCCATCGGCCGTCAGGATCGGCGGCGCGACCTCTTCGGGCGGGGGAAAGCGGAAGGCGATGCGCTGCGCCTCCTCGGGTGTCGAGATGGGCGTCAGCCGCTCGAGCATCTTGAGGCGCGATTGCGCCTGCACCGCTTTTGACGCCTTGGCGCGAAAGCGGTCGACGAAGGATTGCAGATGCGCCCGCCGCGCCTCGACCTTGCGTGCCTCGGCCTGCAACTGCGCGCGCCGCTCGGCCCGCTGCCGGGCAAAGGCGTCGTAGTCGCCCGCCCAGAACGCGAGCTTGCGCGATTCGAGGTGCAGGATCCCCTGCACGGCGCGGTTCAGGAGGCCCCGGTCGTGGCTGATGACCAGAACCGTGTGCGGATAGCGCGCGAGATAGCCCTCGAGCCAGAGCGCCCCCTCGAGGTCGAGATAGTTCGTCGGCTCGTCAAGGAGCAGCAGGTCGGGCCGCGCGAACAGCACCCCCGCCAGCGCCACCCGCATCCGCCAGCCGCCCGAGAACTCCGACGCCGGGCGCCCCTGCTCGGCCGCGCCGAAGCCGAGCCCCGTCAGGATCGAGCTTGCCCGCGCCTCGGCCGACCAGGCGTCGATGTCGGCAAGCCGCATCTGGATCTCGGCGATGCGCTCCCCCTCGGCGCGCTCGGCCTCGGCCAGAAGCGCCGCGCGCTCGGCATCGGCCCCGAGCACGAGATCGAGGATCGGCTCGGGTCCGCCCGCGACCTCCTGCGCGACCGCCCCGATGCGCGCGCGCGAGGGCAGGCTGATCGAACCGCCATCGGGCACGACCTCGCCCCGGATCAGGCGGAAGAGCGTCGTCTTGCCGGTGCCGTTCGCCCCCACGAGGCCCACCTTGTGGCCCGTCGGGATGCGCGCGCTCGCCCCCTCGAACAGGGGGCGGCCTTCGATGGCATAGCTGAGATCCTCAATCGAGAGCATGGTCCCGCATGGCTGAAGCCCCGCGCCGCGTCAACCGGCGAGCGTGGCTCCGCCGCCCGAAGCGGGCGAAACGATCGGGATCGCGTCCGAGAGCCTTGATCCGAGGCTCGCGATCACCCGGTCGCGAAAACGCAGCACATGCGCGGCCGCCGTCTCCTGGCTGGCGATGGCATCGCCGTCGCGGATGGCGGTTTCGAGCGCGCGGTGGTCTGCGACGGCGCGGGCCGTGTGCTCTTCTGCCGCCCCGGCCGCGCTCGAGGAAACACCGAACGACAGCCATCTGACGCGCACCTCCTCCTCGAGCAGCCGGGCATAGGCGCCCGCGATATGGCTGTTGTCAGCCGCCCGTGCGATCGCGAGGTGAAAGGCGAGGTTCGCAGTATTGAGCTCGGCCGATCCTCCTGAAGCTGCGGCGGACTCGAAAGCGCGGCGGGCGCAGGAGATTGCCTCGACGTCGGCCTCCTGCCGGCGCAGCGCGGCCCAGTGGGCAACCGACCGCTCGCAGAGGTCGAGCGCCTCGAAGAACTCACTGAGGCCCGCAACCTCGATCGGCGCGACCCGGGCGCCGCGGTTGGGAAGCAGGACGGCAAGGCCGCTTGATCCCAGGCGGATCAGCGCCTCGCGAACGAGGGTCCGAGAGACGCCGTAGTCCTCTACCAGCCCAGCCTCGTCCAGATGGGTGCCCGGCGCGAGTTCAAGCGAGAGGATCCGCGCGCGCAGGTCGGCGTAGACGAAGTTGCCGCCCATCCCCTTGCCCCTGCGTCCGCCGCCATCCATCTTCCTGATTGCCCCATCAAATAGTCCGATAGAGACTAGACCGAGTTCGGCGCGCCATGCAACCCGGTCGGGGTTGAAAATGCACAAAAAAAGGGCCCGCTGGCAGAACGCCCCCGGGCCCCTTGATTGTGGTGAGCCCGGATGGCTTCGAACCATCGACCCACTGATTAAAAGTCAGTTGCTCTACCCCTGAGCTACGGGCCCACACGGGCGGTGTCCTATGAACTTCGCGCCGGGGGGTCAAGGGCAAATGCGGCGGCGCGTGCAGGGCATCTGGTGCGGCCGCCTGCCCCGCGCTATAGCGCCCGACATGTCCGATCCCGAACGCCCCGCCCTCGATGCCCTCCCGCGTGGCTCCCGGCCGCAGGCGCTCCGCTTTGCCAAGATGCACGGCGCGGGCAACGACTTCGTGGTGATCGACCGCCGGGCGGCCCCGGTCGAGGTCGCGCCCGCGCTGATCCGGGCGCTCGCCGACCGGCACCGGGGCGTGGGGTTCGACCAGCTCGCGCTGATCGACGCGTGCGCCGACGCCGATGCGCGTCTGACATTCTACAACCCCGATGGTTCCACCTCGGCCGCCTGCGGCAACGCCACGCGCTGCATCGCGAACGCGCTGATGGCCGGGACGGGGGCCGCGCGGCTGCGGCTGCGCACCGGGCGCGGGATCCTGCTGGCCGAGCGGGGCGCCGCGGGCGAGGTGCGCGTCAACATGGGCGCGCCGCTCTTGGATTGGGCCGAGGTGCCGCTTGCCCATGAGGTCGACACGCTCCACCTGCCGATCGCGGGCGATCCGGTGGCGACGGGCATGGGCAACCCGCATCTGACGTTCTTCGTCGCCGATGCCGAGGCCGTCGATCTCGCGCGCGAGGGGGCGGCGCTTGAGCATCACCCGCTCTATCCGCAGGCCACGAATGTCGAGTTCGTGCAGATCCTCGCGCCTGATGCGATCCGCCTGCGGATCTGGGAGCGCGGGACGGGCATCACGCTCGCCTCGGGGTCGTGTTCCTGCGCAGCCGCCGTGGCGGCGGCGCGGCGGGGGCTGACCGGGCGGCGCGTGCGGGTCGAGGTCGATGGCGGGACGCTTCAGGTCGACTGGCGCGCCGATGGCGTCTGGCTCGCGGGTCCGACCGCGCATGTCTTCGAGGGCGTGCTGACGGCCGAATTCCTCGCATCCGTCGCGCCATGACCGCGCCCGTCTTCGCGACCCTCGGCTGCCGGCTGAACGCCTATGAGACCGAGGCGATGAAGCGCCTCGCGGCCGAGGCGGGGGTTGCCGGGGCAGTCGTCGTCAACACCTGCGCCGTCACCGCCGAGGCGGTGCGCAAGGCCCGCCAGGAGATCCGCCGCCTGCGCCGCGCCCACCCCGAGGCGCGGCTGATCGTGACGGGCTGCGCCGCGCAGACCGAACCCGAGACCTTCGCCGCGATGCCCGAGGTCGATCAGGTCGTGGGCAATGCCGAGAAGATGGCGCCCGAGACCTGGGCGCGCGTCGCGGCCCCTGACCTCATCGGCGAGACGGAGCGCGTCAGGGTCGATGACATCATGTCGGTGCGCGAGACGGCGCATCACCTGATCGACGGCTTCGGGACGCGCGCGCGCGCCCATGTCCAGATCCAGAACGGCTGCGACCACCGCTGCACCTTCTGCATCATCCCCTTCGGCCGGGGCAATTCGCGTTCCGTCCCGGCGGGGGTCGTGGTCGAGCAGATCGCGCGGCTTGCGGATGTGGGCCATCAGGAGGTCGTGCTGACGGGCGTCGATCTGACGAGCTGGGGGGCCGACCTGCCCGGGGCGCCGCGGCTGGGCGATCTGGTGCGGCGCATCCTGCGGCTTGTCCCCGCCCTGCCCCGGCTGCGGCTCTCGTCGATCGACAGCATCGAGGCCGATCCCGCGCTGATCGCGGCGCTGGGCGAAGAGCCGCGCCTCATGCCGCATCTGCACCTGTCGCTGCAATCGGGCGACGATCTGATCCTCAAGCGGATGAAGCGCCGCCACGGGCGGGCCGACGCGGTCGCCTTTTGCGCCGAGGTGCGCCGGCTGCGCCCCGATGCGGTGTTCGGCGCCGACATCATCGCGGGCTTTCCGACCGAGACCGAGGCGATGTTCGCCCGCTCGCTCGACCTCATCGAGGAATGCGGGATCGCGCATCTGCATGCCTTCCCCTATAGCCCCCGGCGCGGCACGCCGGCCGCGCGGATGCCGCAGGTGCCGCCCCCCGAGGTGCGCGCGCGGGCCGAGCGGCTGCGCGCGGCGGGGGCGGCGGCGCTCGCGCGCCATCTCGCGGCCGAGGTCGGGCAGATCCGGCAGGTGCTGACCGAGGCCCCCCGCATGGGCCGCACCGAGGGCTTCTTCGAGGTCGCACTCGACACCGACGCCCCCGTGGGGCGCATCCTGCCCGTGCGCATCGCGGGCACCGTCGGTACGTCCCTGCGGGCCTGTGCGCCATAGCGCAGGCATCGCCCGGCCCGAGGGCCCACCGATCCCGGTGGGCGAGGTAAGGCCGAAGCCTATTGCACGAAACGGAAACCCACGATCTCGCAGGCGGAGATCCGCTGCAGACGGTCGAGCTGATCGTTGACGATCTTCGTCCAGACCTCGGTACCGAAGGCCGAGAGCATGCCGGCCGAGACCTCCTGCAGGACTCGCCCGCACTCGCCCGTGTCACCTCCCAGAAGCGGCCCTGTCTGCGCCCCGCAACTCGCGTCGGAATTGCCGACCAGCGCCCCGTCCCCGTCGAACATGAGCAGCGACACCGCCTCGGCAGGCCGCAGCGTGGGATTCTTGACCTGCGCCGTCAGCAGATAGGCCACCGCAGGCCCCTCGGCCGTGGGCGTGAACTGCAGCCGCACGCTGCAAGGAATCCGCTCTGCCGCGGCCGCACCGAACGGTGCCACCGCCATCGCCACTGCCAGGATGCCCGCGCGCATGCCGTCCCCCCCGCTTCGTGCCCGCATCAGGAACGACGCAGCCGGCCGGAGTTATACCCGTTGCAGAGGGCAACGCAGATCACCCGCTCCTTCGGGGGCAAGATCGTCGGTGCCCTAGCGCACCAGCGCCATGCGCCGCATCCCCAGCACCCGCGCCCGGCCGCGCGGGTCGCTGTCGAAGAGCCCGGCGAGCTGCTCCGTCATCGCGCCGGCAAGCTGCTCGACATCGGTGATGGTGACGGCGTGCTCGTAATAGCGCGTCACGTCATGGCCGATGCCGATCGCGATCAGCTCCACCGCCCTGCGCCGCCCGATCATCGCGATCACGTCGCGCAGGTGCTTCTCGAGATAGGTGGCCGGGTTGACCGAGAGCGTCGAATCATCGACCGGCGCCCCGTCCGAGATCACCATCAGGATCTTGCGCGCCTCGGGCCGCCCGACGATGCGCCGGTGCGCCCATTCGAGCGCCTCGCCGTCGATGTTCTCCTTGAGGAGCCCCTCCTTCATCATCAGCCCGAGGTTCTCGCGCGCCCGCCGCCACGGCGCGTCGGCCCCCTTGTAGATGATGTGGCGCAGATCATTGAGCCGCCCCGGCCCCTGCGGCCTGCCCTCGGCCAGCCAGCGCTCGCGGCTCTGGCCGCCCTTCCAGGCGCGGGTGGTGAAGCCCAGGATCTCGACCTTGACCTGGCAGCGTTCGAGCGTGCGCGCGAGCACGTCGGCGCAGATCGCCGCGATCGAGATCGGCCGCCCCCGCATCGAGCCCGAATTGTCCAGAAGCAGCGTCACCACCGTGTCGCGGAACTCGGTGTCCTTCTCGATCTTGAACGACAGCGGCGTGGTCGGATTGGCCACGACCCGCGCGAGCCGCCCGGCATCGAGGATCCCCTCCTCGCGGTCGAACTCCCAGCTGC
Source organism: Limisphaerales bacterium (assembly GCA_044356825.1). Taxonomy (GTDB): domain Bacteria; phylum Pseudomonadota; class Alphaproteobacteria; order Rhodobacterales; family Rhodobacteraceae; genus JAUREX01. The sequence goes on from JBIKVM010000127.1 coordinate 6,591, forward strand.
GGTTCTGCTGGGCCTGAAGCCGGCGCTGCAGCTTGTTGGCAAGCCGGCTCACCGCGCCCTTCAGCGGTTCGAGCTGCTGGTCGAGATAGGCGCGCAACCGCTCGAGCTCGGCGGGCTCCGCCAGATCCTCGGCGCGGATCTCCTCGTCGAACTGGCTTGCAAAGACGCGATAGGCGGGGTCGGCGTCGGAATGGGGCGCGGGGCGCGGCGGCTCGTCGGGGGCCTCGGCCTCGGGCGCCTCGGTCGTCTCCTCGGCATCCTCCTCCGACAGGTCGTCCGAGGCGACGCGCGCCTGCCGGGCGTCCTGCGTCTCCTCCTCGCTCGCGTCGCTCTCGGCCTCGGTCTCCTCGGCCTCGGACTGGTCCTCGCCCGCGCTGTCGGGGGCCTCCTCGTCGCTGTCCGATTGCGCGCCCTCGTCCTCGGCCTCCTCGGCGTCCGGGTCCTCGCCCAGCTGGTCGCCATAGCCGAGATCGGCGATGACCTTGCGCGCGAGGCGCGCGAACGCCGCCTGGTCGGCGAGCGCGCCATCCACCCCCTCGAGCGTCCCGCCCGCCTGCGCCTCGACGAAGCCGCGCCACAGCTCGGCCGCCTTCTGCGCCCCCGCCGGCAGCGCCCGCCCCGTCGCGATCTGGCGCACGAGGTATCCCGCCGCGACCGGCAGCGGCACATCGGCCGCCTGGGCCGCCTGGCCATAGCCCTTGCGCTCGGCCTCATGCGCGATGCGCGCATCGATGTTGCCGGCGGTGCCCGGCATGGTGCGCGCCCCGATCGCCTCGCAGCGCGCCGTCTCCATCGCCTCGTAGATCTCGCGCGCGAGCGCGCCCTGCGGGGCATAGCGGGCAAAGGTCGCGCCGTCGTGGTGGCGCCGCTTCAGCGCCAGCGCATCGGCCGTCCCGCGCGCAAGCAGCACCTCCTCGCGCGTCATCCGCCGGCTGACCTGCGGCAGGCGGATGGTGTCGGCCGACATCCCCGGCGGATCGACCGAGAAGGTGACGCTCACCTCGCCGTCGCCCGCAAGCGTCTTCGTCGCCTCGGCGAGCGCCTTCTTGAAGGGATCGGCTGGGTTGTCGGCGGGCTTCATGCCCCTCCCTCGCGGCTCGGGGCCTCAGCGCATCGCCTTGCTCGCGGCGCTCTCGGGCAGCTCCTCGGCAAAGAGCCGCTGATAGAACTCCGCCACCGTCTGCCGCTCGAGCTCGTCGCACTTGTTGAGGAAGGTGAGCCGGAACGCATAGCCCACATTGCGGAAGATGAGCGCGTTCTGCGCCCAGGCGATGACCGTGCGCGGGCTCATCACCGTCGAGAGATCGCCGTTCATGAAGGCCGTGCGCGTGAGGTCCGCGACCGTCACCATCTGCCCGATCGTCCGCCGCCCCTCGGCCGTGTTGTACTGCGGCGCCTTCGAGAGCACGATCGCCACCTCCGCGTCATGGCTGAGATAGTTGAGCGTCGCGACCAGGCTCCAGCGGTCCATCTGCCCCTGGTTGATCTGCTGCGTCCCGTGATAGAGTCCCGTGGTGTCGCCGAGCCCCACGGTGTTCGCGGTGGCAAAGAGCCGGAACGACGGGTGCGGCGTGATCACCTCGTTCTGGTCGAGCAGCGTGAGCTTGCCGTCCGTCTCGAGCACGCGCTGGATCACGAACATCACATCCGCCCGCCCCGCGTCGTATTCGTCGAAGACGATCGCGCAGGGGTTGCGCAGCGCCCAGGGCAGGATCCCCTCCTGGAACACCGTCACCTGCTTGCCCTCGACCAGCCGGATCGCATCCTTGCCGATCAGGTCGATCCGGCTGATGTGGCTGTCGAGGTTCACCCGCACGCAGGGCCAGTTGAGCCGCGCCGCCACCTGCTCGATATGGGTCGACTTGCCGGTGCCGTGATAGCCCTGGATCATCACCCGGCGATTGTAGGCGAACCCCGCCAGGATCGCGAGCGTCGTGTCGGGATCGAACTTGTAGGTCGGATCGATCTCGGGCACCCGCGCGCCCCCGTCGGCGAAGCCCCTGACCTTCATGTCGGTGTCGATCCCGAAGACGTCGCGCACGACGATCTCCTCGGTAGGTCTGGCAGCGGCGTCGGTCATGGCGGATCCACGGGGCTTGGAAAATCGCCCCCCTCTTGAACCATCCGCTCGGGCCGCGCAAGGTCCGGCCGAGCACCGGGCCCGCCTCCCTTTCCCGCCGCCCCCCCGCCTCCCTCATCTTGGGGCAAATACCCCGGGGGTCCGGGGGCAGCGCCCCCC